>JBKEAD010000064.1:0-1835 GCA_047971915.1 Chthoniobacterales bacterium
TTCTTTTTGAAATTACGGATGCTGTGTTGTCTGTCTGGGGTGCTTCGCGGGTGGGAGTGCACCTCTCGCCGCGTGGAGATACGCATGATATGGGGGATTCGGATCCGGCGGCTCTTTTTAACTATATGGCGCGGGGCTTGGGCGAGCGAAAGATTGCTTTTATCTGCGCTCGTGAGCATCAGGGTGATGATGCGTTGGGAGTGGAGTTGAAGAAAAGTTTTGGTGGGGTTTATATCGCGAATGAGGGGTTCACTTTTGCGAGTGCGAATCAAGTGATCGCCGATGGCGTGGCGGATGCGGTTGCGTTTGGACAGCTTTTTATTGCAAATCCTGACTTGCCGAAGCGTTTTCGTCTGGGAGCGGAGCTGAATGCGCCGAATCCAGCGACTTTTTATGGATCGACGGCTGAGGGCTACACGGATTATCCGGCGTTGTAGGTGTAAGCTTCTTCCCCGATAACTCGCTTGAAATAGTGCTATTCGGGGCTGGTGGTTAAATTTTATTTAGAATAATTCTTGATAGTAGTTGAGATAGGGTATCAAATACGCGCAGTCCTATTGAAGGGGGCGTTATGAAGATAACTCAACACGATAGAAAGCGCTATGAGAAGAGCATCAGCCACAGTGGGTTTCGATTTACTCCACAGCGGCGGGCGGTTTTTGATACTTTGTTGACCAAGCGCGACCATCCCACGGCTACGGAAATTTTTATGCGGGTAAAAAATCAGATGCCAGCGATCTCGTTGGCGACTGTTTATAATTGTCTTGAGACGCTGCATGACTGTGGGTTGATTCGGCAGGTAAATGTGGACCGCGAGCCGACGCGTTATTGTCCGAATGTGAAAGAGCATGCGCATTTTGTTTGTGAAGAGTGTGGTCAGATTTTTGACATCGAACTCGTGGGCGAAAAGAGCCTTCAATCCATCACGAAGTTGCCGAAAGGCTTTACTTTGCGCTCGCAGGAACTCAATTTGCGCGGCTGCTGTGCCGCTTGCACGCCATTTAAATCACAAAAAAACTAAACTTTTATGAACTCATTAAAAATTGATAATCTACACGCTTGTATTCCGGACCGAGAAATTCTCAAAGGCTTGAATCTCGAGGTTCCAAAAGGCGAGGTCCATGCGATCATGGGTAAAAATGGATCGGGTAAAAGCACGCTTGCAAAGGTGATGGCGGGGCATCCCTCGTATGAAGTTACTTCGGGAGACGTGCTGTTGGATGGGAAAAGTATCATGGAAATGGAGCCCGACGAGCGTTCGCGTGCAGGGCTTTTCCTAGCATTTCAATATCCAATGGAGGTGCCCGGTGTGACAATTGCAAATTTTATCCGAGCCGCGTTGAGTGCGCGTTTGGCTGAGGGTGAGGAGCTTGAGGCCGTCGAATATTACGAGCGTCTTTACGAGAAAATGGATGCTTTGAAAATCGACCGTAAATTTACCTCGCGTGCTTTGAATGAGGGCATCTCCGGTGGTGAAAAAAAACGCTGTCAGATCTTGCAAATGGCCATGGTGGAACCCTCTTACGCGGTGCTTGACGAAACGGATAGTGGACTCGATATCGACGCGCTGAAAATTGTTTCCGAAGGCGTAAATGCGTTGCGCGGACCGAAGGTCGGCATGCTAGTCATCACTCACTATCAACGCTTGTTGAACTATATCGTTCCCGACAAAGTTCATGTGATGGTGGATGGAAAAATCGTCCTCAGCGGTGATAAAGATCTGGCTCTCCGTCTGGAGGCAGAGGGCTACGATTGGGTAACGGAAGAGGCTGGAGATTTAGTGTCAGCCTAGTTTTGACCAGTGGATACACTAGAAAAATTTTAAATAAAAAAGA
>JBKEAD010000257.1:0-3556 GCA_047971915.1 Chthoniobacterales bacterium
CTGAGGCGGCCGAGACTGAGTACAAGCTCGTTTTGCGACACAAACCCGAACGTTAAATCTCCTCCGCCAGTCCATGTCGCGCTGCCCTGCGCACCGCTCTCAGCCAGAAGACCTTTCGGTCCTGCAAGTGTACGAGTAGAAAACTCGCTTATCGTCTCGCTTTTGCTATCAGCGAAATACAAATCGATCCTGCCTCGGCTTACCGGGCCGCTTTCACGGAAAAACAGCCACTCACCACTTTTCCCGCGAAGGAGCCTCTGCATGTGATTGCTCCTTCGAAAAGTCTCTCTCAATATTTGATTCATCTTAAAAATTGCATCTGAAATTGGGGTTCGAACTTTTTACCGCCTTGGCAAATGGATCGCCTTTATCCGTTTCAGGAACCAGAACGTAAATTCTTTCGTGCGAAATTTCTGAGAGAAAATTTTCTTGCTAAGCACTTTTTCTTACAACGACATGGCCGCGGAGAAGTTGATCCATTTCTGGAACTTTTTGTCCCAGCATGCGGTCAGCCAAAACATGAAAGGCTTTCCTGCCCAACTCTTCATAGGGTACACGATAGGTCGTAAGCCCGCTTTTCGCCGAAATGGCGTAATCGCCGAAGCCTATCACTTTAAGGTCTTCCGGTACTCTCAGTCCCATTTTCTTCGCTGTGGCAAGACAACTGAGGGCAATAAAATCGTCGCAGCAGAACACCCCTTCCAAACTACCGGCTGTTTTGAAATATTGCCTCGTAAAGGGATGTGATCGCTCAACCGGATTTCTAAAGTCAGCATGGAGTTCCTGCTCCAGAAAAGCCCATTGTGGTTTCCTTTCGATACCGGCCTCCTCGAGTGCCCAGCAATAGCCTCCGTAGCGAGCCTGAACCGATGGCACCCAGGCTCCATTGGATAGAAAGCCGATTTTCCGGATACCTTGCGCCAGGAGGTGACGAGTTATCGTATAGCCGGCGTGGTACCCATCTATCACCACCGCAGGTGCGCCGAAACCGGGAAGCGAAATATCTACCAAAACGACCGGGAAGCGACACTTGAGCAACATCTGCTCAAAATATATCCGATCTCTAGGAGCCCAGAGCGTTGGGTAAACCACTGCGCCCTTCACATCGAATTCATCCAATCGTCCGATGATTTCCGCGTCTTTTCGAAAGTCCGCTCCTGTCGTAACGGTTACGACCCTTCTCCCTTCTTCACAGGCGGCCCGCTGAAATCCCTGCCCAATGCGGCTAACCGCTTCATGCTGTTCACCAGGAAAGATATAGGCCCCCGCGTCGAGTTGAACTTTCTCCCTCGATCGACTGGAAGTTTTGTTGGCAACGCGGGTACCGGACTTCGTCCGGCTGTTTACAAAGCCTTCGTGAATCAAGCGGGCAATCGCTTTGCTCACGGTTCCCCGGCTGCAATTGAATTTTTTGGCAAGCTCTGCCTCCGTTGGAATTTGATTCCCAATTTCCCACTCCCCATTTAGGATACGAGATTCTAAATCGTCGTATATCATGTCCACTTTGGAAGCATTTTTTTTTTGAAACATAGTGGTATTTGTGTCCATAGACCTAGTTAATATCCCAAAGGTATTCTTCGGGCGGAATAGCGGGATAGTCCATTAGCGGTTTCTCTTTTTCGACCGATACATGACCGTCCACCCAGAGAACATTCGCCTGCTTCCCAGGATGGCGAAAATCCACCACATGATCTTTCATTCCGAAAGACATCGCTCTGGGATCCCGGACGTCCAGTGACCACGTAGGGGGATTAAGGTTCACATTGGCGACATCGACGATAAAGACGGTCTTGGAAGGCTTTGCAACCTCTGCGAATTTTACGGTAAATGTGGTTGCAGGTCCCATTACCCAGCCCAAATTTTTGTAATTATGTCCATATCACAGCCGTGATGAAGCTGCGGGACAAACAAAAATACCCGGCTTGACTGGCTGCTCGATCACATTTTCATACGTCAAGTTGTCCTCCATATATGGAAGAAGACGACGGACCCAAACAGTCCTCGCATCATTGTTGACATAAAGAGGCAGGATCGTGCCATTGTTATCGCTCGACCAAAGCGTCGCCAAACGACCAATTTGAGACAGATTGTTCACACATCGCAGAGCGTTCGAACGGTTTTTTAGTGTACTGACGCCAGAGATAAGCAGAGCCGCCAGCACGACGATGATCCCCAGCGTCACCAGCAACTCTGTCAGACTAAATCCAGAGGGCTGAGAAACGCTTGGCTGACAGTCATTTTCTCTCAAATACCTACGGCGCCATTGTAAAACCAATAAACGCGGAACGGGCGGAACTTCGAAGAATTTAGCCATCGGTTTATACGCTTTCGTCAAAGCCTCAGAAGGGTACACATCACAAATTTTTCTCCTTGCGTCACGTTTTGCAAAATGATGATTTAATCATCAAAATGCAAGGTAAAAAAATTTTCTTCGATCAACAAACGTGGCTTTCGTAGATAAGGCGTTCGCTGTGAGACGAGCGACACGGCAAAAACAGCTTCCGATTATTCATGGCACATTCCTCATTACGTTATCATTTCGCCAGCGACAACACAGCGGGTATCTGTCCGGAAGCCTGGGAGGCTTTGCGGGCGGCCGACGCCGAATTTGAACCCTCCTACGGCTCAGATATTCACACCGCCCGGGCCTGCAAATTATTCCGCGAGTTTTTTGAGACTGACTGCGAGGTATTCTTTGTCTTTAACGGCACGGCGGCCAATTCCCTTGCGCTAGCCACGCTGTGCCAATCCTATCATAGCGTCATCGCCCATGAAACCGCGCACGTTGAAACCGATGAGTGTGGTGCGCCGGAGTTTTTCAGCAATGGCACGAAACTGCTCCTGGGTTCCGGCCCTAACGGCAAGCTGAACCCTGCCTGCACGGAGGCTCTGGTTACCAAACGTCAAGACATTCACTATCCTCGCCCACGCGCGATTTCCGTGTCGCAACCTACGGAACTTGGAACGTGCTATTCACTCGCCGAGCTGCGTGAACTCTCCAGCCTCGCGGTACGCCACAGGCTGAAGATCCACATGGACGGTGCCCGTTTTTTCAATTCGCTCGTATTTCTCGGGGTGAGACCCAGGGAATTGACCTGGGAGGCTGGTGTTGATGTACTTTGCTTCGGCGGAACCAAAGCGGGACTAGGATTTTCGGAAGCCGTCGTATTTTTCGATAAAAACCTTGCCCGAGAATTCGACTACCGCTGCAAGCAGTCCGGCCAGCTCGCTTCGAAAATGCGCTATCTCTCCGCACCGTGGAAGGATTGGCTTGGAGCCTCGATTTACGAAAAGTATGCGCGCAATGCAATCTGCTGCGCCCGGCGGCTCGCGGACGGAGCGGCCAAACTACCGGGTGTGGAAGTCCTGTATCCCGTTCAAGCAAACTCGGTCTTCCTGAAACTACCTCAGGCCATCAATGCTTACCTACAGAATCAAGGTTGGAAATACTACCATTTTATCGGTGGTGGAGCGCGGTTCATGTGCTCTTGGCAAACTACAGAAGCCGATGTATGCAGCTTGCTCGCCGATCTGAAACTGGCTGCCAAAAAAGCAC
>JBKEAD010000015.1:0-9737 GCA_047971915.1 Chthoniobacterales bacterium
AATAAGCCGGCGAAGGTCGAAAAGACGGTCATCGTCTTCGGGCGAATGCGCTGCACGGCTCCGTCGTGAACCGCTCGCCAGAGATCGCTCGCATTGCGCATTTTTCCTTCGGATGCAAAACGTTCGTAGCTTTTGTCAAGGTAAAGCAGCATGACGGCTCCGGTCTCCGCGTCCAGTCCCGCCAGCGCGATAAGGCCCACCCACACGGCCAGCGAAAGGTCGTAATCCATCCAATACAAGAACCAAATCGCCCCGATCAGCGAAAAGGGAACGGCCAGTAAAATAATAAAAACCCGCACCCAGCTTCGCGTCGAAAAATAAAGCAAAACAACGATTGCGACGAGTGCCAGCGGGATTGCTAGCGCGAGGCGTTTGGCCGCTGTCTGCATGTATTCGTATTGCCCGGACCAGACGACGCTCGTGCCCGGCGGCAGCGTAATATCCCGTGCGATCACGCGCTGCGCCCGCTCCACGTAGCTGCCGATATCGATGTCTTTTATATCGACATAGACCCAGCTTGTGACACGCGCATTTTCACTTTTGATTACGGGCGGTCCTTTATGAATCTGAATCGTGGCAAGCTGCGCGAGGGGGATTTGCGAGCCGTCGGGAGTCAAAACCAAGGTCTGTCGAATTGCCTCGATGCTGTCGCGAAGCTCGGCAGAGTAACGCAAGTTCACGGGGTAACGCTCCAACCCCTCGACAGTGAAGGTGATATTTAACCCACCGAGAGCGGTCGTGATGACGTCCTGCACGTCCGCGACCAAGAGCCCGTATCGCGCAATGGCCTCGCGGTCGATTTGGATGTCAAAATAATTTCCGCCCACACTTTTTTCGGGAAAGGCACTCAGCGTGTAGTGCGCCGTGAGCGGGTCGCTTTTTAAAAGATTTGCCGTTTCAGCGGAAAGTTGCGCTAGGGTTTTGAGGTCGCTGCCCATGAATTTGATACCTACTGGCGTGCGAATGCCCGTTGCGAGCATGTCGATACGGGTGCGGATCGGCATCGTCCACGCATTCGTCAAACCAGGAATTTGTAGGGCGTCATTCATGCCCGGAACGTGAAGTTTGCGCGGCTGTCCCTTGTTGTCCACCCCGTCGGTGATGTCGTAGCCATAGACGATTTCATCCATCGTGATAGGGCGCGTTTGCGGTAAGATTTTATTCGGCAACCACCTTAAAAATGCGGGGAAATCATCATAAAATCTCGGAATGCGCACGCGGCGCCACTTCGACTTATCGCGGTAAAGTTGGATGGTTGTTTCCAACATGGAGATCGGGGCGGGATCGGTCGCGGACTCGGCACGGCCCGCTTTGCCGAGGACGGATTGCACCTCCGGGAATTGTTTGATAATGCGGTCGGTCTGCTGCAAAAGGTCGCGCACTTTGCCAATGCCGATGCCGGGATCCGTCGTCGGCATATACAAAAGATCGCCCTCGTCGAGTGGCGGCATAAATTCGCTGCCAAGGCGACTGTAGGGAATCCAAGTCGAAAGGAGCAGGAGCAGTGCTAGCAGCAAGGTCAGCCACTTGAAACGCATCACCAACGAAAAAACGGGATTGTAGATTGCTTTGAGGAGGCGGTTGAGCGGGTTTTTTTCTTCATCGGGAGTTCTCCATCGGAAAAAAGCGAAGCTCTTGGCCTGCCGACTATCACGGACGAGAAAGCTCATAAAAACAGGTATTGCCGTGACGGCTAGCAGGGCAGCCGAAGCCATTGCGATTGTTTTCGTAAGAGCCAGAGGTTTGAAAAGACGACCTGATTCTGCATTGAGAACGAAGATGGGTAGAAAGCTGACGACAATGACCAGCAGCGCAAAAAATAAACTCGGCCCGACTTCTTTTGCGGCTTCGGTGATGATTTCTGTCTGTGTGCGAATCGCCCCCCCCGAGGCGGCGCGGCGACGCTCCTGCTCGAGGCGTTGGCGTGCATTTTCTACCATGATGATCGAGCTATCCACCATGACCCCGATGGAGATTGCGATGCCTCCGAGCGACATGATGTTCGCATTTATGCCGAGAAGATACATGATGCTGAGAGTCGCCAGCACGCCGAGAGGCAGCACGCATGCGGCAACTAACGCGCTGCGCACGTGAAGGAGAAAAAGCAGACAGATCAACGAAACAATGAGAATTTCTTCCGTGAGTGTGCCGCGCAGCGTGTCGAGGGCGCGTTCGATGAGGTCGGATCTATCGTAAGCGATGGCGATGTCCACGCCTGGCGGCAAGCCACCGGTGAGTTCGCCAAGACGTTTCTTGACTTTATCAATCGTAGCTTTTGCATTTTCGCCAAAGCGCATGACGATGATGCCGGTGACCGTCTCGCCCTCACCATTCCACTCGGTGATTCCGCGCCGAATGTCCGGGCCGACACGCACCTCAGCCACATCGGAGAGATAAATCGGGGTGCCGTTTTCGTTTACGTCCAGAGCGATTTTTTCCAAATCGCGGAGCGTTTTTTTTGTGCGATAGTCCTCGATTCGCAGACCTTCTTTTTGCGCCGCAATGCGCTCTTCGGGCGTGATGGAGCCGAGATAGCCGATGCCGCGAACCATGTATTCGGTTTCGCTTTGCTCGATGGTGCGCCCGCCGACGTCAATATTGGAGCGTCGAATGGCTTCGCGCAGCTTGGGAAGTCCGATTTTGTAAGCCTGCAATTTTACCGGATCGACGACGACCTGATATTGCTTTACAAAACCGCCCGCTGAGGCGACTTCGCTGACTCCGGGCACCGCCGCGAGTTCATAGCGCAAATACCAGTCTTGCAAACTACGCAATCCGGCAAGGTCCACCGCGGGTTGCTCAAGCGGCGAGCCGTCCAGCGGGCAACTCGTGCGGTCGGGAAAAATTCGCTGAAGCGTAAGCTGCCCACGAAGATCTTTCGGCGCGTCTTCGGGCTTGGCGTAATACGTGTCGCTCGCGACTTCGTGCCACAGTCCTCCGGGGTGTTTTTTGCAATACGGCCCGGTGAGCAAAACGTATTCGTAAACCCACCCCACCCCCGTGGCGTCGGGGCCGAGTTGCGGGGTTACTTTATCCGGAAGACGGGATTGCACGGAGTTTAGCTGCTCAAGCACGCGGCTTCGCGCCCAATACATGTCGGTTCCGTCTTCGAAAATCACATAGACGAAACTCGTCCCGAAAAGGCTGTAGCCGCGCACGGCTTTGGCGTGGGGAACCGACAGCATCGCAGTCGTGAGCGGATAGGTGACCTGATCCTCGATGATGCGCGGGGCTTGTCCAGAATAGTCGCTGCGGATGATGACCTGCACGTCGGAAATGTCGGGAATCGCATCCACACTTATATTCCGTGCGGAGTATGTGCCGACGACGACTAGGACGGCGCACATCAGGAGCACCATTACGCGATTTTGAATACACCAGGAAATAAGACGAGCGATCATTTGGAGGCAGACGGGGTGGAGGTGGCGTGAGAGTGATTTGCGGGAAGCGGAGATTTTTCGTCGTAGCATTCGAGCATACGGTCACCCATGTAGGGGTTTCGGATGTCGCCCTCGCGTTGCAGCCAAGTGGCTCCGCCCTGGTCCTCTAGTGCCATGGGACAATGAACGGCCCAAATGGTATTTGGAAGTTCTGCGGGCACGCCGACTGCTTTCACGAAATCCAGCAGGGAGAGGCTGAGTTTTCCGAAGATCAGGCGGGCAGCGGCGATGTCTTTTGCTGCGGTGAGTTGCTGCGAAGCCTTGATGGAGGCTTTGAGAACCGGTGCCGCATTTATTTTTTCCAATGCATCGGTCAGCCGTCGTGAGTTTTCTGAAAGGGATGTCAGCTTGTCCGCGGCCAGTGTATTTTGAATTTGAAAATATGCCGCAAGGGCAACAGAGAGCTCTCTATTCTCGGAGTCGGAGAGTACGGTTTGAGTCGGTGGAGAATTGATATGCGGCGGATTTGCCGATATTTTTTCCGTCGGAGGCACTGCGTTTTCCTCAGCCATTTTGGCGATGGCTTCGCGCATATTTGCCTCGCTGTCCAAGAGAAATTGGCCGGAGGTTACGACGTTTTCGCCGGGCGATAAGCCGTTCAGGATTTGCACTTGCCCAGCGTCGGTGGTGATTCCGGTCTCGACTTCACGGGGTGAGAATTTTCCTTTTCCGAGGCTGACAAAGGCGACTTTGCGAACGCCGGTATCGATGACGGCGGAGCGCGGTGCCAGCGTGGCGGTGGCAGCTAGGCGGTTTTGAAGCTCGACGTTTGCAAACATGCCCGGCTTCAGGATGCCGGCAGAATTATCGAACTCGATCCGCACTTGCGCCTCCCGAGTTCGCGAATCGAGATAAGGGTAGATGTAGCTGATGTGTCCGGTAAAGGTCTGGCCGGCGACGTAGGAAAGAGTCATTATAGCGGTTTGCCCCTCTTGAAAATAGGGGAGTTGATACTCATAAACCGTGGCAATGACCCAGACTTTGGAGATGTCGGCGATGCGATAAGTTTGCATTCCGGGATCGACACGCATTCCCTCGGTGGCGTGTTTGGCGGTTACGACGCCGTTGAAGGGGCTGAGTATGGGGAGGCTTTTCAGCGGTTTGCCACGGGCGACTAATTCCTGAATTTGTTTTGGCGAGATGTCGAAGTATTCGAGGCGTTTGCGCGAGGCTTCGATGAGGGCTTTGTTTCCACCTTTTCGTGCGATGAGATAATCTTCCTGAGCAGAATACAACTCCGGCGAATAGATGGAGAAAAGGACATCTCCGGCCTGCACGGGTGCGCCGAGGGTATCGACGGAGATGCTCTCGATCCAGCCTGAGAATTTTGTATTGATGTCGCGAACGCCTTCTTCGTCGTAGCTCACGATTCCGACGGTGCGGGTCGTTTTTACAAGTGGAGCTTCGAGGACGGGACTTGTCTGGACGCCGATATTTTGAACGATGCTTGGGTTTATGGAAATCTCGCTACGAAATTTATTTGGATCGAGCGGCACCAAATCCATTCCACAAATCGGACACTTCCCGGGCTCGGGCATGATGATCCAAGGGTGCATTCCAGAAATCCAGTATTGCGTTTTTTCATCACTCTTTGCAGGAGCGGCGGTTGTTTTTTCTTTAGTAAAAAACCAAAATCCGTAAGCGGCGAAAAAGATTGCGGCAAGGATCAGTGCTAGACGTAGAAACGTAAAGCGAGGTGGCTGCTGCATGGTAGTATTTGAGGAAGTTGTATTTTTCATTAGAAATTAGATTCGGGTGTGGGCTTGAGAGAAAGATGGTTGGAGATGGGTTCGCCGATGGCACGTTCGAGGTCGGCGATTGCTCGGAGATAGTCGGCGTTGCGGTTGATCAAACCGAGTTCGGCGGCGAGATAGGCTTGCTGGACATCGAGCAGGTCGGTGAGCGAAGCGTCTCCGACACTGTAGGACGCGACTCCGGATTCATAAGCATTGCGTGCGTCGGGGAGGATTTTTTCCGCGTAGCGTTTGCGCTCTTTTTTCATCGTGTCCGCCATGGCGTAGGCGGCTTGCACTTGTGCGCTGACGTTGGCGGTCAATTGCGCTTCGCGAGCTTCGGCGGAGGCACGTTTTGCTTTTGCGGATTTTTTTTGAGCATCAATTTTGTCCCACCAAATCGGGAGGTTTACGGAGATGGTGCCGGCGATAGGATCGGGACTGCTGCGCGAGCCGGAGTAGCTTTCAAGCTGTGTGTATTCGACGCCGAGGGTGATGTCTGGGAAGTATTCCAGTGAGGCTAGGCGCTCCCCGCTTTGTTCACGACGAATTTCTGAGCGGGCGATTTCGAGATCTTGGTTGAGGCCCATCGAGTCGCGCAAGAGATCGATGAGGGGAGAGAGCTTTGGGAAGAGCGGATTTGTGTAGCGCGGGAAAGCCGGGCCGGTTTGGGCGTCGCCGCGTAGAGCCGACATGCGGGCGAGAATGCCGATTCGCTTGGCTTCGAGACGAGCTACCTGTGTGAGAATTTCTTCGGCTGCAAGGCGCGTGCGAAGGGCGTTTGAGATAGAGGCGCGGTTTGCCTCGATGAGAGCTTCGGTGGAAGTTTCGGTTTGCCGTAGGAGAATTTCTTGGTCGCGAAGCACGCCGAGCGAAGCGTCGATGCGATACAAGTCGGCCAGCAAAATACGACCATCGGAAAAAGCATCTCGAAGTGCGGCGCGGTATTCCCAATAAGCCACATAGGATTCGTAGGTCGCATAGGATTTGCGTTCGCCGAGTTTGGCGGGGAAAGGGATTTTTTGCGAGACGCTGAAACGGTTTCGCATGACTCCCGTGCGGGTTTGCACGCCGCGAAAAAAGACGCTGTAATTAAACTGCGGATCGGGAAGTGCTGCGGCAACTTGCGGCTGGTAGGCAAGGGATTGCCAACGCATTTTAGCGGATTGCACTTGGGGATTTTTTTCTAAAATCTCCTGCAAAAACGTGTCGGCGAGAGCGTTCTCACCTGAAGAGGCGAGGGCAGAAACGGCGTAAAGATTTAGAAAACTCGCTAATAAAGCAGCGAGATAATTTTTTAAAAAAAGTAATTTTGAAAACATAAGCGTAACGTCTGAATGACTCGAATTTGAGCGCACGGATGTGCACGAACACAATTACAGGCGTAAAAAAAACGACCTGCACGCCGACAGGCAATCACGGCCAAGCACACCAAGACTTCGGGTGCAAAAATTAGCTAACCCCTGCCGGCAAAAAAATTAGGCAGCGAGAATGGGAGGCGCGTGCGCGAGAAGATCGCGCGAAGAAAATAAAAGGGCAAAACTCGCGCCAGGCGGCGGCGATTCGCCAGAGGTGAAATTTACAAGATTCTCCGTATCGACCGGCTCCAAAGGCAAATCGCTAATTTCCGAGAAGCAGATTGTTTTTAAAAAAGTGAAGTCGGTAATCGGTGCTTTGGCCACCGCCCCTGGAACACCTTGCACAATATCGCAGCAGAGCATTTTGGAGCCTAGGGGATTTGCGGGCTGCTTGCTTGCAGGTCCCTCATGCTCACAGCACTCGGTCGCAGAAAATGCCGCTACCAGACAATGATCGCTGGCTAGGAAGCAGGCAAATAGAGTCACGAAGACGACCACAGACGCCGCAAACCGAATCGATCGGGAACTACGTTTGGAACTACGTTTTGTAGCTATCAGATGCCAACTCACGAGTTCAGGTTGTGCAGATTTTTTAAAAGGATACAAGAAACTTCTGTCGGTAGTTTTTTTCGATGAAAGGTCTAGGCGTATAGCGGAGCAGAATCCCAGCGGTCGTTTTGTCAAAACGACCCTACCTTTTTAATGACTCCCTTTCTCTGTATGCACACGAACTTCCATCTTTCGAAAGGTATAGGTATGGGCTGCTTGCTGAATGCTTTTACTCGGTGCTTAAATTTTATCCGTGATGCGGTTCATTTTTTTGTAAAATTTAGAAATAAAATGGTGGCAGCGTTTTTTTATAATGGATTCAAAAGGGAGCGGCTGGCAAACTAGTCGCTCTATGAAACTCGAACGTATCACTGATGTTCCCGGGCTGTCGCCGGGCGGTCCTTACTCTCTCGGAATCGCTGCTGAGGGGCGTTATCTTTTCATTTCCGGTCAGGGGCCTTTTGATCCTGAGCAGGGTAAATTTGTTTGTGGTTCGGTCGCCGAGCAGACGGAACTAACCCTTGCCAATGTGGATAGAATCATTAAGGCTGCGGGTGCTTCTCGTGAGAATGTCGTGAGTTGCCGCGTGTATTTGCAGCAGCTTACGGAAAAAAATTTTGAAGCGATGACTCAGGTTTTTGAGAAATTTTATGGAGATAAAATGCCGACCCGCACGACGATTGGTTGCCAGCTTTTGAATATCGATGTCGAAATCGATGCGGTCGTGCTTTTGCCGGAGGCTTCCTAAAAAAACACATGGCGCAGCCAACTTGTAAAATTCAGCTCACAGGAAAGACGGCCTTCGTCACGGGGGCTGCCTCGGGCATCGGCGAGTCCATCGCACGCTGTTTTGCCTCGGCGGGTGCCGACGTGCGGGTGGCGGATTTGAATATCGAAAATGCCGAAAACGTGGCGGCTTCGATTCGTGAAGCGAATGGTCGGGCCTCGTCTCTGGCTTTCGATGTGACCAATGAGGAGCAGTGCAAGGCCGTTGCTGCGGAATTCACGCCGGATATTTTAGTAAATAATGCGGGTGTGGGTGCTGTGGGGACGATTTTGGAAACGAGCGGTGCCGACATGGATCGCATGTATGCGGTGAATGTGCGTGGTGTTTTCAATGTAACACAGGCTTTTCTACCCGGAATGCTGGAGCGAAAATCTGGAAATATTATAAACCTCGCTTCCGTCGGCGGACTCGTCGGAATCCGGGATCGCTTTGCTTATGTCGCGACAAAATTCGCTGTCGTCGGCATGACAAAGGCACTGGCTCTGGATCACGCCGATGCAAACATCCGCGCAAACTGCATCTGCCCGGGCCGCGTGGAGACACCTTTTGTCAAAGCGCGTCTTGCCGAGTATCCCGACCCGGAAAAAGCCTACAAAGAAATGGCATCTACCCAACTATTTGGACGCATGATTCAGCCCGAGGAAATCGCTGCGACGGCTTTATTTCTCGCAGCAGATGAGTCGTTCATGATTACTGGTTCGGCACTTTCCATCGACTGTGGCTGGACCGCCGGACTTTAACTCAAACTTTTTACCCTTTTTTTATTTTATGAAAATTATTCGTTATCAGGATTCACAAGGAAATATTCACTACGGCGAGGAGCGCGAGGGCGGTGCTCGCTTTCGGCTGGAGGGAGAACTATACGGTGAACTTCGTCCAACCGACGAGACAGCCGATGTCAAAAAACTACTGGCTCCCCTCCTCCCCACGTCGATTCTTTGCATCGGGCTAAACTACCGCTTTCACGCCGAAGAATCCGGTCTCAAGCCACCAAAAATCCCGGTTCTTTTCGTCAAAGGAATCAACTCGCTCCAAAATCCGGGCGACCCAATCGAGATCCCAACGCACATGGCAAGCGACGAGGTGGACTACGAGTGCGAACTCGCCGTCGTCATCGGCAAAGCATGCAAAAACGTCTCCCGCGAAAACGCTCTCGACTACGTTCTCGGCTATACTTGCGCCAACGATGTGAGTGCCCGCGACTGGCAAATTGCAAAAGGCGGTGGCCAGTGGTGCCGTGGAAAATTTTTCGATACCTTTGCTCCACTCGGGCCGTGCATCACCACGACCGACGAAATCACGGACCCGAATAAATTAAAAATAAAAACCGTCCTCAACGGCAAAACCGTGCAAGACTGGAATACGGATGACATGATCTTCGACGTTCCCGCGCTCATCGAATTTCTCAGCGGAAGCACGACTCTGCTACCGGGCACGGTTATTTTGACAGGAACTCCGCAAGGCGTCGGAATGGCTGCCAAACCTCCGCTCTGGTTGAAAGCCGGTGATGAAGTGACCATCGAAATCGAAAAAATCGGTCGCCTCACAAATCCGGTAATCAACGAGCCAAGCTAAGAAAATCTTTGCCGCTCCCTACACATCGCTTCAGTCCGAATTCTTCGCTTTGGAAGGTCACTTCTGAATTGGTAATCTTACTGGGTGGGCCAATGGCTGCGGTATTGCAGGCAGCCCATCCAGAAGTTGCGGTTGCGGTGACCCATCACAGCAGTTTCAAGACGGATCCCACAGGGCGGCTCGAACGAACTTTGGAGGCCGTTTACACGCTGGTTTTCGGAACGCAAGAGGAAGCAGAGGCCCTCGTCGCGCACATCGCAGAGATACATCGCCACATTCGCGGCAACGATCCGAT
>JBKEAD010000077.1:0-21812 GCA_047971915.1 Chthoniobacterales bacterium
GATTTGAGGAAAGATGTGATTGGTTGAATGCCTGCGGCAGAACACCGACCAAACCGACACTCGTGATCAAAAAAAGTCACAAGGTTAAAAATAGTTCATGAAAATACGGGGCCGTTACGAGGGGTGAAAACGTTTTTAAAAGGCTCAAATAATGAGTCGTAAATAACTTATTATGAATATGTAATAATGATTATAAAAATTTTTAAACCGAATACTAAGGGGGTTCAAGAGCAAGCTTCGGGGTATTGAACCCAAGGGGAATAAATATCTCTAAAGAAAAAAAATCTGCCGATTTTTAAAATCGCTTATTTAGATTTTAAAAAACCATGCTGCGCCAAGCGAATCGCTTGCTCGATTCCTTTTTCCAAATTCGCTTCTTCATGCAAATCCACCCCCACGCTCAGCGACAAGGTATGGCGATTTGAAAAATAGACTAGGCACAGGCCGATGAGGTGGATTAGTAGGTGCTGGCTGTCTATGTCTCGCCGAATTTCTCCTTGTTTTTGACCACGTCGAATCGCACGCTCCAACGCTTCCAGAACCGGTGCCTTCGTTATTTTTTTATCAATCGACGGCAGATTTTTCCCGCCCTGCAAATTTTCCCAAAGCAAGATTCGGATCAAATCCGTATTCTCTTGTAGGAAGTAAAAATATGCCCGCAAGAGTTCTTCGATCGCCACACTCATCGGCGGCTCCTCTCGAAAAATATCCACCTCCACCTCCGTCAATTTTCGATAAACCTCCTCCAGTGCCTCGCGATACAATCCCAGCTTCGATCCGAAATAATGATAGACCATCCGCTTTGTCGTATGCGCCCGCTGCACCAGCTCATCCACACTCACCCCCTCGAAACCATGCTGCGAAAACATCTCCAACGCCACCGCTAGCAGCTCTCGCCGCGTCTCCCCGGACGGGCGTCGCCCACCGCTGATTTTTTTTTGTTTGGCAGAAGTTCGTTTTTTTGTAACTAATCGGTTACTTTTCACTTTTTAAACTTTTTCGATTACAACTTTATGATGAAAACTACATTAAAATTACCGTGCACTCCCGAAGAGTGCGATGACTTCCTCTCCCGCCCCACGGCTGGAGTGATTGAAACCGTAAAGAAACTCGCTGGCGATATTTTCATTGCCGGCGTCGGCGGGAAAATGGGGCCAACACTCGCCCTGATGGCTGCAAAAGCCCAAGCCGCCTCGGGGCGTAAGCACAAGGTCTTTGGCGTCTCGCGCTTCTCCTCGCCCGCTTCTCGCGAGCTGCTCGAAAAAAACGGAATCGAAACCATCGCCTGCGATCTGATGAAAGAATCCGAAGTCGCAAAACTACCCGAAGTCAAAAACATCATTTTCATGGCAGGGCAAAAATTCGGCACCTCCTCCGGTCCCGAACTCACCTGGGCAATGAACACACTCGTCCCCGCAAACGTCGCAAAACGCTACCCCGATTCACGTCATGTCGTTTTTTCGACAGGCTGCGTTTACTCCTACGCAAAAGTAATTTTCGGCGGCAGCCGCGAAGACGCGCCGACCGACCCTCCCGGCGACTACGCGAACTCCTGCCTCGGACGCGAGCAGATCTATTCCTATTTTTCAAAAGCCAACAAAACACCAGTCTGCCTCTTCCGCCTGAACTACGCGATAGATTTCCGCTACGGCGTCCTGCTTGACATCGCCAGCAAAGTCTATGCGGGTAAACCCGTGGATGTAACGATGGGACACGTAAACCTCATCTGGCAGGGCGATGCAAACGCCCGCGCCATTCAGTCGCTCGAAGTCGCCGACTCTCCAGCACGTCCCTTTAATGTAACCGGCCCTGAGACCGTTTCGGTTCGTGAGCTCGCCCATCGCTTCGCCGCACTTTTTGACAAAGAAGTCCAAATTACTGGCGAAGAAGCAGACAAAGTCTGGCTCGGCAATGCCGGCGATTCTTTCCGCCGATTCGGCTATCCCGAAGTCGCCCTCGACAACATGATCGAGTGGGTCGCTGCCTGGGTTTTGCAAGGCGGTAAAACGCTCGGAAAACCAACCCACTTCGAAACACGCGACGGCAAATTTTAATCCGACAAAAAAATTCGCACACCATGACAAACCAAGAACTTCACTCTTTACTTTTTAAAGGACTCGCCATTCCCGCTCAGCCGCTCGCATTGAATGCCGAACGCAAACTCAGCGAAAAACACCAGAAAGCCATCACCCGCTATTACTTCGATGCCGGAGTCGGTGGTCTGGCCGTCGGCGTCCACTCCACGCAATTCGAAATTCGCGAGCCGCAGCACGGTCTTTTCAAACCCGTGCTAGAACTCGCCTCCCGAACTCTCGACGAAGAACTCGCAAAAAATCCCCGTCCTTTCATTAAAATTTCCGGCATCTGCGGAGCGACCCCACAAGCTCTGCAAGAAGCTGAGTTTGCAAAAAACACGGGCTACCACGCAAGCCTGCTCAGCTTGGCCGCCCTTCGCGATGCCTCTCTCGATGAGCTTTTAGCGCATTGCCGCGAAGTCGCATCCGTCATTCCGATCATCGGCTTTTATTTGCAACCCGCTGTTGGTGGACGTGTGCTGCCCTTTGAATTTTGGCGAAAATTTGCAGAGATTCCAAATGTGCTCGCTGTAAAAATCGCACCTTTCAACCGCTACCAAACAATCGACGTCGTCCGCGCAATCATCGAAGCCGGACGCGACGACATCGCCCTCTCCACCGGCAACGACGACTCCATCGTCGTCGATCTCCTGACCAACTGGAAATTCTCGCACGCAGGCGAAGTAACATCCCGCCACATCGTCGGCGGTCTCCTCGGGCACTGGGGCGTCTGGACAAAAAAATCTGTCGAGCTTTTAGAAGCGATAAAAGTCGAACGCGAAAAACCTGTTATCTCCGCAAAGTGGCTAGAAACAGCAACCGCCGTCACCGATATGAACGCCGCGCTCTTCGACTCCGCAAACCGCTTCGAGGGCTGCATCCCCGGGATTTTAGAGGTTCTGCGCCGTCAAGGTCTCACGCCAAATAATTACTGCCTGAATCCAAACGAAGTCCTCTCACCCGGCCAAGCCGAAGAGCTGGACCGCGTCTGCGCCGCCTATCCCGAGCTTGTGGATGACGATTTTGTAAAAGAAAATCTCGACCGTTGGCTCTCCTAAAAAATGCTTTATGGGACTTTCCGCTTTTGAAATCATCGGCCCCGTGATGGTAGGCCCCTCCAGTTCGCACACTGCCGGAGCCTGCCGCATTGGCTGGGCAGCAAGGCATATTTTCGGCGCGTTGCCGGAGTCGGCTCGCTTGCGGCTGCACGGTTCTTTTTTTGCAACCGGAGAGGGACACGGCACCCGCGAGGCACTTGTTGCCGGCCTGCTCGGACTTGCCGCAGATGATGAAACATTGCCAACGTCCTTCGAGCTGGCCGCAAATCAAAACTTAAAAATTCAATTTGAAGAAATCGATCTCGGCGAGCAGGCCCATCCCAACAGCGTCGTCATCGAGCTTCAAAAAGAAAATCAGACGCAAAGTATCCTCGGAGCTTCCGTCGGCGGCGGGTCTATCCTTATTCAAAAAATCGGCCCTTCCGAGGTCTCGCTGCGCGGCGGACTCGAAACGCTGCTGCTCTGGCACCGCGACACGCCCGGCTTCCTCGCACGCATCACCGCCGTGCTCGCCTGTCTGGAAATCAACGTCGCCAGCATCCACACCAGCCGCAAGGAACGCGGCGAAGATGCGCTAACGGTCATCGAAATCGACGGGCATTTTCCGGCAGCTCTGCTCGAATTAGTATCTTGCATTCCCGCAGTGCATCGTCACTCGCTCCTCCCGATTTTGCCGGGATTTTAAATTTTTTTAAAAAATGGACTACCAATTTCAAACGAGCCGCGAGCTGCTAGCTCTCTGCGAAAAGTATTCCATCACGATTGCCGAACTCACAATTCGTGCGGAAGTCGAGCAAAGCGACTTTAGCCGCGAAGAAATCGAAGCCCGTATGCTCGACTACTACGTGAACATGAAAAGCTCCGTGCAGCGCGGACTCGCCATCACCGAGCGTAGCCGCAGCGGCTTGTCCGGCGGCGATTCCAAACGCATTCTCGAACATAGCAAAGGTGAGAAAATCAGTCCACTCGGCGAAGTTTTCGAACGTTCCATCGCCTACGCCCTCGCTGTTCTCGAAACCAATGCCGCCTTCGGGCGCATCGTCGCCACGCCCACCGCCGGCAGTGCGGGGATCTGCCCGGCCTGCCTGCTGACTTGGCAAGAGCAACGCGAAGCGAGCGATTCGGAAACCGCTAAGGCTCTCTTCACCGCAGCCGGCATCGGGCGCGTGATCGGCTACGGAGCCAGCTTTTCCGGTGCCCAAGGCGGCTGCCAAGCCGAAGTCGGAAGTGCCGCCTGCATGGCCGCCGCCGCGCTTTGCGAACTTGATGGAGGCACACCCGAGCAGAGCGTAAACGCGGCTGCACTCGCTTTGCAAAATACCCTTGGCCTCATCTGCGATCCCATCGGCGGCTATGTCGAGGCTCCCTGCATGATGCGAAATGGCCTCTTCGGAATCCACGCCTTCGGAGCCAGCACGATTTCTTTGAGCGGAGTAAAAAGTATTGTTCCCTTCGACGAGGTCGTCGGTGCCCTCCGCGACGTCGGGCAAAAAATGCCGCGTATTTTTAAAGAAACCTCACAAGGCGGCCTAGCCACCACCCCAAGCGGCCTTAAATTCATGCCCACGCTGCAAAAGCTGAATACAAATCAGTCCACGTAGCTTTCCGCAGTAGGGTCGTTTCGATAAAAAGAACCGAGGAGTGTGATGTGCTGCCGACAACTCGCGGTCGTTTTATCAAAACGACCCTACCGGGCTAAAAAATGTGGCTATGATTTTAAGCAACTTCAGTATATTCGTTCCCTTGTTAAAAATATAGATGAAGCACAACTCGCCGAACTCGGATGTTGGCAGGCATCTGCCCTCATCGAAGACATCAAAATAGAGCAAGATGTTTTCAGTCAGGAATTGGCAGAGGAATATGTAGAAAAGCATTTGCCAAAGCAGAGTTCTGGTAGCGGTTGCCTCATCGCTTTTCTTACAGGCGCGCTCATTTATTGGCTCTTCTCTTTGCTCTTTTAGAAACCTTCCTTCACCCCGCTGACGGTATCAGCCAAGAGAGTGGTTTGTCCTGCAAGTCGCCGTTTTTCACTAGGTGATGAAAAAGTAGTAGGCAGGCCGCTGAGTCGAAAAGTGCTTCGTGCCAGCGACCGTGGGGGAAGTAGGAGCGTAATTTCCCCTCGATTCCCAATGTGCAAATAAGGTCTCCCAAAGCATACGATTCCAAGTCCGGGTAAATTTTTTTTGAAAGAAAGAGGGTGTCGATCCAGGGGCCGATTTGCGCAAAAGGAAAAACGCGAAGAAAGCGGCGCTCGGTTCCGGCACCGTGTGCGATGAGTGGGCTGCCCTGTAAATCAGTCGCAAGCTCCGGCCAGAGTTCGATAAGGCTCGGAGCGTCTCGTAAGTTTTCTTGAGTGATGCCGTGGACATCCGCACGAGTCAACGCGACGGGCTCGGGAGGACTCAGGAAAAAACTTTTGCCGGAGTCTATTTGTAGCTCTAAATTTTCGGATGCGATGAGAGCAATTTGTATGGGCAAATCGCCACCACCAGTGCGCCGTGTGCGTGCCGACTCGAAGTCTATGGCCAGAAATTTTTGTTGGCCAATCGTCATAATGGATGGATCAGATACTGCGGAGAAGTTTTTCTGTCGTCTCCCAGTCGATGCAGGCGTCTGTTACTGAAATACCGTATTCTAAGCCTTCGCGATTTTTGGCAACGGCTTGCTTGCCTGCGTGGATATTGCTTTCCAACATGGCACCGACGATTGCGTTTTGTCCGTCGGCTCGCTGTTTTAGAATACTTTCCCAGACGATACTTTGGCGGTTGTGGTCTTTATTTGAATTTGCGTGACTGCAATCTACGACGAGCGATGAGGGGATGCCGTTTTTTTGAACTTGCTCTAGAATTTCAGCAATCTGTTTCGGCTCGTAGTTCGGGCCATTGCGTCCGCCGCGCAGAACGATATGCGCATCGGGATTGCCCTTTGTTTTTACGATGCTTGTGTAGCCGCTTTGATCGATTCCGAGAAAACTGTGCGGGGATTGTGAGGAGAGTAGGGCGTCCATCGCGGTCTGCACGCTTCCGTCCGTTCCATTTTTAAAACCGACCGGCATGGACAATCCACTGGCCATTTCGCGATGGGTTTGAGACTCGGTAGTTCGTGCTCCAATGGCGGCCCAACTGATAAGGTCGGCGATGTATTGCGGAATAATCGGGTCCAAAAACTCGGTTGCGGTGGGCAAACCTAGCTCTACGATGTCTAGGAGAAGTTTGCGAGCAATGGCAATTCCTTCGGCCATTTCGTAGGATTCGTCCATGTGTGGATCGTTTATGAGACCTTTCCAACCGACTGTTGTGCGTGGTTTTTCTAAATAATCGCGCTTGATGATGTGGGCTTTGTATTTTTCCCCGTTGGCGACTTTTACCAAGCTGTCAGCGTTTTCCAAAGCTGCTCCGGTATCGTGGATTGAGCATGGGCCAACGACGACGAGAAGGCGTTTGTCTTTACCTGCGATAATGTCTCTTGCGATTTGCCGATGCTCGGCAATGCGGTCGCACTGGCTTTCGTTTGCCGGTAGTTTTTCCTTTATCTGAGTCGGAGGTGTGAGGCGTTCGATTCGGAGAACGCGCTTGTTTTCAAGGCGGCCCGACGCATTTGCGAGAGTGGCTGGCTTTGCCTCTGAACTGGATGTCTCTGTCGATGTCATAATTTTGAAGCAGTTCACCATGAAGCATCACCGGAACAATAACAATGCGGAATCTCTACTAAATGCTTCCTTTCGGACTATGGGGGCCGATACTCGGACCATGACTCCGCTTCATAAAAAATCGACCATTCAAGAAATTCAAAAACGCTTCGATAACGATGTCGAAAGGTTTTCAAATCTCGAAACCGGGCAATCCGCCACGGTCGATGCACCGCTGACAATGGAACTCATCACGCAGGCGGCAATTGCGGCAGTCCCACATATTTCGCGAGTTTTGGATATTGGCTGCGGAGCCGGAAATAATACGCTCAAACTTTTGGAAAGCTATAGCGGAGATTTCGCATGCGATTTGTGCGACTTGAGTTTGCCGATGCTTGAACGCGCACGGGAGAGAATTTCAAGAAAAACGACCTGTGAGGTTTGCTGCTATCACGGAGATTTTCGAGAGATCGGGTTACAAGATTCGTCTTACGATGTCGTTCTTGCGGCGGCTGTCCTGCATCACCTGCGTGAAAAAGAGGATTGGGAAAAGGCTTTTGAAAAAATTTTTCGGCTACTTAAACCCGGTGGCTCCGTCTGGATTACAGACTTGGTTTTTCATGAGAATCCGAAAATCCAAGAGCTAATGTGGCAGCGATATGGAGAGTATTTGAAGCAACTAGGTGGTGAAGATTATCGCGACAAAGTTTTTTCCTACATTAATGAAGAAGACTCTCCTCGTCCGCTTATTTTTCAACTCGATTTGCTGAGAAAAGTTGGTTTTGCGTCTGTCGATGTGCTTCACAAAAACGCCTGCTTTGCAGCTTTTGGCGGTGTAAAGACAGGCTCTAACGGTTCAGTGATTTAGAGTCGGCGGTGTAGCGTTCTAACGCATCACGATCCACGCTCACTCCAATGCCCGGACCGGTCGGCACGGAAATGCAGCCATTTTTTACAACGAACTCTTCATTCACCAAGCTGTGTTCTCGCAGCCAAGGACCAGCTTGGTCTCCCGGCAACTGACAGTTCGGCGCGGTGGATGCTAGATGCAGTTGCCAAGCCGTTCCGACTCCAAGATCCAAACCGCTACCGTGCCAAATAGGTAGATTTGCCTGCTCGGCAGCACCGGCGAGAATGCGCCATTGGAAAGGCCCGATTGTGTGACTGTCCAAATTCAAACCACCCGCGGCTCTGGCCTCCAAAACCGACCAAAAGCTCTCCACCGGATCGATATGCAGAACCAAGCGTGCGTCAATCCGCTGCCTCAACTCAGCAAATTCGGTGAGATAAAAACGCGGAAAAGGATCTTCTAAAATTCCGAGGTTACCGACTTTATCCAATGCTTGAATTGTCTTCCATGCATCGCCCAAGCGATAGAAACGTCCGTTTGGATCAAGCGTGACATGAAAATCTACTCCGACGGCTTTTTTCACTGCCTCTAGACGTTCGACATTCGGATCTTCTAGGGTTGTTTTGAATTTGATTCCATTGAATCCGAGACTTTTTCCGCGTTTTGCGCATTCGGCAGCGTGATCTGGTCTTACTCTTCCAGCCCAATAGTCTGTTGTGATAGCATCGCGCCAGCGTCCACCAAAAAAGTCGCTAATCGGCAGTCCCGAACGTCGAGCATTCAGATCAACCAATGCACATTCTAACAAACTTTGCAGGGGATGACGCAGGCGGTGACGCAAATTCGCTTCATTTGCAGCATAGGGCGAAGGAGCCGCGGGGCGAGACCAGTAGAGCTCTTCTTTTTCCCACAAATCAAGCATGGATAAGCGGGTTCCTCGCAGATCGAGTGAGAATAGGCGTTCAGCCATTCCCTCTAGCTGCGCTAATGCATTACCGGCAGACTCCCCCCACCCCTCGGCACCGCTTTCATCAATCAATTGAAGTAACGTGCGCGAATTTTTCTTCGGCATGTGAGGTCCAAACTCTTCGCTTGTCGCCCAATCTTTAAGTAGGGGCACCTGAACAACCCACGCATTAATTTGTTTTAATTTCATAAGGTAATATTATTTTTCTTCAACCAAGCATCTATCAGATTTTGAAGATTAATACTTATAAGACCGTTCATATCAGATAATAGATAAACATTATTCAAAACAATCGTCTGTCCATTAATGAGAGAGCTCTCAGGAGAGAGCAGGTAAGATAAAGTATTAGCAATATCATCGGGCGTGCCCACAGCTTTTTCTCCCAAAGTCTCGCTAATTAAGTGCATTCTTTCAGCCATAATTTCGGCCACCATTTTCCTAGCAAGCTCAGGAGAAAGTTGCTCAAGAACGTCGCGTAAAAAAGCATATCCGGGGACACTGCCAACGCGAATCGTATTCACGCGCACGCCCTCTTTAACAAGCTCTCGCGCCATTATCCTCGAAGCCTTCTCTAATGCCGCCTTTGAACTAATATAAAGCAAGCTCCCCTCAACGGCCTCAGAAACCATAATACTAGAAACATTAATAATATGCCCTTTATTTTGAATTAGAGAAGGTAATGCCGCTTGGCTCAATAAAATCGGTGCCTCAAAATTAATGGCTAAAAGTTTTCTTAGATTACTTTCTTTAATATCTCTAAAACTCGATCTTATATTAAGAGCTGCATTATTTATTAGAGCACTAAGTGGCCCTAACTTTTCTTCAACCTCTCGAACCAATTTCTCGCAAGCATTTTCTTTAGAAAGATCACTATAAAAAATACCCTCGGCCTCAATCGGACCTCCAAAAACTTTTTCATAAAGATCAAAAGTATCGGCACTGTAATCCGTAGCCGCCACACGCCAACCTTTATCTCGCAAGCGCTTAATAATCGTTGGAGCAATAATCCCGGCGGCACCCGTAATCAAAGCCAATGGTTTATTTTCTAACATAAATTTATAAAAAATAAGCGGTTACTTATATTTATTTATCACGCTCAAATTTCCATTCAGAAAATTCATCAACAAACTCTATCAATGGTGAAGTAATGATTTTAAATAATTTCTCACCTTTTTCAGCGGTTGCTTTTTCGGGAGATCCCATAGCACCGCTCGCTGTCATCTGTGTAAAACTCTCGCTGGCAGCTATTCGCGAAGGAGTGTAACTGAGAGGATCGTAAAACTTAGAATATCTCTCTACGCGGCTGCCCTTCGCCAACTCCATTTTCACCCAATCCAAGCGTAATGCCAACATCATAGATGTCTCGTATTCGCAGGCATGAGTCAGTTTTGGAGTTTCCATAAAATTTTGCTCTGCCAGTTCACGCGAAGCAACATTCCAATAAGTCGCACAAGTCACCCACGGAGCATCATTTTCCGGACGTTCCAAAGCCACACGATAAAGAGCTTCCGACGCAGGCAAGACATTCCCACCGTGACCATTGAGTAAGACAACCCGCCTAAAACCTGCTTTTAGTAAACTATCTATTAAATCTTTTAAAACTCGAACATAAGTTTCACTTTGAATGCTGATAGTGCCAGGAAACCCCAAGTGATGGTGTGAGCTACCAACCCAGAGCGTCGGGAGCAGAGCTACTTTTTCGGGCAGTGCCTTTTCCAAACGCTGAGCAACCTCCGTTACTAAAGCCGTATCCGTAATAATCGGTAAGTGATCTCCATGTTGCTCGGTAGCCGCTAGAGGCAAGACAGCAACTGCATTTGGCGAAATTTCCTTAATCGCAGGTGAAGTAAAATCTCCGTAAATCATGCGCAGATGATAATTAAGCGAAGTCCTTTTACAAATAAAAACAGAATGCTTCTAAGCTAATTTTTCTGCAAATTTCAATATTCGCAAAGTCGATACGCCAAAACACCTCAAAACACTTTATCTACGCCGACGTTTACTCGGGCTAAAACGCATCCCCTTGCCTGTCGCTACGCCCCGTGCATTACGCATAGCGTTACGGGCTGCCTTTTCATCAAACAGAGAAGTGTAAGCATATTTAAATCCCTCTAATTTTTCGCGTGGAATTTTTTGTTCAATAAAACGCTCTATGCTGGCCACATGGTCCAACTCTTCGACCGTCATAATTGTAAAGGCATCCCCTTCTGTCTGAGCACGCCCGGTCCTTCCAATTCGGTGAACATAATCTTCAGGATGCTGAGGCACATCATAATTTATGACATGGCTCACTCCGGCAATATCAATGCCACGAGCCGCTATATCCGTAGCAACCATAATTTCAAATTTCCCGGACTTAAATCCTTCGAGTGCCTTTACTCGCTCCGTTTGGTTACGATTAGAGTGCAACACGGCGACACTGTGATTAGCCTGTCCGAGTTGATTGGCGATACGATCTGCCCCGTCTTTTGTTCGCGAAAAAATAAGAACGCTGTGATAGTGCGTTTTCTCGAGGAGAGCTAAAAGAAGATCAAATTTTTGGTCCATAGCAATCGGATAAATTGCGTGCGTAACCGTCTCTGCCGGCGAACGCTGTGCTCCAATTTCTATCTTTTCAGGATCGCGCAGACACCATGTGGCCAAGCGACCAATTTCATCAGGAACTGTTGCCGAATATAATAAGGTCTGTCGTTCTTTCGGGCAGGCCTGAATAATTTTTCTCACCGAAGGCAAAAAACCCATGTCCAACATACGGTCAACTTCATCCAGCACCAGAATCTCAAGACTAGAAAAATCTACTTCACCCTCTTTTATAAAATCGAGCATTCGTCCGGGTGTAGCTACTAAAACTTCGTAACCGCTACTAACTGCTTTCCGCTGCTTGGTATAGCCGACTCCGCCATGAATAAGCCCAACGCGCACATTCGTAAACGCCCCGTAATCAACAAAAGCATTTTCTACCTGCATTGCTAGTTCACGAGTCGGCTCCAAAACCAAACAACGAGTTTTATTTAAATGCCTTTTTTCAATACGCGACAAAATAGGCAAAGCAAAAGCAGCCGTTTTTCCCGTCCCTGTCTGGGCAGAAGCAATGAGATCGTGCCCATTGAGCACCGTCGGAAAAGATTGTAGTTGAATCGGAGTCGGATCAAGAAACCCCAAACGCTGGACTCCGTGAACAACCTCATTTGATAGACCTAAATTTTGAAATGACATATTGCAGAGATCAAAGTGCTCACCAATCGACGGGTGGCGCAAGTCGGAATTTACGCCAAGCCGCAACTGCCAGCAAAAAGTTTGGGGCAAGTTCGAGATATTTTAGACAAATCCGTCCCTTTTTATGAAGCACCTGTGAGTATTCATCATCACATTTAGTCCACTCTACAATGCAGGAATCTAATCCCCCGGAAAGTCCCGACCCGATTAGCTTTAGCGAGGCTTCTTTTGCCGTCCAATGATAAAGAAACTCTCTTTTAAGCACTTCTTCGTCATCGTGCTTTAATATACGCTCAGCCTCCTCTTTTGAAAAATAACGCTTAGCCAGAGCGGACGCACGGACACGTCTATCCAACGCCTCACAGTCAATCCCGATAGACTCAGAGAAAATAGCGCATATCCCAATACCTCTTGTATGAGTAACATTAAAATCTAAATTTATATGAGGAAAAAAATAAGGCTTTCCTTTAGGATAGCGTTTTATCTCCAGCTGCCGCCCCGTTAAAACATGTATAATTTGTAGCACGTCACGTTCCCAAAATTCCGGAGAAATTTTATATAACTGACATATTGGAAGCTCGTTATGATGCATATTTTTTTTGATTTTTTTAAAATTATCAAATATTTCGCTTGAAATATATAATCAATATAGGACTTATTCAAAATTCGATATGGATATTAATAACCTAAGTATTAGAAAATTGGACAGCATTCGAACTTTAGTTGCAAAGCGCGACAAACTAGCTGCAGAACTTGAAGCAATCACTAACAGTATCGAAAAAGAGCTTGCTTCTTCAGCCGGTAAGGTATCGGGCATTGTAAAAAAACGCGGACGCAAGGCGAAAAGCACTGCTAAAAAGGTAGTAGCCAAAATGAAAAAAAGTGCCAAACCCAAAAAAGCTAAGGCCGTCAAAGCTAATAGCACAGCAAAAAGCGGAGGACGCCGCGGAAGCAAAAAAGCTAAAATTTTGGCCATGCTAAAAGCTGCCGGCAATAAAGGTGTCACAGCAAAAGAAGTTACGGAAAAATTAAAAATGCAGAACCAACACGTCCACTCATGGTTCGGCAATACCGGCAAGAACGTCCCGGGTCTTGAAAAAATAGCTTCCGGACATTGGGTCCTTAAAAGCTAAAACACCTATTCAATAATCTAACTCCTAAGCGGCCGGAAAAAATCTCCGGTCGCTTTTTTTTACGCAACACAGCCAAAGCTCATATCATATTAAAGTGAGGATTGCGTATTGTTGATTGAGTGCTGCGGTGAATTCTCTAACATTTTTCCTTTTAGCATTAGCGATGCTCCCTCGAACCTTTGCAGAAATCGTTTTATCTCAATCCAGAAATTGCAGCGGCCGTATCTGCCGCCTTAAAAACTGAAGTTCCGGCAACAAAAACATTCGCTCCGGCCTCGCGGCTCAATTTAGCCGTTTCGACATTTATTCCCCCATCCACCTGAATATGAAAGTCGAGATTCAGTTTCGAACGCAAGGCCGCAGCAGCGCGAACTTTATCAAGCATATCAAGCAAAAAAGACTGTCCGCCGAACCCCGGAACCACCGTCATCACCAACAGTAAATCAATTTGCTCAAAAAAAGGCTGCACCGCCTCAAAAGGAGTTTCTGGACTCAATGCCAAACCGGCCACCCGCCCCGCAGCACGAATTCTCTCCAAAGTCTCCGTAACATTATGCTCCGCCTCCACATGCACTGAAACCGACCTTGTAGCAGCGATCTCTAAATAACGATCCAGATAATGATCTGGCCGAGAAATCATCAAATGCACATCGACCCACTTTTCCGTATGCCGCACCGCTGCTTCGACAAAAGCTGAACCAAAAGAAATATTATCCACAAAGTGCCCATCCATCACATCGCAATGAATCCAGTCTGCACCCGCCTCGCTCACTTTACGAACTTCAGCAGCTAAATTTGAAAAATCACAAGCAAGAATAGACGGCGCAATAAGAGAAGGTTTCATATATTTTTAGGGAATCGTAGGACTTGAGGTAGAATTTTTCGTAGAGGCATTTTTTATTTTTTCTTCAAGACGAGGAAAAGCTATCGGAGTAAATTTCTCCACACGCCGCAAAACAAGCCCCTTACTAGCCTCCTGCAAAGATATCATCGTATCATCCTCCTCCACGTATTTTAAAAACTCTTTTCCCTCATGAACATCCCCGATGCCATAAAAAATATTTCCCTCATAGCGCATCAACATTTCCGGGATACCAGCAAAATGCTGTTCAAGTTTTTTCTGAAATTGTGCGTAAAGCTCCGGCGTAAATTCCTGATTCGGCGCAGCAAAACCAATACTCCTCACAAAAGGCAAGTCCTCGGCAACAGTAACACGAAAAACTACCTCTCTCCCATTCGGCAAATCACCACTGTATTCCCATAAACCTTTTGGATAAACAGGAGAAGCTGGCTTTTTTTCACAAGCCAACAACAGAAACAACGTAAAAAATAAAAAAGAAATTTTTCTCAACAGCTTCATAAACAGATTCTCAAAATAAAATTTTACTAAGCAGCTATTTCTTTCATCATTCAATCATCTTTTCTTCTCGCAAGCTGCAATACGGCGAGGCACCGCCTCTGGGAAACCCAAAAATCAGATGATCGACAAAAGCAATCTGCATCAACTCCGCAGCCTCAGCTATCATCTCGGTCAAACGAATATCCGCCGCACTCGGACTCGGATCGCCCGAGGGATGATTGTGAATTAAAATAATCCCATAGGCAGAGCGCAGCAACGCCGGCCTGAGAACTTCCCGAGGATGCGCCATCGTCTCCGTCAAAGTCCCCACAGAAACTGTCTCCATCCGAATCAAACGCAAACGCGCATCCACTAGTGCCACCCGCAAAACTTCATGCTGTAGATTTTGAAACTCCGGCCACAACGCCTCATAAATCATCGCCGGCGAACTAAGCACCGGCCTTTCCTCCGACCCACGCGCTAAACGTCGCCCAATCTCGAAAGCCGCCAACAATTCCGTAGCCTTCGCCGGTCCAATCCCCGCACCCGCTTTTATAATTTCCTCACGCGAACTCCTCGACAACTCCAAAATCCCCCCACGCTCCCGAAGCAAATCCCCCGCCACCTGCAAAGCATTCCGTCCCCTCACCCCCGTCCGAATAAAAATCGCCAGCAACTCCGCATCCGAAAGAGAAGATGGGCCGAGCCTAGCAAGCTTCTCTCGCGGCAAATCCCGCTTTGGTGTCTCCGATAGTAAATGCGCCATGCCTATAAGTAATACAATTCTCCAACGATAATACCAGCCCCGCAAGCAAAACAAAATTTGCACTTTCCATGCAAACGCAACTTGCTAATTTCCAAGCGTGAATATGACACTTCTAATCTTAGCCGCAGGCATGGGCAGCCGCTACGGGGGACTCAAACAACTCGATCCCATGGGACCAAACGGAGAAAAACTGCTCGATTACTCTATTTACGACGCCCTCCAAGCCGACTTCAATCGCATCGTCTTTGTCATCCGACAAGATTTTGAAAAAGAATTCCGTGAGCAAGTTGGCAAAAATTTCGAAAAACAAGTCGACGTCGATTACGTCTTCCAAGAACTCTCCGCACTCCCCGGCAACCGCACCCCAAACCCCGAACGTCAAAAACCCTGGGGCACAACCCACGCCATCTGGTGCGCTCGCAACGCCGTAAAGGATCCTTTTTTATCCATCAACGCCGACGATTTTTACGGACGCGACCCCTATCAAAAAATTGCAAACTTCTTTGGAGCTTCCGAACAACGCACCGAAACCCAGCACGCAATGGTCGGCTTCCGTCTAAACAAAACACTCTCCGAACACGGCAGCGTATCACGCGGTATCTGCCAAGTCGATGCCAACGGCCAACTCACCCACATTCAAGAAAAAGTAAGCATCCAGCGAAACGAATCCGGCGAAATCGCTTGCGAAGACTCCATCCTAGCCGAAGACACCCCCGTCTCCATGAACTTCTGGGGATTCGCCCCAAAAGTTTTTGCCGACTTAGAAACCGACCTCGAAAATTTCTTCGACACACAAGGAGCAGAGTTAAAATCCGAATGCTTCATCCCAAACTCAGTCGCTAACATCATCCGCGCCAAAAAAGGAAGCGTCAACGTGCTAGACACCGACAGCTCTTGGTTCGGCGTCACCTACCCCGACGACAAAGCCCGAGTCGTAAACGCCATCGCCTCACTCACCCAAGAAGGCGTCTACCCAAAATCCCTCTGGGAGTAATTCTGCCACCCACCACAAATTATTTTTATTTTTCTCTTAAAATAACTTGCCAAAGGCAAAAACAAACCTATACTTCGCGACTCTATGGCTAAAAAAGCATGGCTCGAACGCAATAAAAGAAAACAAGAAAAAGTGGCAAAATACGCCGAACTGCGTGCAGAGCTAAAAGCAAAAAAAGATTACGTTGGACTCACCCTACTCCCACGCGACGCAAGCCCTACCCGGGTTGTAAATCGCTGCGAGATATCGGGACGTCGTCGTGCCTACATGCGCCGATTCAAAGTCTCCCGCCTCACCTTCCGCGAGCTCGCATCCTCGGGCCTCATCCCTGGTGTAACTAAATCCAGTTGGTAGCTTACCTGCTCCGCAGACTTGCGGAACAAAAGCAATTCACCATACTGGATACCTCATGCCGATCTACGAATACGAATTGATCGAAGGCGACTGTCGCGCCTGCGGCGGACGTTTTGAGCTACGACGCCCTGCGGACAGAGCCCCTCTCACCGCCTGCCCCCTCTGCAAACGCGCCGTGAGAAAAGTAATTTCTCAAGTAAACACACCCAAATACGCCAAGCCCCTCTCCACCATCGATGCCAAAAAAGCAGGCTTCACAATCTTAGAAAAAAGAGACAAAGGCGTTTATGAAAGGCTCTAGTTCTTTACCCCCACAATTATGATCACCAGCTATCTGCCTACCCTTATGGCAGTATCCGTCGAACTCACCAAAGAATGGGATAGTTCCGGAATCATCTTTTTAAAACTCCTAGCAATCCTCTTCCTCGTATTGCTAAACGGCTTCTTCGTCGCCTCCGAGTTCGCCATCGTAAAAGTTCGCTCCAGCCAGCTCGACGCCCTCATCGACAAAGGCGATAAAAAAGCACCCTTCGCACGCAAAGTCGTCGAACACCTCGACGCCTACCTCTCCGCCACCCAGCTCGGCATCACCCTCTCCAGCCTCGGCCTCGGTATGGCTGGCGAACCCTTCCTAGCAAAAATGCTCATCCCATTTTTCTACAAATTCGGCATCACCAGCGAAATCCTCATCCACAGCGTAGCCGTCGCCATCGCCTTCTCCATCATCACCTACCTCCACATCATCCTCGGCGAGCTCGTCCCGAAATCCCTCGCCATCCAAAAATCCGTTCCCGTCACCCTCTGGGTCACACGCCCCCTGCATTGGTTCTACATCCTTCTCCGCCCCGCCATTTGGTTGCTCAACGGCAACGCGAATACCTTCCTCCGCCACGTTTTGAAAGTCGAACCCGCTGGCGAACACGAACTCGCCCACACCGAAGAAGAACTCCGCGTCATCCTAGCCGAAAGCTCCTCTGCAAACGAAGTCACCCCCCTCGGCAAAGAAATCTTGATGAACGCCCTCGACCTAAAGCGCCGACTCGTCCGCGACATCATGACCCCACGCGGCGAAGTCGTCTACCTCGACCTCGAAGAACCCTTTGAAGACCAGCTAGACCAAGCAATCAAGTCCCAGCACACCCGCTTCCCGCTCTGCCGGGGCCACCTCGACGAAGACGTCGGCCTCCTTCACATAAAAGACCTCCTCGCTCAAGTCCGCCGCGGAGAAAACGACCTTCTAGACATCCGCCGCGAGCTTTTACACGTCAGCGAAAACATGCCCCTTGAGAAACTTCTCCGCTTCTTTTTAGGAAAAAAAGCTCACCTCGCCGTCGCGGTCGACGAATATGGCGGAGCCGTCGGCATTGTCACCCTAGACAACGTCCTCGAAGAACTCGTCGGCACCATCCAAGACGAATTCGATGTCAACGAAGACGAAGTCCGCAAAATCAACGACGAAGAGTTCGATATCGATGGCTCCCTAGCCCTCTACGAACTCTCCGACATGATCCACGAAGACATCGAAAGTTCCGACGTCAGCACCATCGGCGGCTACATCACCTCCGAACTCGGTCACATCCCAAGCAAAGGCGAACACACCATCATCGGCAGCTACCGCGCAACGGTCCTCGACAGCGACGGACGCCGCGTCCTACGCGTGCATCTTAAAAAAAGAAAACTCCCAGTCATCGAGACCGACAAAGATTAAGAATTTCCTCACTTGCGAAAAAGCCTCTCGAAAAGCACACTGCAAACCGTGCAAACCGCTTCAGATGACACTCAAGATTCCAGCCTCATTGGCTCGCTGCTCGTCGCGACACCCGCAATGACCGACCCGAATTTTCGGCGCTCCATTTTATTCCTCTCACACCACACCAAAGAAAACGGTGCCTTCGGCTTTGTCATCAACCGACCCGTTCTCCATCAACTCGCAGACCTCGCATCATCGGGCGATGCGATCATCGACCAAGCACCTGTTTACTATGGAGGACCAGTCGATCAAGATCGCCTCATCGCTGCAAGTTTAGAATGGAGAGATGATCCCGCCACCGTTGCCTTCCAAGCATTTTCATGGCCGGAAAATACAGAACACGTCTCAAAACTGCAACAAAACGGCCTCCGTCTCTTTGTTGGTCACTCTAGCTGGACCTCCGGCCAGCTCGAATCCGAACTCAAACAAAACGCTTGGTTTATCGTCCCCCCCACCCGCAACCTAATCGAAATGCAAGACTATACATACGCTTGGCGTGATATCCTCCGCAGTATTGATCCCTCGCTAAAGCTACTGGCCGAAGCTCCAGACAACCCCTCGCTAAACTAAAAACACGCACTTCGCCAAGCAGTCATGCGCATAGTCTTTGCATCGATCGGCTCTCTCGGCGACCTCCACCCCCTCCTTGCTCTTGCAAAAACCTGCCAAGCACGCGGCCACAAAGTCCAAATCGCCGCCTCACCTTTTTTTAAAGACTACCTCCAAAAACTCGGCTTCGACTTCCACCCCCTCCGCCCCGCACTCGAACCCAACCCAAGATTAATCTCCCGCCTCGGCCACTCCAAACGCGGCCCCGAGCGACTCTTCCGCGACGAAATTTTCCCAGCCGTCCGCGAAACCTACGAAGACCTCTGCGCCGCCACACAAAACGCAGACGCCTTCGTCGTCGGCGAACTCCTCTACATCGCCCCCCTCGTCGCCCACACAAACAAACTCCCCTGGGCGAACGCCATCCTCTCCCCCAGCTCCTTTCTTTCCGCCGCAGATCCCTGCGTTCTCGCCCCCGCCCCTTGGCTCTACCCCCTACGACATCTCGGCACCTGGCCCCAACGCGCCGTGCTAAACATCGGACGTCACGTAACCACCCGCTGGGCTCAGCCCCTTTTCAAACTCCGCAAAGAACTCGGTTTCCCCGACGGCCCCAGCCCTATTTTTGAAGGAAAATACTCCCCGCACTGCGTCTTGACCTTTTTTCCTAAATTCTTCGCAGCACCGCAAAACGACTGGCCGGAAAAAATCATACAAGTCGGTTTCCCATTTTACGAACAACCCACCACGCCCGAACTCCGACAACAAATCCAAGATTTCCAAAACGCCGACGAGCCGCCCCTCGTCTTCACCCTCGGCTCCACCGCCGTGCACATGGCAGAGAATTTCTACACTCTAGCCCAACAGGTCAGCCAATCTCTCGACCGACGCGCCATCTTACTAACAGGCGACAACGCTCTAAACTCCCCACCCGACAAAAACATCCTCCGCATCCCCTACGCCCCCCTCTCCCTCGTTCTCCAAAAAGCCACCGCCATCGTCCACCACGGAGGCATCGGATCCTGCGCCGAAGGCCTACGCGCCGGAGTCCCCGCCCTCGTCATCCCCTTCGGCTACGACCAGCCCGACAACGCCCAACGCCTCGCCAAGCTCGAAGTCGCCATAGTCGGCAAACGCACACAAATAACCTTCAAGCACCTAAAAAACAGTCTCGAAAAAATCCTCCAAACCCCGGAAATGAACCAACGCGCCCAAAGCCTAGCCAAGCAAATCTCTCCCAAAAAAACTCTACTCCAAGCTACAGAAGCCCTAGAAAAACTTAACACTTAAAACTGACAACTTAAAACTTCGCCAAAACTTCATGTCATCAAAATCCGAGCAATCCAAACAAGCCTTCCGCCAAATCTCCCACTACCTGCGCCCCTATCGAATCAGCGTCATCTTCGCATTTTTGGCTCTGATTATTTCCACCCTTCTAGGGCTCAGCTTCCCCTACTTAGCCGGACTTCTCCTCGATGGTGCCATGCTAAAAAAAGACGCCATCTCCAACTGGACTCAAAACATAAACGCCGTAGCCATCACCCTCCTTGCCGTCCTCGGGATAAAATCCGTCTTCTCCTTCTTCGCGAGTTACGGTTTCTATCGCTGTGGCGAAAGTGCCCTTGTCGATCTCCGCCGCGAATCCTTTGCCCACCTCCTCGGTCAACCCATGAGTTTTTTTGGCCAACGACGCGTCGGCGAACTCTCCAGCCGCCTCAGCAACGACCTCACCCTCATCCAAGACACCATCACCGTAACCATCCAGCAATTTCTCCGCCAAGTCATCTTGCTAACCGGTGGGCTCATACTCGTCATCGTCACCTCTCCAAAACTCGCCGGCCTCATGGTCTGCACCTTTCCGGTTTTTATCTTTGCCGCCATTTTATTTGGACGTTTCATCCGCAAATACGCCCGCGCCGCCCAGGATAATCTCGCCGAGGGCAGCACGATTATCGAAGAATCTCTCCAAGGAATCGCCGGAGTCAAAGCCTACGGAAACGAATTTTTTGAACTCGACCGCTACTCCGAAAAATTAGGAAAATTTTTAAAACAAGTCATCCTCGCCGCCCGCCTCCGTGCCCTCATGATCTCCTTCATCATTTTCGGAATCATCGGCTCCATCGTCCTCGTCTTTTGGTATGGTGCCCTCCTCGTCCAAAATGGCGAACTCTCCTTCGGCGAACTCACCCGCTTTTCACTCTACACCATGTTCATCGGCGGCTCGGTCGCCTCCTTTGCCGAAGTTTATGGCCAAGTCCAAAAAATGCTCGGAGCCACCGAGCGCGTCCGCGAAATGTTCGATGAACCTCTCGAAATAAAAATTGCCAAACCCGATAACACCACGCCCCACAAACGCCTCACCGGACATGTCACCTTCGACAAAGTCTCCTTCCGCTACCCCTCCCGCCCCGAACTCAATGTCCTGAAATCCATAAGCCTCCAAGCCACCCCCGGAGAAAAAATCGCTCTTGTCGGAGCCAGCGGAGCCGGAAAAAGCACCATCGTCTCCCTCATCCCGCGCTTCTACGAACCCGAAACGGGACAAATCCTTTTGGATAATATCCCCGCCTCCACCATCCCCCTCCCCGAGCTACGCAGCAACATCGCCGTCGTCCCGCAAGAGGTTCTCCTCTTCGGCGGCAGCATCGAAGAAAACATCCGCTACGGACGCCCCAACGCGACCAAAGAAGAAATCCTCGAAGCCTCCCGCCAAGCCGCCTGCGACGAGTTTATAAATAAATTCCCCGAGGGATACGAAACCCGCGTCGGCGACCGAGGCGTAAAACTCAGCGGTGGCCAACGTCAACGCATCGCCCTAGCCCGAGCTTTTTTAAAGAGCCCCTCTATCCTCATCCTCGACGAAGCCACCAGTTCGCTCGACTCCGAAAGCGAGTGGCTCATCCAACAAGCTCTCGAAAAACTCCTCGAAGGCCGCACGGCTTTCATCATCGCCCACCGCCTCTCCACAATCCGAAAAGTCGACCGCATCTATGTCATCGACGAAGGCAAAGTCATCGAACAAGGTCGTCACGAAGACCTCCTCGCCCAACCCGACGGCACCTACCGCCGCCTTCACGAAATGCAATTTAGCGAACAACAAAACTCCGGCACCGAGCAATAGACTCCTTTTTTT
>JBKEAD010000106.1:0-2072 GCA_047971915.1 Chthoniobacterales bacterium
ATCTCGCTACAAGCTCCCGTCGGCGATAGCGAAGACACAAGCTTCGGGGATTTCATCGAAGATAAGTCCGCAGAAAACCCGGCCGACCAAGCCGCAATGGTCCTCTTAAAAGACAAAATCAAAGACGTTCTCGACTCGCTCACCGAGCGTGAACGCCAAGTCCTAGAGCAACGTTTCGGCCTCGTAGATGGCTACAGCCGCACGCTCGAAGAAGTCGGACGCCAGTTCAAAGTTACCCGCGAACGCATCCGCCAAATCGAAGCCAAAGCCCTCCGCAAAATGCGCCACCCCACCCGCATCCGGCAACTGGAAGGCTTCCTAGAACCGCAGGAAATACTTTAAAAAAATTTGAAAAAAGAGGTCTTTAGGGCCTCTTTTTTCCTTTTGATCGGACAACACGATCCGCGACTACTGCGGGGCGAGAATATTTTTCCAAATCTGCACCCAGCCCTCCAGAGCCGCGTCTTTTCCTTCTTTCTTTGCCGTTTGTGCCAGCCGGAAAAATTCTTGCCCAAGATAAATAACTTCCCCATCTCCGACGATGAGCCGTCCCACGAGAACATGGTCATCCGAACCGATAATATTTTCAAATTCCGTTCCGTTAAGCAGGACGGTGGAACGTAGCCAAAAAGGCTCGCTGTCAGCCGTCAGCACATCAGCTAAAAGCGACGCGTCGGGTTCATGAACGACACATGCGGCTGCGCCGCGAATGTAATCGCTCCGACCAAAAAGATAACTCTGCCTACGGTCGGCATCGGTGCCTCCGATACGTAGGTTCTTTGGCCCGTGGTGAACTAAAACTAAACTTCCGCCTTTGTTGACGTATTCATAAATGATGTCGGATTCCTCGGGCGTATATTCTTTCTCCAGCATGCCGACAATAACAACCATGCGGTAGTTGACGAAATCTTCCGCCTTCAAGTAAGTGCCACAGTCTTCGGCTTCAAGACCGTCCACTTGAGGAACGATTTTTTTCATCAGACTATCAACTTCCGTGCGTCCATAACCCGCCCCCACGAATGCGACCGCATCGCTCGCCTGCGCAAGTTTCGGAAATATGAAAAATAAGATGACTAAAAGGATGTGCCGGACAGGATTTTTTAGGAAAAATGACATAGAAATGAGCAGATGCTTTATTTGGTGAGTGAGAGTGCTAAAAGATTACCACTTAATACCACTTTAGCTCGAATAAGAGCAAGTCCGAATTTTTTTCTGCTTAGAGCTGATGCTTTCCTCAAGGTAGGGGCTTTTGATAAAACGACCGCAACGTGTGGTAGGTAAGCGGAATCCCGCAGTCGTTACTAGTTATTTCGTAGAAATGACTCTTTGTCAAAACAACCCTACCTTGTAAAACCTTCTGGAACGGGGTAGAAAAAAAACAAAAAGCTTTTACATTCTTCTTGTTCGTAAAATTTTTTTGGTATTCTCTGGTATCTATATGTACTGTTCCCCTATTTCTTTGTCAGTTCGTGTATTTTTATTGGCGTTAGTTGCTGTGGAAGTTTTTTTGTTGCCGCTGCGGGCGCAAAAGCAAGGTGAAGATGTGCCGACGGAGAACAGCTTCCGCATCCCAATTTCTACAACGGGTTCGGAGAGTGGCGCGATAGAGAGTTTGTTTTGCGGAGTTCCTTTTCCAAACGGTTGGAAAATTGCTCCGGTGGCAGTGGTCGATGAAGCGGGCAACGCAGTTCCAAGCTCATCGCGGGTGATGGCTCGCTGGCCGGAGTCGGAGTCTGTGCGCTGGCTGGGGGTGGAGTTTTTCGGTCAGCCCAGTCAAAAATATTTTGTGGTGCCAGCTAAAGAGCAAAATCGCTCTTTCTCAAAAAGCTTGGAGGTCAGCGAGGAGGGCGATGCCTTTGTCGTAAAAACCGGCCCTGCGAAGTATGTGCTTCCAAAGCGCGGTGCTCTGATCGCGCAGGCGTTTTTGGATCGAAATGCAGATGGGAAATTCGATGCAGATGAGTGTCTGATAGAGAATACAAAGGGAGATGACCTCTTTGCGGTTGACCAAAATGGAGTTTTGGCGACCGTCGGTGCGGATGCCGAAGAAGGGCAGTTAACTTACGAAACGG
>JBKEAD010000143.1:0-16428 GCA_047971915.1 Chthoniobacterales bacterium
TACGGCACTGCCTTTTACTTTGTCGTAGCGGGCTTTGGCGTCTTTTTCGGTGTCGGTTTTTGGAGATTCGGGGTAGTCGGGGAGGGCGTAACCGTGAGTCTGGAGTTCGGCAATGGCGGCCTGGATCTGCGGGATGGAGGCAGTGATGTTTGGGAGTTTGATGATGTTTGCCGTGGGGTCTTGGGTGAGGGCACCGAGTTCGGCGAGGGCGTCGGCAGTTTTTTGGGACTCGGGGAGGAGGTCGGAGAAGGCGGCGAGGATACGGCCTGCGAGGGAGATGTCGCGAGTCTCTACGTTGGTGCCGGAGTGCTTGGCAAAAGCTTTTACAATGGGGAGGAGGGAGTGGGTGGCGAGGGCGGGTGCTTCGTCGGTCTTTGTGTAGATGATGGTGGCTTTGTCGGACATAGCGGTAAAAATTAGTGAGGGAGCACTTTAGAGGAAGTGTGCAGAAGGTCAAAGAGAAAGAGGTGGATCGCACATGATGGACATGATGGGATTGGGCCACAAATTCAAAAGTGGAGACGGGAGGTGCTTTTTGTAAGATGGGGGTATTCAGAGAGCTAAAAGTCTGTTAGGGAGTTTTTCATGAACGTTGCTGACCTTCGCGAAATCTTACAATACGTCCCTCGCTTTCGTGAGCGGATTTTCGTGATTGCTGTGGATGGGAATATCGCTGCTTCGGAAAATTTTGCGAATATTCTCCTAGATCTGGCCGTGTTGCGTTCGCTGAGTATTCAGGTGGTGCTTGTTCATGGTGCGAGTCATCAAATTCAACAACTTGCTTCCACTCGGAATATCACGCCGACAAATACAGATGGTATCAACATCACGGATGAGGCGACCTTAGAGCTTAGCGTGGATGCGGCGATTGGGCTCACCAATGAAATCATGCAGGGACTCAGCACGGTAGATTTGCGTGCGGCTTATTTAAATGCTGTGGTGGCGCATCCCTCGGGAATTCTCAATGGTGTGGATCAGCTTTTTTCCGGTCGGGTCGAAAAAATTGATACAAAGGCACTGAAGCTACTTTTGCAGGAAGGTATTATTCCTGTCATCCCGCCTATTGGATTTGATGGCGAGGGCGATACCTATCGGGTGAATTCGGATGACATTGCCGTGCAGGTCGCTGAGGCATTGCGGGCGGCTAAGATTATTTTTCTATCTGCTCATGACGATGAGCTTCCCAAGCAATTTTCTACTCAGGATGCGGAGAATTTTTCTAAAAAAAATGCTGATCAGTTGCCGGCGGGATTGCTTTCAAAAATAAAGGCTGCTGCGCATGCTTGCCGGAGCGGGGTGTCACGTGTTCACCTCTTGAATGGACATATTAATGAAGCGTTGTTGACGGAGATTTTCAGCAATGAGGGGTGTGGTAGTATGGTTTATTCTAACGAATATCAGCAAATTCGAAAGGCACTCAAAAAAGATGTTCGGCATATTCTGACTCTCATCCAGCAGTCGGTGAAGAATGAGGAGCTTATCCGTCGCACGCGTGCGGAAATCTTGCAACATCTCGATGATTACTGGGTTCTTGAGGTGGACCGAAATGTCGTGGCCTGCGTTGCTTTGCATATCTATGATCCGGAAAATACGGGGGAGCTTGCTTGTCTCTATGTCAGCAATAATCATGAAAATCAGGGTTACGGGCGGAAGCTGATGAGCTTTATCGAGAGACATGCTCGAGCGCGGGGACTGGACTATCTCTTCGCGCTTTCGACGCGGGCTTTTAATTATCTCCAACAAAAAGGTGGCTATCAATTAGCCGATGCTTCGAGCCTGCCGCCGGAGCGACTTCAGCGTTACAATGAAAACGGCCGAAATTCTCGCATTTTAAGAAAACCTTTGAAAAAAGCTGAGGCATGAGTGGAGTTGCCATTCATTTTACGGCGTTGGATTGGGGGATTTTGGTTGCTTATTTGTTGTTGACGACGTGGGTTGGCCATGCCCTGCGGGGCAAGCAGGCTACGATCCGCGATTTTTTCCTTGCGGGCCGCAGGCTTCCTTGGCCGGCCGTTTCGGGTTCGATCATTGCAACGGAGCTTAGCGCACTGAGTTTTGTTGGCGTGCCTGGGATGGTATTTGCTGCGGGGGGAAATTTTACTTATTTGCAGTGGGCGATTGGTTCTTTTATAGCGCGAATCATTGTCGGCGTTTATTTTGTAAAAGTTTTTTATGCTCACGATATTTATAGTCCCTATGACTATATGGAGAAAAAGCTCGGGGCGGGAGCGCGTGCGCTTACGACGACGCTCTTTTTTCTGAGCGGGATTTTGGGGGCGAGTGTTCGGCTTTTGATAACGGCACTCATTTTACGAACGGTTACGGGGTTGGATTTTCGCGTTTGCATCGCTGTAATCGGGCTATTTTCCATCGTCTGGACTTTGATGGGTGGGATGACGACCGTTATTTGGACAGATGTGATCCAATTTTGTATTTTTGTATTGGGAGCCTTGCTTGCTGTGGGCTGGATTATTGCTTCGGTGCAGGGAGGCTTTTTTGAAATTCTCAGGGTTGGTGGTGAGGCGGGTAAATTTACCCTGTTAGATTTTTCATTAGATCCCGACGTTCAATTTACGATGTGGGTTGCGCTTTTTGCGATGCCTTTTCAAAATCTCGCAGCCTTTGGCACAGACCAGCTCAATGCGCAGCGTATTTTTTGTTGTCGAACGCCGCAAGATGCGACGAAGGCGATTATTTGGAGCACGGCATCGCAGATTATTGTGCTGCTTATGCTTTTTGTTGGAGCGGCTCTCTATGTTTATTATCAACAAAATGTACCCGCACCTGCATCGGCAGATCTTTTTAAAGAAAGTGCGGACTATGTGTTTCCTGTTTGGATTACCACGGTGCTGCCACCGGGGATTTCCGGATTAATTTTGGCTGGGGCTTTTGCTGCGGCGATATCTAGTCTCGATTCCGTTTTAGCCGCTCTTGCACAGACGTCGCTCTCCCTTTTTTATCCATCCGGAATGGATGAGGGGAATCAAAAGAAGCTGCTTCTCCAGTCGCGCCTTTCTGTTATTTTTTGGGGGTTCGCTTTGATTTTGGCCGCTCTGGGGCTACAAGCTATTCGCGGACAGATCGATCTCATAAGCCTAGCTTTTGGGATGGTTGCTTATACCTACGGCCCACTTTTGGGCACCTTTTTTCTCGCACTTTTGCCCGGTAGATTCAACATTCGCGGCATCTGGATTGGAGTGATTCTTTCCGTCTTATTTACACTTTATATTCGTCCAGATATTTACAATATTCTCGATCTTTTTGGTATTCTTTCGCCGGAGCAAGCCACGGCCTTTCGGCCTAAGCTCAGTTTTGCTTGGCTTTATCCTATCACCACCTTCATAACGCTCGGTTGTGGTGTTGCTTTTGGAAAGGTCGATACTCCGTCGAAAAAATAAGCTTGGGTGAATACAGACAGGATTGTCTGTGCCACGGTGTGTTTTATACCAAAATGAAAAATGCGAAGCCTGAAAAAAGGCTTCGCATTTCAAGAAAAACGAATTTTAGAAAAATAAGGTGGCTTACCAGCGGAAGTGAGCAAATGCCCGATTGGCTTGAGCCATTTTGTGCATATCATCGCGACGTTTGATCGCGTTACCTTGGCCGGAAGCCGCCTCTTTGAGTTCATTTGCAAGAGCTTTTTGCATGGAGATTCCACGGCGCTTATTGGCAAACATAACCAACCAGCGAAGCGCAAGAGCAACCTGACGATCCGCAGGAACTTCCATGGGAACTTGGTAAGTTGCACCACCGACACGGCGAGATTTAACTTCGAGCTTTGGTTTTGCGTTATCGACTGCTTTATTAAGCGTCTCTAAAGGATCGACCGTGTCGCTGCCCTCGTGTGTGCTTTCAATCGCTGTATAAACAACGCGCTCGGCAACGCTTTTTTTACCGGACTGCATAACGGCACTGATTAGGCGAGCCACGAGGGGGCTTCCATAGCGTGCGTCGCGTTTTACTTCTTTGTGAATAACTCTGCGTCTGCGTGACATAACTTAAAAAAATTTTAAACTTTTATTTTTTTCCTTTTTCCTCAGCACCGGCTTTCGGGCGCTTTGCTCCATATTTCGAACGACCGCGGCGACGACCATCTACGCCCAAGCAGTCTAGACTTCCGCGAACAATGTGATAGCGGACACCGGGTAAATCTTTTACACGACCACCTCGAACCAAAACAATCGAGTGCTCCTGCAAGTTGTGCCCCTCCCCACCGATGTAGGCTAGAACTTCTTGACCATTTGTTAGGCGGACTTTTGCCACTTTGCGAAGAGCAGAGTTAGGTTTTTTGGGTGTTCGTGTCATCACTTGCACACAGACGCCACGGCGCTGCGGACAATTCGCAAGAGCTGGTGATTTCGACTTTAAAGTGACTTTGCTGCGTCCTTTGCGGACTAGCTGGTTGATTGTTGGCATTAAAATTTAGACGGGATTGGGGCGACTTGTATCGCCAGTGGATCGACTACATTCCTTTGCTGATTCAAAAGAAAACGGCAAAAGGTACCCACGCGTAGCGCGGGATGAAGGAAAATAGCGATTCTCGCGCAACGAGCAAGTTCTTTTTTTAGCAAATCTCGTAGGCAGCGTAAAATAGCATGATTTGTGTTAGGAATTGCTGATTTCCTGCTTTTGAAAAAAGGTCATGTATTGTTAGCTTCTATGTGTGATATTGAATCGTTATTCTTTCCTGTTTGGCTGCGTTGTCTTATTTTTGAGCCTTCTTTTTCTGCGGCCTGCTGTGTATGCGGAGATGGCGGACGTCTCGTCTTCGAGTTCGAGAGATATTTCTGAGCATCAAGATGAGGCCATCCAGGCTCTGACAAAGCGCCTGCATTCCATTGAGGCTGAAATGAAAGTCACCCAAGCTTCTCTACGAGAACGGGTGAGTGAAGAAGAAAAGCGAGAACTCTTCGATCAACTCAAATCCCTCGAAGCGAGTCTCAACGAAACCAAGTTTAAAATTTTTGAAACGGTCGCCCCTAAACTTGATCTTACACCGCTAAAATCGATTCATGAAACTTCGTTTACTTTGCGCGGAGCGATCGAGGATGTCATTCGTCCGCTCATCGAGGACTTTAAACGCGCAACAGCAGACTCTCGCGAAGCTCAAGTCGTTCGCAATCAGTACCGCACTACAAAACTACAAAGCGAGGTTTTAAATGCGGGACTGAAAAAATTAAAACAAAACATTGAGCAAACGACGGATCCTGAACTTCGTAAAAGCCTTCAACAGGTCCAGAAATATTTTACCGGTCGCCTTGACTCCATAAACGACGAACTCGACATCCTGACCTTTCATATCGACCACATCAATCGCGAGCAAAAGTCCTTTGTCGGCGAAACAAAAAGTTTCATCGAAACGTTTTTTCGACAGCGAGGTAAGAACCTGACCGTCACGACTCTGGCTATCTTAATTACCTTTTTCGCACTCAACTTATTTCATCGTTACCTACACAACTACACCCAGCTTTTTTCTCGCAAGCGTAGTTTTTGGAATCGGCTTTTCGATATCAGTCTCGCTTTATTCAGCTTTGTAGGAGCCGTGCTTGTCGGTGTTGTTGTTTTAATGAGTTTCGGCGATTGGGTCTTGGTCAGTTTATTTATTTTGATTCTCTTTGGAGCTATTATTTTGCTGAAGGACTCGATTCCAAATTATTTAGATGAAATAAGACTCCTTTTAAATATAGGAGCGGTCCGTGAAGGCGAACGAATAAATATAGATGGCGTCTCGTGGAACGTCGAAAAACTCAGCTTTTTCACAATTTTAAAAAACCCCGCACTGCGCAATGGCTCCATTCGACTTCCGGTCGCAAGCCTCACGAACTATCTCTCTCACCCGGAAAGCTCGAACGAACCTTTTTTTCCAACAGATGAAGGCGACTGGGTCGAACTCGATGACCAAACCTACGGGCGCGTGATTTTTCAAAACGTAGAAACGGTCCGCCTCGTTCTCTTAGGCGGTGCGCAAAAAAACTACACCATCCGAAATTTCCTAAGCCAAAATCCGAAAAATTTTTCTCATAACTTCCGTATCAGCACGATGATCGGTATTGATTACGCAAACCAGTCCACAAGCACGAAAGAAACGCTCGAAAAATTAAGAGAATTTTTTAACCGCGAAATCCACAAAGAAATTTCACACGAAGACATACTCTCTCTAAAAATCGAATTCGCGTTGGCCAATGCCTCGTCGCTAGATTACCAAGTCAACCTTGACTTAAAAGGTCACCTCGCTCCTCGGCGTATGTTTATCAAAAGAATGCTCCAGCGCATCGGAGTCGATGCCTGCAACGAATTTAGCCTAGGCATCCCGTTCCAACAAATCACCTTGCACAAGGCCGGCGAATAATGAGTTTTAGAATTTTTCTTTATCTATTTTTCTCTACGATTTTCGGATTTGCGGGAAGTAGTCTCCCTCTGCTTAGCGATGAGCTTGTTCAGGGCGCGGGTGAGGAAAATACGGTTTTGCGCATCGTCGCGGCCAATCTAACTTCAGGAAAATATCAGAGCTACTCGATGGATAATGGCAACCATTCCAACATAGAGGGTGCCGGAGCACGAATTTTAAAAGCACTGAATCCCGATATTGTCTTGATTCAGGAATTTAATACAGGGGGCTCGCCGCGCCAGTGGGTAAATTCAGTTTTCGGAAATGACTTTAACTTTGTGCGAGAGGGCATTTTTAATAAGGGAAAAAATGTGATCCCTAATGGCATTATAAGCCGTTTTCCGATTATTGCCTCAGGCGAATGGGACGATCAGGAGATGTCGAACCGCGAGTTTGTCTGGGCTAAAATTGCCCTTCCCGGCGGGCGGTTTTTATGGGCAATCAGCGTGCATCTTTACTCTCGCGAGCCGGGCGCACGCACGCGAGAGATGCGACAAATCGTAGCGTATATAAAGCGTCACGTTTCGCCAAAGGACTATCTTGTTTTAGGTGGCGATTTCAATACGCGGGACGTGCAGGAACCTTGTTTTCGTGTTTTGGAACCAACCCTTGTTATTCCCGAAAAATTGCCAGCCGATTTGCAGGGAAATCATAACACAAACGCAAATCGTAACCGCCCTTACGATTGGATTCTTGTAAATCAGAGCCTGCAGGATACCGAGCTGCCGGTTTCGCTTGCCGGACACGAAGCAGCGAACGGGCTTGTTTTTGATACCCGAATCTTTCCCTCATTGGAAAAATTACAGCCCGCACAAAAAGGAGATTCTGGCGTAAAAGGGATGCAGCATATGGCCGTCGTGCGCGATTTTCAGATTTTTACAGCACCAAAAACCAAAGAATGATAGACTCCCTCCCAATGAAATTTTCCCGGAGCATTTTATTTTTTTGGTGCCTGACCCCGCTCGCTTGGCTTATTCTCAGCGGATGCCAAGTGACGACGGTTGACGGCGTGCCGCATCAGCGCGGATTTGTCCCATCGTCCTCACAGGCTTGGTTGGTGGAGTTGATGACTCAGCGTTTGGAGCTACGAGCCAATGAATCGTGGCAACGCTTCAACCAAGATCACTTATCATTTGATTCGCTGGGCGAGGCCCAACAGATGGCAGACTTAGTCGCTTTGAGCGAAAAAAGTGACGTGCGTGGAGTCAATATAGAAGAATTTTTTAAAGCGCAAAATGCAGCATCGGCCTCGCTCGAAGCTTGGTTATTTAAAAATTGGGCAGCAGGCAAAGAGCTGCCTAATGTCTCGCCGGAGCTTTTAGTTCCAGATGCGGAGCAACAACTCGCCGCAGTGAATGCCAGCATCGTCGCCACCCTCGCCGAAACTGGCGATACGATCTATTCCTCAGAATACCAAAAATGGGCAAGACAACGTCTGATTGCCCGAAACATCCGCCCCGAAGCAGCAAAGCTGGCCGTGCTTCCTCTTTCATCAAGATAAAGCTCCCCAGGCCCCCGCGGAAACCCACTCCTCTTAGATGCACTAATAAATTTTTATTTTTCCGTGGCCTTCGTGAGAAAGCCTGATAAGTTAGACATCACACAATTGACCACTAGGCAATTCTACAATATCGGTAACTATATTTTAAACAATCAACCCCAGTTTACGAAACATGAATTTTAAACGCCTCCCCTTCCGTCACGCCCTCGCATTCGGCGTCGCCTTAGTTTGTTTTGCTGCCACCGTCGCCCATGCCGACGACGACAAGCAGCTTCTCAACCTAGCAGATGTTCCCAAAGAAGAGAGAAATCTCTTACCTATCGAGATCACTTGGCCAGCACCCGGTGAAGCGGAAATTTGCCTATGGAAAGACGATAAACTAGCGGCCTTCAGCTACACCATCGACGATAACAACGCGGTAAATATAAATTGGTGGCTCTCAGAAGCAGAGAAGCGCGACATCAAACTCACATGGTTTCTCATCGTAGATCCTATTGGAAAGACAAATCCCGCAATGAATGGAAATTGGGGAGATTGGGAAAACGTTCGCATGGCCGGACATGCCGTAGAATCGCATTCCATGACCCACCTCATAGCCTCCAAGGATCTTGATTCATGGCAGGGCATCGAATGGGAATACAAAGACTCCCAAGAAATTATCGACGATAATCTTGGCGAGGGCTACAAGGTCACGACCCTAGCCTATCCGGGTGGTAATTACCCCGGCAAAAATGACAGCTCTGTCGCAGCAAAATTTTACACCGCTGCTCGCGGAACGGTCGGCAAGCCCAACCCACCTCAAGGTGTGGATTATTTAAACCTCAACGCCATGAGCCGGAGCAATATCAACAACGAAAATCCTAAAGCTCCGTGGAGCAATTCGGAAAACCTTTTCGATCCCGAAAAGCCCGAATATCGAGGCTGGTATATCATCATCTATCATTACGTTAAAGAAAACGAACCAGACAAAGTTGCCCATGTCCAAAAAGATCTCGATTACGGAGTCGAGCACCGAGAGCAACTCTGGATCGGACGTTTCAACGACATCGCTCACTACTCCCAATCCCGGGAAACGGCGACGCTAGCCGTCAAGGAATCCTCATCGCAGCGCATCGTCTTGGACCTAACCGACCGGATGAAGGACTCTCTCTATACCTTCCCGCTTACGGTAAAAGTTCACCTTCCAAAAAATTGGAAAACGCTTAAAGCCCAGCAAGACGGCAAAGATCTCGAAGCCAAAATCATCGAGCACGAGGGGGATAAATACGCCCTCGTCGATGTCGTTCCCGACAAGGGCGACGCAGTTCTTACGCCTTAGCGGACGCCTTGGACGCCTTTTTAAGAAAGTCGATTTTCTCCGGCGTGAAGCTCACTGTTTTGCCCCGGCCAGATAAAAGCGCCCTCGACGCCTTGTGGGAGATCTATTTTTCCGCGGACCCTCCCGTTTGAAAATTCAAGCTCCACCCTCACCACGCCTGCGGGATGCATGACTTCGCAGGTGATGGACTCTAGCTCGCCCGGGCAGGGCTGAACGCGAAGTTTAGAAAAACCAAAATCCGTCGGCTGCACCCCGGCCACATTTGCGGCCAAGTGCCATGCCGGATGGGCCCCCCAAGCATGGCAATCACTCCGTGTCGGCTCCGGTGCCTCCGGTGTGGAAGTAAATCCAAAATCCAAAAGTTCCTTCCATTCCTTCATGCGTTGATGAAAGACCTCATGCGCCCCGTGTCGAGCCAATGCCTCCAGAACATAAAAAGATGCGTAAATAGTCGCTCGGGCCAGTTTTTCCCCACCACATAAAGCAGCAAGGCAGGTAGCCGACTTTTCAGCATCCAATAAGCCGGTCAACAAAGCAAACATTTGCGCATGTTCGCTGGCATCTGCACAATTCACCGTATCTAAAAAGATTCCGCGCTTTGCGTCCCAATAGCGTTCCACAAGCTTGTCGAAAATGACGCGTGCCATGTCACGATCGCGCTCAGCAAGGCGTTTATCTCCGCAAAATTCCTCCACGGCAGCCGCTGCTTGAAGTGCAAAAATCCAATGGAAATTTATGATGCTCGAATCCCCATCTTCAACACCCGGCCCACAGCCATTCTTCCATTCCGGCACCCAGTCAACGAAAGACCAGCCCGGCAATTTATGCAAAAGCCCATCCTCGCCGACCAGAGCCTCCGTTTCGACAAGCAAGCTGCGAATCCCCGGCAGCCGCTCGCGGACAAAGGCTGCATCATTACGCCACCATGCGTAGTCGCGCACCATCCCCGGCCAAAGTAGCGCATAGGTCAGACTTTCCTGACGCCAGCCGCAGGGGTAACGCTCGGCTACAAAGCCCGAGGCCCGCCGAGACCAATCAAACATCTGGATTGCCCGTCGGCTCAACCCATCATTCGGAAATAAAACGTAATTTGAAAGACAGGTCAGAGCCGTATCGCCGACATAGCACATCTGTTCGTAATACGGCGAATCCGTCCAGGTCTCATGTGCTCCTTGCCGAAAAGCTTGGCGGAATAAAGCAGCCAATGCGTCCCATTCTGCATCAGACGATTTCCAAATCGCCGCATCGCCCAGCGGATAACCCGTTACCAAAATCCCCATTTTTGAAACTGTGAGAGCTTCATCTCGCGTGCGAATGCGTATGCGCAAAAAACGCCCACACCGCCACCAAAGAGCAGGGATTTCCAAGTTTTTTGCTCCACGGCAAACACGCCATTTATCCTCCGTGCCGAGAAAAACTTTGCCGTTTATTTCATTCCGATTTCCCTTGGCCGAGATAGACGTGATCGCTTCGACGTTTGGCTCTGAGTAAAAAGCCTCTGCCCAGTCCCAGCAAATCTCAGCATCCGCGCCACCACTCAAGCGCATCTCGGGATAGCCGCAGCGATAGGACTCGAAATCCCAAATGAGGCTAGTCTCCGTCTGTGGCGGCACGTTTACGGTTCCCGCGCCGTCAATCAAAGCTTGCCACTCCGTTCGCGCCGCAGCATCGCCAGCATTTTCCTCCCAAGGCTCATCCGTCCAACCCCCGCGTAGTGCGCGGATTTTTCCACCCGTCCATTTTTCGCGATTTTGCTCAGGCAAAACAGCGGGGTAGAGGCACCAACCCGGACGCCGAACCCCACTCGTCCCTGTAAGCGGTGGGCACACAATTTTTGGTGAGCACGCCACGCCGCTTTGCCAAGTTTCGAGGGCAAAAGAAAACTCCGGCCCAATGTCATGGTAACCCCGCAGAGCTGGTCGGCGCATTGAAACGGCGGCGGTCAAATCCTCGACCTCCCACGCTGCCGTCCCGGTATTCAAAAGCTCGGGCACCGCTTCATCGGAATATAATAAAAACCCACTGCGATAGGAGACCTGAGCCATCGGCGGACGCACGGCATCAGGACCGTTTTTTTCAAGATCGTGATCTTCTTCTTTAATATACCAGACCAAAGCTTCCAGCTCATGCTCTCCCGCCGCAAGCTCCAGTCGCAAAGATTGAACGCTCCAATGCTCCAAATCGCAACGATCCGGGCCAAAAGTCACATCGTGCCCATCGCAGCGCAGTTGAAAACGCTGATCTCCGGTGACATGAATGACGGGATTCACCGCTTCTTGAAGTTGGAAGCGTAGCCGAAAACGTAAAACCGCTGTTTCCTTTGGTCCAAGGTCGGGGTGCCATATCCATGCCCCCTTTTCTGCGGGATGGCGGGTGACATGATTGGCATCTACGAGGTGGCCGACGGGGGATAAAATAATGCGTGTTGCTGACATAGTTTTTTTTAAAAAAAATTAGGCGAATTTGCCGGGGTTCATGAGGTGCTCGGGATCGAGCGCGGATTTGAGACGTGCGTGCAGATCGTCCACGTTGTTTTTAGAAATTTGGGGCCACCACGGAAGGCGGGCGATGCCGATGCCGTGCTCGCCAGTGACGGCTCCCTTCCAAGCGATGACTTGATTGAAGAGATCATTCACTGCGGCGTCGGCGCGGACTTTGATCTTGGGGTCGTCGTAGTCGCCGACCATGATGTTTACATGGATATTGCCGTCTCCGGCGTGTCCGAAGCAGGCGATTGCTAGGCCGTGGCGTTTTTTTAGTTTTTCGGCAAATTTGATCAAGTCCACAAGGCGGCCTCGTGGGACGACGGTGTCTTGGTTGAGTTTGCGGAGGCCGGTTGCCTTTAGAGATTCGGAAAAGCTGCGGCGTATGCCCCAGAGGCGCTCGCAGCCCTCGTCGCCATAGGCCGTTTCAACCTTGGTCGCACCGACGGAGAGGAGGAGTTTGCGGAGGTTTTTGAGCTCGGAGCGAACGCTGGCGGATTGTCCGTCGATCTCTAAGAGGAGGTGGGCGTCGCCCGGCGGGATGCTGAAGCGGCCTTTATTTTCTTTGTAATTTCGTCCGGCTTCGAGGGTGAAGCGGTCTGCGATTTCGACCGCGGCAGGGAGGTAGCCGTTTTTAAAAATACTTTGGACGGCAGCGGCGGCAGTCTGAATGTCCGAGAAACCCGTAGAGAGCGCACCCCGGGCCGGCGGTTGGGGGAGGAGGCGCAGGGTGGCTTCGGTGACGATTCCGAGCAGGCCTTCGGAGCCGACGAACATGCCGATGAGGTCGAAGCCGGTTTTGTTTTTGTGGCAGCGTCCGCCGATGCGTGCGATCGTGCCGTCGGCGAGGACGACTTCGAGTCCGAGCACGTAATGGCGCGTGACTCCGTATTTGAGGCAGCGTGGGCCGCCGGCGTTTGTCGCGATGTTTCCGCCGATGCTGCATTCTTTGAGGCTGGCCGGATCGGGCGGATACATGAGACCTTTTTTACCGGCTTCGGCTTGCAGTTTTCCTGTGATGACGGCGGGTTGCACGACGGCTACGAAGTCGTCTGTGTTGATTTCGAGGATGCGTTTCATGCGCTCGGTGCTGAGGATCAAGCCTCCGTGGCGCGGGACACTGCCGCCGACGTAACCACAGCCCGCGCCGCGTGGCGTGACGGGGATTTTGTGTCGCGAGGCCCAGCGCATGATTGCCGAAACTTCTTTTGTATTTGCCGGCAGCACGACGGCGTCCGGTTGATGATATGCGAACCAGCGGTCGCCACCGTAGGCGGCGGCTTTTTCGCCCTGTAGGATGGCTTTTGCCGGAAGAATGCGGCGGAGCGAGGCGAGCGGAAATGGTTTTTTGCGGCTTGGAGTAGAGGTTGTTTTTTTAGGCATGGCGCGGGAAGGTGACTATCGACCCGACTGTCGCACAATCGCTTCAAAAAGCATAGTGAACAATGGGTGCGGTGTATGTTTTCTGATGACAGATGGTCTGTTTTTGCATTGCGAATCTCGTCCTGAACGCTACTTATGGCGAAATATCAATTCTTTGCTCTCATGAGTGATTTTTCACCAGACCTTCACCCTCAATACCGTGCGTTGATTGAGGAGAATGCTTTTTTACGAGAGGAGCTTTCTCATTTGTTAACTCTTGAGCATGATCTTCTCCACACCCAAAAGCCCAATCTTTATGCACTCTATCAGAAAAAAATAGGGGCTTGGGAGCTTCGTGCTCTTCACGCACGGACAAAAGCTATGGAGGCAAAGCGTAGGCTGGAGCTTGCTCAAGCAGCTATCAATCAAGGTGACACGCCTGACTTTATAGAGATTGATAAACAGCTTGAACTCGAATTTATCACATGGCGGCAGCGCATAGCTGAAGCTGCTGAGAATCTCGAGGCTGCAAAAAAACGCTTGGACAATTCGTTGTCTGATGAGCAAAGCCGTGAGTTGAAAAAGCTCTATCATGCTCTTGTTCGAAAGCTGCATCCGGACGTGCAGCTAAATCTTGGAGAGAAAGAAAAGCGTCTTTGGCTGCAAGTGCAGGCGGCTTATGACGCATGTGATATTGAGGAATTAAAAACGTTATCTCTACTGATCGAAAAAAATTTTTCTTCACGTAGTGATCCGTCGGCACTCGAAGCTTTGCAGTCGGAGGGGGATGCGCTACGTCGTCGTATTTCGGTGCTAGAAAAGCGTCTCGAAGAGATCGAATCCGAGCCGCCCTTTACCCTGCGCGAAGATCTGGGAGATGAACAGTGGGTAGCATCTCGACGTGAGGAATTAGAAAAGAGTATCGTGCAATTTGAGCAGCAAGGAAATCTGCTGGAGACATATCTTAAAACTTTATACCCTATCCAAAAAAACGATGGAAAACTCTTTGGTTCCAATTGACCCCGCACTTGTGGCGCTCGTTCACGGTTCGTTTGGCAAAAACGGCGAGCTTTTACCTTTCGCTCAGGAAATCATGTTGATCGAGTGCGCTGTTGCCGGAACTAGCCACCGCCCTGTCCAAGAAATAGAGTCATCGTTACAGGCAGGAACTTTTCTAATGCTTAAACGAGAAGCGCAAAATCCTCACGATGCTCTTGCCATTATGATTCTCACAGAAGGTGGCGAGCATATTGGCTATGTGCCTCGTGTCAAAAACGAAGCCCTTGCCCGACTGATGGATGCTGGAAAATTACTTTTTGCACGTATCGAATCGAAAAAATGGCGGGGCGATTGGCTGAAAATTGATATACAAATTTTTCTGCGTGATCTTTCTTAGTTTTCAGACTGGCTCTAAGCCTTAACCAAGGCGGCTTCTTTAACACTCAGACATTGCCCCAACGAAAGAAGCTTATCTCTCAACGCATCATAGGGCACATCCTGCACATTGCATTTTTCCTCCAAAGCCAGCATCGCCGCCACCGCTGCACTCTGGCCTATAACCATAAAGACAGGCTCCATGCGAACTGATCCATAGGCAATATGGCTGGCCGAAAGACAAACAGGAACCAACAGATTACCGCACTCTCCTCGTGCCGGAACAATCGCACGGTAATCAATCGAATACGGCCCCTTTACATGTGACTGCACATCGCCTTCATTGAAAACTCGACCATCCATAACTAGCCGCCTGCAATTATGTGAGTCCATGTTATAGGAGCCCATGCCTATAGGAAACATCGCTGCACGCTGCCAGCGGCAATCCGCCTCGGTAATAACATAATCCGCAACCATCCGCCGAGATTCCCGAATGTAGAGCTGATGCGGCCAACCACCGGTTTCGGGAAACTCATCACGGCACAACCCCCACGACGACATGGCCTCCTGGATAGGTGCAGGCACTCCCGGGTCATTGGTCAAAAACCACTGTAGACCCTGCTGCCACGTTACATGGCGTTGAAAAATCATCTCTCGCTGAAGGTAGCTTCCCTCGGGCCATCCATTAGCACCTCCGATGAAGTCGGTCGAGACGGCTCCGTGGTTGTTTGTATCGGTCTTCCCATTACGAATAGAATCGAATTTTTGGAAAACTGCATTCCATCCATCTCGTAGATAGCGAGCCAGCAATTGATAGTCTGCGGGGTTGTAATTAGACGGTTTGGAAAAGGGAATTTTGATGTCATCGCGCTGTGTCAAACACATCCGAAAGTTGTAAGCCTGAACCCGCCGATCACCCGCACCGCAGACATATTCCGAATCCGCTTCTATGCCCGGTAATAGGCCGCTGGTCGGCTCCCCCTCGATTACATACGGATCGACTGCAAAATCAAATTGATGCTTATCGAGTATTTGCTGCCCATTGAGCGTTTCACCATAAACAGAGTTACCTTCCCTCCCGACGAAATAACTAAGGAATTGTTACAAAAAGCCCAAAGGACAACCCGAGCAGGTACGCGTGCACGACTTCCTCATCCCCGAGCTTGGCCGGGCCAACCCCTATGGTGTCTATGACCTGATGCGCAATCAAGGCTGGGTCAGTGTCGACACCGACCACGACACAGCCGCCTTCGCAGTGGAAAGCATTCGTCGCTGGTGGCGGGGGATGGGAAAGGAAGCCTATCCTAATGCCAAGCAACTGATGATCACCGCCGACGGGGGCGGTAGCAACGGATCGCGAGTGCGGTTATGGAAAGTTGAACTCCAACGCTTCGCCGATGAGAGCGGACTACGGATTGAAGTCTGCCACTTCCCACCCGGCACCAGCAAGTGGAACAAAATAGAACACCGACTCTTCAGCTTCATTACGATGAACTGGCGAGGCCGCCCACTGACCAGCCACGAGGTCATGGTGGAGTTGATTGCCGCCACGACCAACGCTTCCGGCTTAAAAGTCTGCGCCGGCATTGATCGCAGCAGCTACCCTACAGGTCAAAAGGTGACTAAGGCTCAAATGCGCTCACTACATCTTCAACGGGATCCATTCCACGGCGAATGGAACTATGTAATTACCCCCTCCCCAGAGTAAGATTGTTGAAACGTTTATTTTGTGACGAACCCTAAGTTTGGGCGTGGGATGTTCGAGCAGAGGATCCGGTGTGCGATCCTCCGGAAAAAGATGAATTTGACGGTTTTGATCGCCTTCATCGATGACCTCGATAGCGCGGGTCCAGGCACTCGCTCGCTGTCGTTGATTTCGCCGAGATAGAGTAGTGTTTTTTGAACGGATCGGCCACCTGTTAGGCGACGGTTTTCCACCACGCTCCAGTAGCGATGTTCCTTGCCATCCTTGTATCGTTTGTTCGCTCGTAAAAACATACTT
>JBKEAD010000167.1:0-21465 GCA_047971915.1 Chthoniobacterales bacterium
CGGAGTTTGTTGCGGAACTAATCCTGTTTCAATCCGCGCTCCCGCTTGGGGGGCGACCCCAGTCGCGGACCGCCTCGACGGCGGGTTCGTCGTTTCAATCCGCGCTCCCGCTTGGGGAGCGACTGCGTGGGGTTTTAACATTGCTGGGTAAAGGGTTCCAGCTTTTGTTTCCGCGAAGGTGGTTTTTGGTGATGTCAAAGAGCGGGTGTTTGTGTTCTAAAAATATTTGTTCACTTCGGGTTCGCGGGAAGTGAGTTATTTTTTTTAAACAATGAGGGGGGCGTCGGGGTTTAGGGAGGGTTTTTGACCGTAATGTTCGACTCGGCGATCCCACTCTGCTCCTAGATTGTAGAAGCGGATGGAGTCGGTGTCGAGGTTTAGTAGGTCTAGGAGTTTGCCTTTTAATTCGGTGAATTGGGCGGGGTCGACTTTGCATTCGAAGACGGAGTTTTGGACGCGTTGGCCGTAGTCGAGCGTGATTTTGGCGGCGCGGCGGAGGCGGCGTGCTCCGGCTTTGTCGGTGGTGGATATGTCGTAGGTGACTAGGAGGTGCACTTTTTTTAGTTGGCAGTTAGCAATTAACAGTTAGCAGTGGAGTTAGTTGTTTCGGGTGGATTTTATGGCGGTGTAGAGGAGGCGGCTGAGTTCGTTGGTGTCGGCGAGGAGGGAGTCGGCGGCTTTTGGAGTGAGGTAGTTTGTTTCTTTGAGGAGTCGGATCTAGTATTTAGTTTCTCGGGCTTCTTTGTAGGCGATGCCGAGTCTCATGGCAAAATCAGGTCTGGAAAGTCCGCCTCGGGCTTCTTCGATATTGGCGCCGATGGAGGTGCCGGATCGGAGGAGTTGTTTGGAGAGAATGAATTCGCGTTTCTTTTCCGAGAGATGTTCAAAGGCGTGGACGATGCGTATGGCGAGTGCGAAGGATTTTGTGAGGAGTGGAGTTTCATCATTCATAAATTTCGTTCACTTTGCACTGTTGGCTGTTCGTTGTTAACTGCTACTTGAAAAGGTGAGTGTGGGATGCCGGCTACTCATCACACGTTGCGGTTGTTTCATCGAAACAACCCTACCTTTTTTGGCTTAGCCCGACTTACGCTGTTTCGGAAGTTTTTTTGCTGTCTGGTGAGATTATTAGTTGCATGGGGCCTAATTATGTGAATGTGGTCAGGGGGAGTGGAGGAGGGAGTCGAAATAATTGCGGATGAGGGTGCGTTGTTCGGGGCGGAGGTGGGGGGCGAGGTCGGGGGTGGTTGTCTGGAGTTCGGGGTAGAGGTCGAGATTTTTGCGGAGTAGGTTGGTGTCGATCTTGTTGTTGGGTGTTTGATCTGAGGTGGAGGACTTATTTTTGGTGTCGGAGAAGACGAGGGTTTCGAGGCTTTCGCCTTGGGTTAGGAGGCTTTCGAGGCGGAGCAGTCGGGCTGTTTGTAGTTTTTCGGGGGAGACTGGGGGTGGTTCGGTCGGCGGTTCTTCGCGGCTCAGAGTTTTGCTGGGTTTGTTCGCATTGTCTGGAGTAGATGTGGCGGCGTTTGTTTGTTCGGCGTTGGTATTTGAAGTTGTCGTGGTGGATGAGATGTGGCGGAGAGAGTTCATGAGGCGATCCAGAGCGGTGGTTTGGGTGGCGATTTGGGCGGTGGACTGGCTTTGCGTGCGAAGTTGCTCGCTCAGGGAGCGGCTGGTGTCTGTCGTGGTGTTTGCGGGATGGGTGGCGGATTTTTGTTGCTGTAGCATTTCTGTGAGCTGGGCGGCGGCGGATTCGGAGGAAACCTTGGTGAGTGCTTCTTCCAAAATTTTTTGTTGTTCTGTTTGGGAGAAGTTTGCTTCGAGGAGGTCGGCGGCTTTTTCGAGTTGGCCTTGGGAAAAAGTGGAGCGAAGGTTGGGCGAGTCGCTGGCGTTCGCGAGAGCTTGCAACGCTTCGCGGCTGAGTGACGTATTTTGAAGGTCGGCGAGTTCGCGCTGCTGATGTCGGAGTTCGGATTGGAGACGGCCGAGCAGGCGTAGGGTTTCCTCGTTTTGTAGGCTTGTTTGGTGTTGTGCAGCGGTGGGGAGTTTTAAAAAATTTTTCTGCCAGTCGGTGAGGATGTCGGTGAATTTTTTTTGGGAGGCTTGGTTGACTTTGGCTTCTTCGATTTTGCGGCGCAGAGATTCGCTTTGTCTCTGGATGGGGTTCTCAGCAGAAAGTGCGGGTGGGATCGGTTTTTTGTCTGTTGTGCGTAATGAAATAAAAACGAGGAGAAGGCTGAAAAAAACTAGTGCTGCTGTGAGAAGCCATTGGCGAGTTGGGATCGAAGGGGTGTAATGAAAGTGGTGATGATTTTTGTTTAAAAAGCCCAGAGCTTCTTGTTTGGCGGCTTTGCGCAGTGGGAATTTTTCGATGGGTGGCGAGCTGTGTTTTTCTTTGGTAAGCTGGAGCAGAAGGCTCATGCGATCTGAAAGCGCAAAGCTTTTGTCCGCCCAGCGAGCGGTTTTTTGATTTGAAAAAAGGCGCAGAAATTGAAGGGCACTATGGAGCAAAATCGTGAGTGCGAGGATCGCGAGGACTAGAAAAAAACAAGATAGAATGGAGGGTGCCGTGCGGCTAATGTGACTGGGAAGTGCCCCGAGATAAATGAGCAGGGCGGCTAAAGAGATCGCTGCTGCGAGTAGTAGCAGAAAGTTTTTTTTGAGCTCGCCGAGTAGGAAGAGCTTGCGAAAATACCGGATAAAGTCGTTTGTGTTCGCCGATTTACCACGTGTAGCGGACTGTGTAGGTGAGGGTTTTTTCTCCATCTGCGGGCACCTCGATATTGAAGTTGATTTGCTGGCTGTCCACCTTTTTCCACTCGGCTGAGGCTTCGGTGATCTCCCAGTTTGTGTTGCGAAGGAGGCTTTCGACGACGCGGATTGTCACGGCTTCTTCTTTGCGGTTGCGGAGCTTGATTTCAAAGGATTCCGTGGCGATATTATTTTTGGATGATCCGGTGTAGTTGGTTTGTATTCGCTCGCCGACGAGGTCGAAGGCGTCACCGGTGTAGATTTTTAGGGTTTCGTTACGTGGGGTGTGGTCGATTTGATTTTCACCGATAAATTCGAGATCGTCGCCTGTGTTGGTGCGGTAAAAACGCACGCGCCCTTTCGGAAGCGGGATGCCGAGGTTGTTTTTTTCGCTGTTTTCAAACTCGCGGTAGATGCCGACTTTTTTGTTATCACGGGATGGCAGCACTCTCATTGAGCGAAGCTGGGGTGCAGCGTAATTGCGGAACATATCGGCGTTGAGGCCGCTGCCGTCGTAGATGTAGATTAGTTTACCCGCAACGTTGTCGGCATGGATAAACTCGACCTGTGTGGTTTGGCGATCGCGCAAAGTGAGGGGGCGAGCAAGGGTGTAGAGGTGGTATTCGTCGAAGGCTTTTTCCTCGACGGGCGCGGAGAAGGTATCAGCCGCAGCTGTTTTTGCCCAAATCTTCATCTTGGGTTGTGGATTTTGGAATTTCTGAACGTCGCCGGCTAAGAGTTTGATTTTTGCATTCTCGAAATTGCGGCCTGTATTATTTTTTAAAGTGATCCAACCGATGAGTGTGAGCGTATTTCCTTTTTCGGGGAGGACGAGATTGTAGTCTGCGAGCCAAGAAAAGCCTGCGGTGATATAGCTGAGCTGCAACGAGCCGTCCAAGTCTTGGTCGCTCTGCAAGGTCCAGTTGAGGGTTGGTTTTAAAATAGAATCATCCGACAAGTTCGGAAAAACAGGGCGGCCTGGAAGAAAAAATTGAAGCTGTCCGCCGACGCTGACGATTGGGGAGATTCCTGTTTTAGACAAAGGAGCGCGGACGATGGTTCCCTTTATTTCTTTGATTTCGTCGTCACGTTCAGCTTGGAAGGAAATTTCTTTGCCTTCAAAAAACGAGAGGAGAAGTTCCTCGCTGGCAGGATCGTTGCGGTAGGTTTGCTCGATGATGTTTACGGCGACTTTGCCCGCGGGATCACGCAAAATGACCGATCCGGGTTCCAGCGAAGAAGTTATTTCCGTAAAGTTGATCTGATTTAGCCCTTTTTTCAATTGCATGGGAATGTTTTCACGGACGACGCCAAAATTTTGATTGTAGATCGTGAGGGAAGGATTCGCGGCATCCATTCGTTGAGCAACAAACAGGGGGATTGCTAAAAAAAAGAAAAGTATCCGGTGGGTGGAGAAGTGCTGCATGGGCGTGATTTTAAAACATCTTAGGGGCAATCGGCAAGCCTTGCTAAAAAGAGGGCCTTTAAAAAAAAATAAATATGTCGATAAATTCACTTGACCAAATAATAAACTTACGACTACTTGGGCACTGTTGTATCTATGAAAACACTCCTAACAACTGCACTATTGGGGCTCGCTGTAGCCGTTACTAACGTTCAGGCTGGCCCTAGCGCCAAGACCTTTAAAGAAGAAGTCGTCGTTGTCGAAGACACCTGCCTCTTCCGTGACATGGAATTCCAACTTGATACTTTCTACTCCGGCTTTGTCGGATCGAAAGGTTCTCATTTTGGAACCGGTTCCGGTGGCGGATTCGGACTAAATTTCTTCTTCGCTAAATACTTCGGTATTGGATACGAAGCACAGTGGTATTCCAACCAAGGCACTGCTCAGCACTTGCCTCTCGGTGGAAACCTCTTCTTCCGCTATCCAATTTGCTCCTTGAACCTCGCTCCCTACATCATGGTTGGTGGCGGCGGATCTTGGAATGGACATGGCATTGGCTATGGCAACGTAGGTGGTGGTCTCGAATACCGCTTCACAAAGAACATCGGTATCTTCGTTGACGGACGCTACTTCTACGGTGGCACAGACAACGTTGCTAACATCCGCAGCGGCCTTCGCTTTGCATTCTAAGAGCTTCTTAGCTTAGCAAAACAAACTTTAAAACCGACCTTTTGGTGGTGACACCGGGAGGTCGGTTTTTTATGCACCTTCCTAAGAGCCTGTTGAAAAACTAGGGAATGAAAAACAGCGAATGATTTTGACTGCTGGCAAGGCGCGACGAGAGCTTCAGCTTATCTGAACGAGTTGCAACGCCTCCAGCAGACAAAAAGAATCGCTGTCCGCAGAGTTCCACCCTTTTCCGGCGAAGCTGCTTTTCTAAACTTAGTATTTCAAAAATTTTTCGTTTTATAGTTTTTCAACAGGCTCCCAAAAAGACTAAAAAATCGACACCTCATCCTTATCTTATTTAGTAATTTTCATCGGTGGGCTTTGTCTCGGAATGAGTAAGGCCGGTTTTTCCGGTATGGGCCTGTTTGGTCTTGTCATTTTCGCGGCAGTCTTACCGGCCCGAGAATCCGTGGGGGCAATTTTGCCCTTGCTGATCGCGGCAGATACTTTGGCCATCATTGTTTTTGCAAGGCACGTGATATGGAAACAAGTCTTTATCTTGTCTGTGCCCGCTACGTTGGGAGTTGTGTCTGCTTATTTTTTAATACCTCACATCCCGGCCTCTAATTTCGGGCCGCTCATTGGCTATCTTATTTTGCTAATGCTGCTCTTGATGTTGTGGTTACGATTTAGCCCGACATTGAAAAACTTTACCGTGGCTCATCCACATTTTGGCAAAATCATGGGCTATATCGCCGGAACGACTTCGATGCTGGCAAACGCCGGGGGTCCGCCGGCCGCCCTTTATCTCCTGAGTTGCAACTTACCCAAAATGTCTTTTGTAGGGACTGCGGCATGGTATTTTTTCTTTTTAAATCTTTTCAAAGTTCCCTTTAGCAGATCGTTAGGTCTTATCAATTCAGAGTCGCTGATGCTGAATTTGCAAATTTTACCCGCTATTGTTATCGGCTTTTTTATGGGGTTTTGGCTGCTGAAAAAAATTAACCAGACATTCTTCGAGTGGTCTATTATCGCCCTTATTGTGCCGGGTGCGCTTTATCTTATTTTTTGCTGAGGCCGACAATGATTTGGCCACCGGTTTTTTGCAATACGCGAACGGCCTGTCCTTTTTCAATAAAATCTCCCTGAGTGACAACGTCGAGGGGTTGTTGATTAAATTCTGCACGTCCCGCCGGGCGGAGCACCGTGAGGCTATGCCCTACGTCGCCGATATGGACGCTAGAGGGGCTTAAATTCAAAGAGTTTACTGTCGGGGAGTTTTCTGTATTAGGAGCACTCGTCGCACCAAGATAAATTCGATTGAGCAGCGGCAACGAGGGCAGATAGCGTGCAAGCACGGCAGCTATAATGATGCCCATACTGCCGGCAATGGCCAGATTCATCATGCCAGGAGTAAAGTCTTCCAGAGGCGGTATGATTTCTCGCGAAGGCCAGTAATCGACCATTGCAAAAAGGAGGGCACCAAACATCAACGATAACCCGACAAGGGCTGCAATAAAGGTGCCCGGAAATAAAAAAATTTCAAAAGCCACGAGAAGCAGCCCGATGAGAAAAACAACCGCCACCTCAAACCCCGTTAGCCCGGCGATGTAATGCCCCGCGAAGAAAAGCAAAAAACAGATCCCTGAGATAAAGCCAGCAACACCAAAGCCCGGAGCTTTAAACTCAATATAAGCACCCACAATCCCTCCGATTAGAAAAAGCGGGGCGAGACTCGTAATAATCAGTGCGAGCTTCTCAAAACCACTCGGCTCGATGTTTACAATCGGACTGCCTGCAAAACCAGCCTTGCTTGCAAGATCGGCAACAGAGGAGGCAATCCCGACGGCGAGCAGTGGTTTGCCGTCGTATTCTTTGGTCGCCTCTTGTGCGCTGAGAGTCAGCAGATCGCCTTTTTTATTGATTTCCTCGAAGCCGATGGTGACTCCTGCATCTTTATTAATAAAAGCCTCTGCGAGATCCGGATTGTAGCCATTGGCCTCGGCTGCACTGCGAAAATATGCCGAATAATACGAAACGATTTTTAGATTCATTGTCTCCGGCACATCGCTCCCGCCGGAACTAACGGGTGCCGCCGCCCCAATCGCACTGACCGGTGCCATGTAAATATAGTCTGTCGCTAAAGCAATGAGAGCACCTGCCGAGCCCGCATTGGAATCAATATAAGTATAAGTCGGAATTTCCGCATCGAGCAGGAGGTTAACGATTTTGACTGCGGCATCCAGCGCGCCACCCGGCGTATCCATTTTGATAATAAAAGCTGCCGCGGCTTGCGATTCGGCATCTTTTAAAATTCGCCGCAAAAAAACAAATTGCGCTTCCGTGACACCGCCATCCAGCGGCACAACAACTAAATCTCCTTTATGAATCGACGTTTTTGCCGCAGCTTCTGGCACCGTCGATTCTGCGGGAGTAGAGACGGTCGCTTCGGCAAAAAGCGACCCGAGCATCCCTAGCGACATCAAAAGAAAATAACCCCATCGATTCATAGGGGTAGTCTGCCTCATTTATGGAATAAATGGAATTTCTTAAAGCAGGAAACGATTTTTTTTACTATGAGCATCTCTGTGCTGTTGTCTCAAAAGTATTGTGCGGACTTTTCGAATTGCGTAGTTTGAGACTTTATGTCGACTTTAAAAGATATTGCCGCAGAGCTGGGAGTTTCGCATACCTTGGTTTCCTGTGTGGCCAGTGGACGGATGGGAAATACGCGTGTGAGCGAAAAGACCCGGCAGGCTATTTTAGCTCGAATCGAGGAGGTGGGCTTTCGTCCGAATCGCTTGGCTTTGGCTTTAAAAGGTGGACGCAAGGGCTATGTCGCTGTGTTTTTGCATAGGCACGGGGTTTACGGAAGCGAGATGAATGAGCAGTTTATCAGTGCGATTTCCGATAGTCTGATGAAGCGCGGTTTAGGCTTATGGTTACGTTTTTTTTCTGAAGAGAAGGATTTTTTGGAGGCTTGCTCCGAACGGCTCATACGGGAGGTCGATGGGCTTGTGGTGGCGGGAAGTCCGCATCCTGAATTGTATGATAATTTATGCGCTTTGCAGGGCAAGGGAGTGCCGGTGGTTTGTGCTTTCCCGAACTTAGAGTCAGACACAAAGATTCCGACCGTTTACGTAGATTTTGAAAAACAGGGGCAATTAGCGGCGCAGCATTTGGTGGAGGTGGGATGTCGGCGGATTGTGAGGATGCATGCTCATGAGATGCGTCAGAAAGGTTTTTTGAAGGGCTTACGTGAAGCAGGGATTAAAAAAGGTGAGACCTTGATGCGGCAGACGAAGGATTTTATCTATCAAGAAGCTCTGGAGTGTATCGATGAATTGGTCCGCTCGGGAGAAGTTTTCGATGGGGTTTCGACAGACTCAGATGCTCAGGCGGCAGCAGTTATACATTATTTTTTACGTATTGGAAAACCTCGGGAGCTTTGGCCAAAAATCGTCGGGATGGATGATTCGCCGATTGCGAAGTATTGTGCCGTGCCGTTGACCTCGATCACGTCAGAGACGCGCAAGCGGGCTCAAAGTTCGGCAAAAGTGCTTTTTGATTGTATCGACAAAAAAGGGGTGCCGCCTTCTGTTGTGCTCCCGCCCAGGCTTGTCATTCGGGAATCGACAGATGCTTCACTGAGAGCAGCGTGCTTTTAAAGCGATTCAGGGCAGCTATGGAAACTATCTTTTGGTAAGCACAGACAGGATTGTCTGTGTCACAAGGTTTTAGTTTACCGAGAGAATCCTCCGGTTGCTTGGTTATTAGTGCCAGTGGATTTCTGGTTCGTCGGGGACGATGGCGGCACCCTTTCCGGCGATGAGGTCGATGAGCTCGGGAATTGTTTCAGGCGTTGTGCCGCAGGTGCGAATGACGCAGTCCATTGGTGCTTTGTATTCCCAGTGCAGGTAGGGGTGGGCATGGCTGATGAAAATGACCGGTTTGCCTCGGTGCATCCAGCCCCCCATCATGTTTCTGGCGACAACTCCGGCGAGGTGGATGTGATTTGTGCCGTAGCCGTATTCATTTAGAATGGAGACGATGATGAGGTCACAGTCGTCTCGGGTTACGCGTTTCCGCATAGCGTCCGGACCGGGGTCATTTAGATACTCAACTTGGGCAAAGGTCTTGCTCAGAGCTTCATTGAACTGATCGATAATGGGGAGCATGGTGGAGTGAGAAAAAGCAAGGCGGACGTGCAGGAGACGCTTTGTCTCGGGTTCTTGGACGGGCAGGTAGTGTTTGCGATCGCGTAGCAGTTGCAAGCCGGATTTGGCGATTTGCCGTGCGGTGGCGATGGCTTTGGCACTGTTTAGTTCGCTGGCTTCAGAGCTTACGCGTTGTGATGCGAAACCACGTTCTTTAAATTTTTTAAAACGGGCCAGACTGTCGTCGATGGCTGTTTCGCTGAGCATTCCCGAGTGGATGCGTTGGAGCATTTCATCAAGAAATTCTTCGGTTGGGTGGGCGAATAAAAGGACATTACCGCCGGATTCGAGGAAGGTAGCGCAGGCATCATGGTAATTCATAAAGCCGGAGAATCCGCCCATATTTACGGCGTCTGAGACGATGAGGCCTTGGAAGCCGAGCTTTTTTCGCAAAAGATCTTTCATTAGCCGTGCCGAGAGGGTGGCTGGCGGACAGACACCGTTCGACGGGTGGGGTGTGTCCCAGGCGGGAAGGCTGATGTGGCCGGGCATGATGGCGGCCACGTCAGCTTCGATCAGGGCTGTGTAGATTTTGCCGTAGGTCGCCCACCATTTATCCATTTCGAGCGGATTTTCGGCTGTGGTGAGATGTTGGTCATAGCGGCAATAGCCGTCGCCGGGAAAATGTTTGGCGGTGGCCAGCATCCCATGCGTTTGTAGGCCTCGCATGTAAGCAAGGCCGGTCGCGATGGCTTCCTCCGCGCTACGTCCGGGGCTGCGGACAGAGAGGGTGGGGCAGTCGATGTCGAATAGTGGATCCACGCAAGGGCCAAAGGTCCAGTTGAAACCGACCGAGCGTCCTTCTTCAGCGGCTACGCGGCCCATTTCCTCTACAAGTTGCGGACCGGAGCGGGCGGCGGCGAAGAGGGATGCAAATTTGGTTGCATCGTGAATCATTCGGCCCGCACCGTATTCGAGATCGGTAGCGACAAGCGGTTCGTCGCTGCAGTGCGATTTTACTTGAGAGATAAGTTTGCGTTGGCTCGATGATTCTCCGGCAAAGACAAAAAAACTGCCTGTATCGAAAAAGTCGTTTTCTGCATCCGGCGTATAGGTAGGGCAACAAAGTGTGCTGATTTTTTTTCTGAGTTCTGCGTCGGAGGAGCTGGAATTTGAGCAAGATGGAGCGGATTGCATATAGTCGAAAGATTCGTAGCAGGATTACTCAATGGGACGAATATTGCTGATAATCAGCGTGCTGGGTTCTTCTCTGCTTTGGCCTAGAAAGACGTGCACGGCTGCAATTTTCGATATGTCGATTTCTTTGGGCTGGTTGTAATCTTTTCCAAAAGTGACCTGAACGGTTTCGGTTTCGCCGGGTTGGATTTCCTTTAGCAAGGCGGTGTTCCAGGCCCTTGCGCCTAGATCGCCGGCCTGATCGATGCGGACTCCCGGTTTTGCGGGAGCGTTTCCTTCGTTCGTGATCGTGACTTCCACGCCCTGATATTTAGAGAGATCCCAGCTTCCATTTTTTGCTTCGATGCGGACGTAAGACCATTTATCGTCCAGTCCGAAATGGGCTTTGATGCTGTCGTCGTTTAAGTGTTTTATTTCTTCGAATTTAGTGTCGGGACTGTTGATGATTTTGTAATTTCCATCCGCAAATTCGATGAGTGGATTTGCAAAAAGTGGCGTGGCGATTGACAGGACGAATAGGAGGCTGAGTGCGCGTTTCATTGAATGGATAATAGTTTTGGGTTCATGTTAGTCTGTTGATTCTGTAAAATTTTCGGGGTCGTAAATAGCAGTGTCTAATTGCTTTGGATTTAGAGAAGTGGCGTGCCCGTCAAAAAAAATGACGTTGCAACGATTTTCACCGTGGCGGTCGTAGGCGGCCAAGGTGTCTCCTGATGAAGCAGGGTTTACGCCGGAACCGGAGACGTGCCACTCGTAGGAGTCGCAAAAAAAGAGGCGATTTTTTTTGTTGGTAATTGTAACGAGGCGAAATTCTGTGCCGGCTGTTTGGTTGCCATCGGCATCTAGTCTGATCCTGCTGTTTTGTTTTTGTGGAGGCTTTGAGGAGCTGCCTTCGTATCCCGGGGTCTCGTTTATGGCGTATCCCCATTGGTAGGGATTTTTAAAATAAGCTGCTTTATCGGCATAGCGGTCTGTTTTTCTATCCCGTTGCCATGCCGGACAAGAAAAACGACGCGCATTGGCATTATCTTTTTCTCCGTAATAGGGAACAAGCTGCGTTGGCCAGAGATCACTCCTTATCTGCTTGCCCGATGCATCATACGTGCCTATTTGCGCAGGAACGACTCTTCCGTTGTTATCGTTTGTGTAGAGCATAGCCGCCGTATAGACCGAGTGAATGAGAGTGAGACATTTGCTCTCCATAGCTTTTTCGTGAACTCGCTGGAAAACCGGAAAAAGTAAGACAGCTAAGATTGCAATAATAGCAACCACAACGAGCAATTCGACAATCGTGAATGCTTGTATGCGTTGATAATGCCTAGGAATAGAGATTAGCACAAGGGGAGGTGATCGGTGATGTTGGGGTTGAGTTCGTGTTTGAATCGGCTTCTCGCTGATAAAATAGTAAGTTTAGGTAATTGATTAATCCTGAAATCAGACTTATAAGGGAGCTAAACCTTCGTCAAGAATAAATTTTTTTGGGGCGATACAATGTAGCATAGACAATTCTGTCTGTGCCTCTAAAAAAAGATCATTATCAGGGGTGCCCTTTAGTCGTGGTTTTTACGGATTTAAAATTTCGTCGGCTGAGCGGGAGCAGCCTCTGGGGAGTGCATTGGGATCGCGTCCGATGAGTTCGAAGTTTTCGCCTCTACGGATGGCGAGATCGCGGGTTTGTAGTGCGAGAACCGAGCCGATATTTGCGAGGTCAAAGATTTTTAAGACACCGATTTGCCCATCTGCAACTTCGTGTCCCGTGCCGGGGTCGATGACTTGGGCACGCATCCACGGAGGACACTGATGGGGGCGACCAAGCCCCTGAGTGTAGGCTTGCGAGGAGAGTTCTGTCATGCCGTATTCGTTCCAGATCGAATCGGGGGACAGTCCGAGAAACTGTTCGAATTTTGCGTAGAGATCGGCTTTTTCAATTTCGCGTCCGCTGCCTTTGAACCCGCCTGTTTCTACGGCGATACTATTGGGCAAGAGTGCCAGAGGGGACTTGAGTGCTTCGAATAAATTTAAAAATGCGAGGGCAGTTCCGAAGATACAGATGGGTGTTTCCGTGTGGTTGCAGGCTTGGCGGAGTGTATCTAAAAGAATTTTGTCGTTTTTGAGAAAAAATTTATCGCGTGAGCAAAGCCAGCCGGCCATGCAAGCGAGTGAGCTGTGGGGTGCTTCTTGGGGCGAGGGGAGAAGCCCCCAAATATTTTTTTTTGGTAGGTGGGCGTATTTCCAGCCGGAAATGGCTGCGGCGCGGTAGAGATCTAGATTTTCAAAAAAATGTTGCCCGTAGCGGTCTCCAGTTGTGCCGCTCGTATGAAAAATTTTTACCGTTTTTTCGTGTGGGAAACTTCGCACTTCTGCATGGCGAAATGCGGGGAGCGGCAGGGCGGGGATCTCTCGCCAATTGTCAGGAGATTTTTTGCCGAGCGAGTCGTCGCAGAATTTTTGATAGACCGGATTATTTTTTCGTTGGTGATCAAAAACTGCGAGGGCAAGCGAGTCGAAAGTAGCCGGGTCCGTTGCGGATGTGTTGATAAACGCCAGCAGGCGTGTTTTGAGAGCATCGCAAGCGGACACTTTTTTCTAAAGCGGTCGAAAGAAAAACTTAACGTTGCACGCGGCCCGAGCCGGAGCCCCGCATGAGGGATTCGACCTCGGCGCGGGAGTTTACATTTATATCGCCAACGACAGAATGCGCGAGGCAGGAGGCTGCGACCGCATAGGCGATGGCGTCTTCGGGTTTGCTGAGTTCGGGCGTGTTTAGTGCGAAGATGAGACCTGCTCCGAAGGAGTCGCCGCCGCCGACTCGGTCCACGATGTTGTGAATTTTGTAGGATTCATATTTGCCATCGCGTAGGGGAGCGAAGAAAGCCTTGTCTTGCTTTGCGTCGTAGAGGAGTGCTCCCCAGTTGTTGTGCGAGGCAGAGATGCTTTCGCGTAGGGTGATGGCTACTTTTTGGACATTTGGGAATTGTTTTACGATTTGGCGAGCGACGTCGGGGTAGCGGTCGATTGCGAGGCTGCCGGATTCTACGTCGGTATCTCCGGCGTGAATGCCGAGGACGTCGGCTGCGTCTTCTTCGTTGGCAATGACTACATCGACGTAGGGAAGAATTTCGCGCATGGTTTTTTCGGCGAGTGCTTTTGCATCGGTGCCGGGTTCCCATTTCCATAATTTTTTCCGGAAGTTGAGATCGCAGGAGACGGTGAGTCCCGCCGTTTTGGCTGCTTTTACGGCATGGAGTGCGGAAGCGGCGGCGAGCTTGGAAACAGCGGGGGTGATGCCTGTCGTGTGGAGCCAGCCGGCTTCGTTAAGAATTTTTTCCCAGTCGTATTCGTCCGGGCTGGTCACACCGATTGCCGAGTCGTCGCGGTCGTAGGTGACTTGGCTGGGACGTTGGTTTGCGCCTGTCTCGAGAAAATAAAGTCCGAGTCGGCCTTTGTTTTGCACGATGAAGTTTGTGTCCACACCGATCCCGCGGAGGGTTTGGATGCAGGTATCGCCTAAGACATTTTTGGGTAGTGCGGTGACGAAGCGGGCGGGTGCCCCGAAAATAGCGAGAGAGGAAGCTACGTTTGCTTCTGCACCTCCGAAAGTGAGGTCTAGTGGTCCGGGTAGAGCTTGTCGAAAGCGAAGATTGCCCGGCGTTGCAAAACGTCCCATGATTTCACCGAAAGTTACGATAGTTTTCATATGCTGCCTCCGAGTTTATCAGCAGGGAAAAAAAATGAAATAGGAATTTGGGTGTAAGTGTTTTTTAAAATTCAGAGGATGCTGCTGTGAATTCAATTCGTAGGTTTGCGTATTTCAAAGGTGTAAAATTGAGTTGCGTTTGTCCTGCAACTAACTAGGATCGCGGAGGTTTCTCTTTCCTCCTCCAAAAAAATTACCGTAAAAATTATGAAAAATTTCTCCCGCTTTTTAGCTATTTTCTGTTGTTTGTTTTTTGTTCGAAGCAATGTTTTGGCAATTTCGATCACATGGGAGCTTCAGGATCCGGGGAATACTTTTTTTACCTCGACGGCTCAGGCGACGCTGAATCAGGCTGCGGCAGATGTGAGCGCGGCGATTACGAGCACGTTGAATAGTTTAACTCAAAGTGAATTTTTTGGAGTAAATGGATCGACGACTTTTGATATTTATGCCGGATATGGTTATCTGAATCCCGATGATGGCACGACGAGCATGTCGGTTACTACGTTTTCTTTAGCCAGCAATGAATTTCATATCTACGTGGGTTCGCGTGCACTTGCGGGTGCCACAGTGGGTGTCGGAGGACCGGCTGGTCTGGGGTATAGCTATTCGGGAGGCGGCTATCCTGCCGAGTGGGTAGGTGCTGTGGCGGATGCGGAGTCGCAATTTAATAGCACGATGATGCGCGGTGGCCCACAGCTTGGCTCGTCCAGCGGTTCCACGACATTGGGCGGCACAACCGCTAATTTTACTCTCGATTACGGCTATGCTTATGGCTCTCTGGCTTTTGATGATACAGCGACGTGGCATTTTGATTACAATACGATGCCGACTGCCGGAACGGTGGATTTTTATAGCGTGGCTGTTCATGAAATACTGCATGCGATCGGCTTTGGCATCGGGAGCACTTGGGATGAGCATGTGGCCGGAACGGATTGGACGGGTATGGAGGTGATCGGTTTGCTGGGAACTGGTGTCGATGTGCTGGCAATGGATGAAGCCCATATAGCTTCTGGCTTGCAGGGAAATCCTTTCATAAATGGGGAGTTTCAAACAGGAGTTTTGCAAGATGCGATTATGACGCCGTCGCTCACGGATGGGACGCGTCGATATATTACAAATCTGGATATGGCCTTTCTTAATGATATGGGTTACCAGACGATTCCGGAGCCTTCGGCGATTTTTCTTTTTGGCTTGGGAGTGATGGGTCTTGTGTTGCGGCGGCAGCGTTAATTTTTTGCTGCTTTGTTTGTATTTTTGATTTGCCTGTTTTTGGCGAAGAGCTAATGATTTTGCGAAAATTTCCCCTCTGGATTTTTTAAAAAGTCTTCCGGATTTTTTTAAAAAAATCTGCGCGGGGTGTCAGCTAACTACAAAAGACTATGAAATGGAGAGGCAGGCGCGAGAGCGCAAATGTAACGGATGCCCGCGGACGACGGACAGTGGGCGTTGGCGGAGGAGGAAATGTGGGGTCCAATTTGTTGTCGTTTATTGGGCAGCGATTTGGTTTCAAAGGCATTTTGATCGCCGTTATTCTTTTCCTTGTGGGGTGGAAACTCGGTTTGGTCGATCCGCAATTTTTTCTGGGTGATGGCGGGGTTTCGCAAAGCTCTGCACCGGTGCAAGTGAGTCCGGAGGAGCAGGAGCGTTTTCAATTTGTAAAGGTGGTCCTAGCGGATAATGAGGATATATGGACAAAGGAGTTTCAGCGTTTGGGGCGGAACTATGTATTGCCGAAGATGGTTGTTTATCGTGGTCGGGTGAATACGGGTTGTGGGATGGGGGATGCTCGGATGGGTCCGTTTTATTGTCCGGTGGATCAGACAATTTATATCGATTTGAGTTTCTATGATGAGTTGGCAAAGACCTTTCGCTCGCCGGGAGATTTCGCGCAGGCTTATGTGATCGCGCATGAAGTGGGGCATCATATTCAGAAATTATTGGGTATTTCGGATCAGGTGGCAGCAATGCGTGGGAGACCGGATTACAATGAATACTCGGTTCGCTTGGAGTTGCAGGCGGATTATTTGGCGGGTGTGTGGGCAAACCACTCTAAGCAATATTTAGAGCGAGGTGACATTGAGGAGGCTATGAGGGCAGCTAATGCAATCGGCGATGATGCAATCCAAGCGAAAACCCAAGGGCGCGTGGTTCCGCATTCATTTACGCACGGGACCTCAGAGCAGCGGATGCGGTGGTTTAATAAAGGTCTCCAAAACGGAACTATCGACGGGGGCGATACCTTTTCGATGGCTTACGAATCTCTTTAGGACGCTTTTGAAGCGCAAGTAAATCTCCAAAGTGGTGGGAGTAGGAATAGAGAGATGACTAAATCGAGAGACAGGCCGATGGCGCAGGTGAGTCCAAGACTTGCAAGTCCTTGGTGATTTGCCCAGCTGATGCTGCCAAATCCGGCAATCGCTGAGATGGCACATATGCAAAGTAAAAGCCCTAGGGAACCTTGAGCTTCTGAGATGTCTCCGCCGTTTTCTTTTAATTTGAGAAGGAGGAGAATGCCGTAGTCAATTCCAGTGCCGAGAAGAAGAAGGATGGCGGCTATATTAAATAAATTCCAAGTCATGCCTAGCACGCTCATAGTTCCAGCAAGTGATAGAAAAATGCAGAGGAGAATCGCTAATAAAACAGCAACTTCTCGAAAACGTCCAAACCCGATCCATAATAAAATAGTAACGATTCCAAGCAGTCCTGAAACTACGAGATAGAGTTCCTGTGGGATTATTTGTAAAAGTTTGTCCGAGAGGGATTGCCAGTTAATTATAAAAATATCTGCGTTTTCCGAAGTTTCAGGAAAGAGGTTTAGTATTTTTTCTAGTGCTATATCTTTATTAGGAAAAATAAATCCACAGGCTAAAAACAAGGGAGCATTTTCTGTATCGGCATTATGATAAATACTTCGACGAAGAATCCACTTGGAGCTTTCGTCTGAAGGCCATAGTAGGGATGTTGGAGCTTTATCACCCCATTTTTTCCATTGGTCTAATACTTCGGAAGTCAGTGTAAATGCATCATCGGTAAATCCTGCTTGATTTAGGGTTCGTGCAAGACGAGTTTTTTCAGCACTTAGAGATTTTGCGATCGGTAGGTTTATAGTTTGATTATATTTAGACGGCCAAAGAAAAAGTGGGAGTTGGTAAGCTTCTATGATGTTATTTGTGTTGGCTTCGCTAAGAACTTGATTTGCGTATTGGAGTTTTTGAAAAACCTGCTCCTCTGATGTTCCGGAAATTAAGAGATTGAGAGTATTTTGGCCTTCGGTAAGGTGTTCGTAAATTCGATCCATTGTGTCATAAGCGTAGCTTTTATGAGGACGGAGTGCATTGAGAGAAGAATCGATTTTAGGCCAACCGTAAATACCCAGCATGCTGATTGATAATATGACAAGTAGAAGCGTAATAATGAAACCGTTGCGGCAGACTTTTTTTGAATAAAAAAGTTGATGAATCTTTTGAGTGTTTGTCGAAAATTTAAAAGATGAATTTTTGCGCCAATGCATCGCAAATGGCGCAAAGAAAAAAATCATAACACAAGCACCGACTAACACTCCAATTCCGACAAGGTTTCCAAGTTGAGAAAGACTTGGGAGACTGCTTAAATTTAATGCAAAAAAAGCAGCCGAAGTCGTTCCTGCCGTCCACATGATATTACGAATACATTCTATTTGCAGCTCACGCAAATTACCTGAATGGGTTAGTGATTTTTGATAGACAAAATAACCATAGTCAACACTGAGACCTATCATTATTGCCGCGAATCCTACGCTAATTACTGTGAGCTCTTTTAGAAAAAGTCCGGCTAAGCCTAATGATATAATGAAAGTTAATGATAACATTATTAAAAGAGTAAGAAGTGGCTTTAGTCGGCGATAAGAAATCCAAAATAAGAAAGATATAATAAATAGGGTCGCAACAACGGAGGTGCTCGTATCGAACTGCATGCTTTCCGAGATGCTTGCTACAAAAGCGGGTTCTCCGGTGAAACCAAATTTTAAATTTGGTAAATGTTGTTTTTCACGCCACGAATTACAGATTGCTTGAACTTCAGAAATCCAATGGACGGTCTCGCGGTAATTTTTAAATGGTTTATTTGCCGTGACATAAATAACACGAAAAAATCCGTCGCTCGAAGTAAACTCCGAGTGGTCGCCATTTGCAAAAAGCGTATTGCTTTCATCTTCTAAAAGAGAGCGTGTCAGACGATAGGGGTCATAGCTATCAAGTGCAATCGTTCGTGGGGAAAAAGAAGCAGCTAATTCGTTTAGGCTGATTTGAAGCGTTTCGGACGCGTGTTTGTCTGAGAGTTGCCGATTTAGACTTTGTAACTTTTCGTTGGATTGATTAATGAGAAGGTAAGCGAGAAGATTACTAAGATTACTAACATTGCTTTCCCACGGAGCTTTATCAATGACGCGGGCTATAAGTTTAGGATGAGAGCGAAGTTCTTCTGAAAGCGAGCGAGCAGCGTTCTCCATTTCTTCTGCTGTAGCCGAGTGGGTAGAGTTTTCAGCATTTTGCTCTAGCGTAATGATAAGTTCTTCAGATTGGCCAAAGTATTTTAAAAATAACGAGAGGCCTTGGACTTGTTTTAGATGTTGGGGGAGAAGGCGGAGAATATCTACGTTGAAAGTAATTTTTGTTAGACCGACAAAAATAAGAATCCCTATAATTCCGAAGCATAATAGTCTAATTGCTTTCATGGATAATTTTGTAGTTTTTTAGATCGAAATTAAAAATCGCGTCGGAGATAGTTGTATTTGTTTTTATATTAGAAAAAGTATTTGTGAGAGAGGAGCCGTCACGAAAAGAAATCTGGATACTGAGTAATAGTTGAGTCTTTGCGTCGAAGAGAATGCAGATCTCACGAAGATATTTATGAGTACGTGGATCGTCGGGGAGGATTTTTAAATAATAGCGACTTTCATCTTGAATTAGATCGAGAAGGAGAAATTTCTCTTTAAATTCGGAGTAGGTAAGGCCAACCGGAAATTCGATCATCGCCTGTGCAGGAGTTAGTAAATGAGATTTTTGTGAGTCGAGTGTATAAGATTGTGCTCGTCGATTTTCTGGGTCGATGAGATAAAATTTTTCTCCGCGCCGCAAAACAATAGATTCAATAAGTAGCTTGCCAGTATTGCTATTTGAACCAATTTCCCAAAGGAAATGATTGGGAGATTTGAAGTAAAAGCGGCCATTTTTTATTAATGGTTTGCGAAGGGTTTTTAGTGAGCGTGACTGCACGACATCGGCTGATAGAGATTGTAAATTGCGCCGAGCATCAATCCATTCTTTTACGGGTTGCATATTCACAACACGTTTTTTTGCTTCTTCGGCAAACGCTTTGTCAAAAGCGAATAGGGTAATTATCGGAAGGGCTAGGAGTAAAAGAAAACGTGTCATTTGCAGAAAGATAGACACAGGAAGCAAATAAGGAAGCAATGATATTTTATAAGTCGGGGTTTGTAAATTTTCTCGCTTTGACAAGAGAGTCGGAGAAAGATGCGCATCATGCAATATGATGTCCTTGTAATTGGTGGCGGAATTTCAGGAGCTTCGACGGCGTTTTTACTGAAACGTAAAAATCCTGCTCTTAAAATTTTAATCATCGAGCGATCCACGAAATTCAAACGTGGGGTCGGTGAGGCTACGGTCGAGGTGAGTGCATTTTTTTTATGTCGAGTTTTGGGGTTAACAGAATTTTTGAATGAGACTCAATTTGTTAAGCAGGGTTTGCGATTTTGGTTTTCCAATAAGGATACAAAATTTCTGGATGAAGCCAGTGAGATTGGTCCGAGGTATCTTTCTCGTCTCCCGTCTTTTTTGTTGGATCGGTCTGTTTTGGATGAAGAGGTGCTTCGACGTGCCTGTGCAGAGGGTGTCGAGCTACTGCGCCCTGCTGTGGTCCGGGGGGTGACCCTAAATTCCGGCGGTCTGCAAGAAGTCAGCGTTTCTCGTGGCGAAGAAGAAAAGAGAGAAGAAATTTTTAAGGCTCGTTGGGTTGTTGATGCATCCGGATTTACTTCTTTCATTGCGCGTCAGGAAGGGTGGGTAAAAAGAAATGAAGAGCATCCAACAACAGCGACATGGGCCCGCTGGAGAGGTGTAAAATCATGGGATAGTCTCGAATTTGCAAGACGTTTTCCTGAGAGCACCGGGGAGTGTTATGGCATAAGACAGACTGCAACAAACCATGCGATTGGCGATGGCTGGTGGAGCTGGTGGATTCCTCTCAAGGGGGGCGATGTGAGTATCGGGGTTGTTTTTGACTCACGATTTGTCGATTGGCCTAGGGCGGAAAAAAACCTTGGGGAGAATCTAAAAACTTTTTTAATGAGGCATCCCGTTGCCCGTGAAATGTTGAGTGAAGCGGAGTATATCGAGGGTGATGTGCATTGGCGTAGTAATCTGGCCTATGTGACTTCGACTTTTGCGAAGGACGGTATCGTTTTAGTCGGAGACGCTTCGGCTTTCATGGATCCTTTTTACAGTCCGGGCTTAGATTGGGTTTCTTTTACTTCGTATTCCGCGGCTCATTTGATTTCCGAAAGCAATTCAGGAAATATAGGAAAGGAAGATATTGATAAATATAATAAAACTTTCACGAGGAGTTATGAGAGATGGTTTAAGGCTATTTACTTAAATAAATATCAGTATTTAGGTGAGTATGATTTATTACGTATCGCTTTTTTATTAGATTTGGGGCTTTATTATTTAGGAGTTGTAGCCAAACCCTTTCGCAGGGGAAAAGAGGCTCTTCTCATGCCTCCTTTCACTCACTGGACTACGAATGGAGCTTATTATTTTATGAGTTGTTATAATAGACGCTTTGCGAAAATAGCCGAGCGTCGTCGCCGCTTAGGGATGCTTGGAAAACACAACCGGGGACAACGCTATTTTTTAAATAGTTATTCTCTAAATAGTGCAGATGTTTTACTCCTACGCCATCCGATTTGGTCTTGGATCAAACTCGAACTGCGAGAGGGGTGGCGGACTTGGTTTTCTTAGAATCCAAGGGAAGAATCCGTATTACTTTCCGTGAATCAGATGAAAAAAACCGATTAGCTCGGGAATATTTTGGGGCATGTAGGGCTCGGGTAGGACTAGCAAGATGCCTGCAATGCCTACAACCAGTGTGCTAAGAATAATCCATGGATTTTTGAGCAAGGCTTCGGGCTCAAGTTTGGCTCCTTCTGTCGAGATGGCTGCGTTAAAGTAAATGATGATAGCTGCGACAATTAACGGAAACACAAAGATGAGGTTGGGTTTGTAAAATGTAACTGCTGCACCTCCGCAAAAACAAAATAGGTTTGCGTAAGTAATCATCGCTATGAGGAGGGATTTTTCGGTATAGACTTTGAAAGAACGACGGTAGGAGCCGCTGCGTTTGGGGTCGTTGATAAAGCGATATTCGGCATAGCGTTTGCCGGTCATAAGCAGGGCACCGAACATCCACCATGCCAAGACAATGGAAAGTGGTGGAAAGGATGTGGCGGGTGCAATGGCATACCAACCAAGCCAAAGGCGGATCGGATTATTGAAAGACTCTGCGATGACGTCTAGGAAGGCACGGTCTTTTAG
>JBKEAD010000181.1:0-6314 GCA_047971915.1 Chthoniobacterales bacterium
TGGCATTTATGTGGATCAGGAGCGCCAGCAACGCGCATCTCTGCTCCTCAAAGATGTACGTTACCTCATCCACGCCAGCGTCCGTGTTCTGGATCGCCGCTTGGAGCCAGGAGGTGAAGAGCTCCCTGACGGTCAGGCCGCTGGCAAGCATCTGGAAATGTTCAAGCGCCGCGCCCGCAAGGGTCAGGTCTTCCACCAGCCCTACTTCGGCTGCCGTGAATTCCCTGTCGCCTTCACCCTTCACGAGGACGCCGCCGCGCTTCCCACTCCTCATAATTCCCTCCTTGGGGAAAAAGACTTAGGCTTCATGCTTCACGACATTGAGTTTGAGCAAAACGCCAAAACCAAAGCGGTAAAATCCACCACCCCACATTTCTTCCGGGCGCAAATGAAAGACGGCGTCATCGCAGTTCCACCTTTCAGCAAAACTCGCAAGTGATCCCTCATGAACCTTGCGGTCATCGTCGATGAAATTCAAAGCTTAGATCATGCGCTTGCAGCTCGTGCCATCTCCGCTGTTAACGCCAGCCTGTCGATCCGGAACTGGCTCATCGGTGCCTATATTGTGGAGTTCGAACAAAATGGCGAAGAAAGGGCCGCTTACGGGGAAAAACTCATTCCAGAGCTGGCCGAGCGGCTCAAAGCTGCCAAAATCAAAGGCTTGGACAGTGCAAACCTCAAGCGTTGCCGACAATTCTATCAAATCTACCCGGCGATTAGTGCGACGCTGTCGCGCCAATTCTCCAACCTGCTTCCCGCGAGCTACTTAGAAAAAAGCGCGACACTGTCGCACCTATTGAATGCACCCAAAGAGTCCGGCTCGTTGCTAAAAACAACAAAGACTTGTCAGACACCGTTTGACCAATATGCCCTTGGAGGCATGGATGAAAACCTTTTTGTCTCTCAATACCAAATCCAGCTCCCAAGCCCGGAAGAACTCGAAATCTTTCTTAGCCGACAGCAAAACACATTGTCATGATTCTCAATACACTTAACGCTCTTTACCCCCGCCTCGCTGACGATTCCGACTACGAGATTGCCAAGCCCGGCTACTCGCCACAGAACATCTCTTTTCGTGTTGTCTTGAGGCCCGACGGCACTCTTTTCGCCATTCAAGACGCCCGCATTCCCGATGAAAAAGGCAAACCCCGCGCGGACAAACAACTCGTTATGGGCGAGGCCAAACCCTCCGGCTCTGGTATCAACCCTGGCCTTCTCTGGGATAACACTGCTTATATGCTCGGCTATAAAAAAGACGATCCTAAACCCGAACGCACCGCAAAATCCTTCGAAGCTTTCCGCGAAACTCATCTCGCCCTTGAGCAGGAAATCAACCATCCTCACTTCTCCGCCGTCTGTCGTTTTTTAGAAAACTGGTCTCCAGAAAAAGCCACCGAATACGCGCAAATCCACCCTGAAATTGACGATCTCAGCACAGGCTTCGGCATTTTTGAAATCCAAGGGGAAACTCAAGCTGTCAACGCGCAACCCGAAATCCTCCAGTGGTGGGACAGCCGTGAACCCACCTCAGATGCCCCGCTTGGTCAGTGCCTGATTTCGGGAAGAGAGTCCGTTCCCATTGCCCGACTTCATCCCAAAATCAAATCAGTCGCTGGAGCGCAATCTTCGGGAGCCTCGCTCGTTTCTTTTAATGCCCCCGCCTACGAATCCTACGGCAAGGATCAATCCTTCAACGCCCCCGTTTCCGAAAAAGCCGCCTTCCAATACGGCACCGCGCTCAATTCCTTGCTCAATGGTCCAAAGTCTGCCAAACACCGCATCCGCATTGGCGACACCACCTGCGTCTTCTGGACAGATCAAAAATCCGTCTTCGAGGATGCCTTCGGTCTTCTCGCCACGGAAGGTTCGAACGCGCCCGCGCAGGTTCAAGACCAAAACCTGCGCTCGAAAATCGAAATTCTTCTCAAGCAAATTCGTCTCGGTGGAGCAACAACTTCCGATCTGGGAGAAGACCCAAACGAGACCAATTTTTATCTGCTAGGTCTCGCGCCGAACGCCGCCCGCCTCTCCGTCCGCTTCTTCCACCGCTCCACCGTAGGAGAACTGCTTGAGAATCTCCACGCACATCAAAAAGACATTGCCATCGTTCGGGAGTGGGAAACCGCCAAAGGCAAACGCCTGCCAGACCCCGAGTTCCCCGCCTACTGGCAACTCCTTACTCAAACCGCTCGCGTATCGGACGAAATTCCTCCGCTCCTCGGTGGCTCGCTAATGCGCTCCATTTTAGAAAACACTCCCTACCCGGAATCCCTCTACTCCGCCGTCCTGCGCCGCATCCGCGCCGATCGCACCATCAACTATCTCCGTGCCGCTCTCATCAAAGGCATCCTCACTAGAAACCATCAACAAACCCTATCCATCATGCTAGACACTGAAAACACCACCCCTGCCTATCTCCTAGGCCGCCTCTTTGCGGCTTTGGAGAAAACTCAAACCGACGCCCTCGGCGATCTCAACTCTGGATTGCGAGATAAATTCTACTCCAGTGCTTCCTCCACACCAGCCAGCGTTTTCCCCCGCATCCTGCGCACCTACCAGCACCACCTCGCCAAACTCAATGGCGGAGCCAAAGTGAACCGGGAAAAACTCATCCAGCAAATCCTCGACGGCATCCCCGCCACGGGATTCCCCTCCCAGCTCAACCTCACCGCTCAAGGCATTTTTGCCATCGGTTACTATCACCAGCGCAAAGACTTTTTTACCAAAAAAGAAACCACCGAACAAACAACTCAAGACTAAAATCCACTTCAACCCATCAACCTAACAAACAACTATCATGTATAACCGCTACGACTTCCTCTACCTCTTCGACTGCAAAGACGCCAACCCAAACGGAGACCCCGATGCCGGAAACCTCCCCCGCCTCGACGCTGAAACCGGCCAGGGCCTCGCCACGGATGTCATGCTCAAACGCAAAATCCGCAACTTCATTGAGCAAACCACGGACAAGAACATCTATTTCAAAGAATTCGCCGTTCACAACCATCAGCACGAAGAAGCCTACAAAGCTCTCGACCTCGGTGATCCCAAAAACGCCAAACGCGCCCAAATCGACAAAGCCCGTGAATGGATGTGTCAAAACTTCTACGATGTCCGCACCTTCGGCGCCGTCATGTCCACCAAGGTCAACTGCGGCCAAGTCCGCGGCCCCGTGCAAATTTCTTTCGCCCGCTCCATCGACCCCATCGTCTCCAGCGAACACGCCATCACCCGCACTTCTGTGACAGACGAGAAAGACATAGACAAAGAACGCACGATGGGCCGAAAATTCACCGTGCCCTACGGCCTCTACCGCGCAAACGGCTTCGTGAACCCTTTCCTAGCAGAGCAAACCGGTTTCAATGACGATGACTTAAAACTTCTCTTCACAGCCCTTGAGAATGCCTTTCAATTCGACCAATCCGCCGCCCGCCCCGCCGGCAGCATGAATCCGCGTGCCCTCATCGTCTTCAAACACGAAAACCAGCTCGGCAAGGCACCAAGCTCCAAACTTCTGGAAAGTATCACCGTCACCAAAAAAGACGGCGTGGAAACTCCTCGCTCCTTCGCCGACTACGAAGTCACCGTTCCTGACGAACTCCGCAAATTCTGCATCGACAACAACATTGAAATCATCGAGCGCATCTGAAAAATGACCTCACTCCACTTTAAAATCCAAATCGACGACTGTACCGCTGAACTCCAGCTCCCCGCCACACAAACTCTCGAAGACCTCGCCTACACCATCATCGACGCCTCGGCTTCGACATGGATCACGCCTTCGGTTTTTATGGCAACCTCAAAAATCCCTATCACAGCGAAGAGCGATACACCCTCTTTGCCGACATAGGCGAAGAGGGGGACGAAGGAGTCAAAAACACGACGCTCGACTCCGTTTTCCAACCGAAGAAAAAAAATGATCTTCCTCTTCGACTACGGAGACGACTGGATGTTCCTCGTCACCTGCACCAAAGAAGAAGAAACCCGAGCCTTCAGAAAACCCAAAGTCCTCTCCAAAAAAGGTCAGGCGCCTGAGCAATACCCCGACTACGAGGAAGATGATGACTACGAAGAATAAACCCACCATTATTCATTACTAAAAAATGTGATATAACAACACCATGACCTCACAAAGCAATCCTGTCGCGACGCCCTTTTCCCACCACATAGCTCATGAAAAAAAGCACCCCATCCCCAAAAACAAACAATCCCCCTGATCTAAACCTCCCCACTCCGAAGTCCCCACTTCGCCCCCAATCCCCATCCTCAATTTCCTGGCAAGAATTCATGAACGAAACCGCCACCCGAACCCGCCTCTACCTCGAACGTCATGATGATCGAGAAAAACGCGCCCGCTCTCGCAACCCTGCCGAATTCATTCTTCATTAACATCTATTTGAGCCGACTTGCGACAATAGCCAATGAACTTTGACCAAGGAGAATTCGATTTCAGCACAACCGACGACGAAGCTGGCTACCGTGACTGGAAGCAACGTCTCGACGATCAAAAGCACCACCTCGAACACCATTGGGGAATCCGCCTTGGGGTGCGTGTGCGCATCCAACTCGTTGGAATCATAAAACCCATTGAAGGAGTTATTCGCCTCGACCACTCTTACAACCCGATAGCTCACAAACCTCCGCGTTTACTCATAGACAACCTCTCTTTCTTCCCCAACGAAATCGAATCTCTAAACACTACCGACGACAATCACATAAACGAGTAATGCCGCTCCCATTATTACGAAACCACTTTCACAGCATACTTACGAAAAACCTTGTCCACAGAAACAATCTTAAGACCCTCCTCCATCGCTTGAGCAATCAACATACGATCAAAAGGATCTTTATGATAAAACGGAAGCACTGAAATCCGGTGACAATGCTCTATCTCCAGCCCCAATACCTCTACGCCCCACATCTGACAGTGCTTCAAAAACTCCCGATGCCAAAGCTCCGGCAGTTCAAATTCCTAAAACCCCCTCATCGAAACCTTTACACCGATTTCCTAAAAACTCACAAAAGAAATAAATACCCGCTCAGCATCCAAAATCAAATCACGGCATCTGCTAGACATCCGCTTACTATCTATAAGCATCCAAAGCAAAATATGGGTATCTAACAACAGCCTCATCTTCAAATCAGCATGACGGAGGATCGCTTACAGCGTAAAAATCCATCTCGATTTCCCTATCAACCCCTGAATTTATAAGATACTCAACTGCACCCTCGGAAATACGATCCGACATAGCACCAAACATGCCCGACCTATCCATTCTTCTAGTTTCCACCGACACCAGCCTAGCCACAGGCCTATCTCTACGCGCAATGAGAATATCCTCCCCTGTTGCCTCAACCTCAGCCAAATAGCGACTCAAATGAGTTTTAGCCTCATGCACTGTCACAACCTTCATACCCTAAGCGTGAATGGCACTAAGCGTAAAATTTTAGTCAACTTAGTCAATACGATTCATCCACCGCCCACCGCTAACCGCTAACTGAAAAAAGTGCTCCCCATCTCCGCCCTCCAGCATCTCCTCTTCTGCGAGCGACAGTGCGCACTCATCCACCTAGAGCGAGTCTGGGCGGAAAACCAGTTCACCGCCGAAGGCCAGCTCCTCCACAAAAAAGCCCACAGCGACGAGCACGAGTCTCGTCCCAGCATCCGCATCACCCGCTCGCTCCCCATCTCCTCAGAACAACTCGGCATCTTCGGTCAATGCGACATCGTCGAATTCCACAAAGACGGAAAAATCATCCCCATCGAATACAAGCGCGGCAAACCCAAATCCCACCGCGCCGACGAAGTCCAACTCTGCGCCCAAGCCCTCTGCCTCGAAGAAATGCTCTCGGTAAAAATCCCCCAAGCCTTTCTCTTCTACGGAAAAAACAAACGCCGCACACATGTTGCCCTCGATGAGAAACTCCGCACCCTCACCCAAGACACCATCCAAAACCTACACACCCTCATCGACTCAAAAAAAACTCCCCCCGCCCACTACGAAACCCGCAAGTGCGACGCCTGCTCCCTCATCGACCACTGCCAACCCCAAGCCTTCCACCTCAAACGCAGCACCGCCTCCTGGTTTTTAAAGCAATTAGCAGTAAACAATCAGCAAGAAATAACATAATTTGTAGCAAAAAAACTCCCCCTCACCGCTAACTGAAAACTGAAAACATGCGCAAGCACCTAAACACCCTCATCGTCACCCTCGAAGACGCCTACCTCCGCAAAGACGGAGCAGCCGTAGAAATCCGCCACGAAGGACAAAGCAAACTCCGCGTCCCCCTTCACAACCTCGACGGCATCGTCA
>JBKEAD010000049.1:0-10525 GCA_047971915.1 Chthoniobacterales bacterium
TAGATATTCCCATCGGCGAGGGTCAGCAGCATGAGATCATACTCCCAGACGTCGGGGAGCCCGTCGTTATCGGAATCTACCTCCTGCGCAAAAAGAGCGGCCGAACTCACAAAAAAAACGCTCCGAACAAAATCCCCCGAAAGCAGCGGGAAGCAGCGGGAAGCAGCGGGAAGCAGCGGGAAGCAGCGGAGGAGGGGGCTTCATGGAGAAAATATCTTTCAGAAATCCGGGCTTATTGCAAGAATATTCGGTGTTTTTTGAGGTGAAAAAGGGTTTTTATCGCTACTGCTTGACAATGGATGAGTAATATCGATTCCTAGCAGCCTGCGGACTTATCTCGCACGGCTGCTAGAGTTGTCTGGGAGGATGTTGATTTTAAATTATGCAAGAAGATATTGAACGTATTTTGCTTCACGAGACGACGATTCTTAGTCGTTTGGATGCGATGGCGGCGGAGATTACGAAGGATTATAAATCGCGGGAGTTGACGATTGTGGCTGTCTTGAATGGGAGTTTGGTTTTTATGGCGGATTTGCTTCGTCGTTTGCCGATTCCTTTGCAGATAGATGCGTTGACGGTGGCGAGTTACGTTGGCACGAGGTCGTCGGGGAAGGTGGAGTTTTTACAAACTCGGATGCCGGATGTTGCGGGGAGGCATGTGCTCATTCTCGATGATATTTTGGACAGTGGGCGCACTTTGGCTGGTGTGGCGGAGACTTTAAAAAATCGGGAGGGCGTTCTTTCCGTCGCGACCTGCGTGCTTTTGCAGAAAGACGTGGAGCATGTTTGCGAGATCAAAGCGGATTATGTTGGTTTTCAAATCGAGGATGAGTTTGTGGTGGGTTATGGATTGGATTATAATGAGCGTTATAGGAATCTGCCTTACATTGGGGTGCTGGGTGCGGAGGCCATTGAGCGTTACGCCTAGCCCGGAAAAATCACCAGACATTCTGCTACGGCTTGCCCTTCCTTACCGCGACAGCGTTGCGCTTGCTTGCTCTTTGGACAGGGTGACATCACCCAGCCCTGCATCGCAAGCTGCACGCGCCTTGTCACGACAAGCAATAGCTGCGCCTCGCCACAAAGTCTGGTGATTTTTCCGGGCTAGGAGTATGTCAGACGGGTGCCGGAATTTACCGCTGGAAAGTTTGTTTTATTCGCTGTATGGCTTTGCGAATGAAGATGCGTTTTATTCTTTCATTTCTTTTACTGGGTTCATTTGTTTTTGCGTTTTCGGCTTGCACGACGTCGCGGTCGAGCGTGAATCCGGCTTTGGTTCAATCCATTGCGCAGGCGGGTGCTACGGGGGATGTTTTAACGAAAATTCAGAGTGGCAGTCGGCTGGATTACGACGATATTTATCAATTGGTTTCTGAAAAAGTTCCCACGCATATGATTGAGAGTTATCTTCAGAGCACGGAGGCGAGTTATCAGTTTAGTCCTGCTCAACTTGCTAGACTTCGCAGTGCAGGCGCATCGTCGCAGCTTTTGAGTTATCTTCAAAATTCGGAGGGATTTTATCATCCTCGCAGGCAGGCAGCGGCGCGTTCGCAGGGTCAGCCCGGAGCTTATTTGAATACGCCGTTGGCTCAGGATCGTGAGCCGTTTGCCTATAGTGAACCGATGGTTGATGATTTCTATAATTCGGCTTACGAGGAGTCGCTTTATAGTCCTTTTAATATGAATTAATTTTGTGGTTTTGTGTTTGTAGGGGCTGGGGAGCCGTGGGCGGCTTTTTTTGTTACGGAAATGATGCGATTCTGAATTTGTCACCTTGCTGTGCTTTTGCCATTCTATTTGGCTTATGAAAAAATCCTCTAATTCTGCTTCCAATATAAAAATTAATAAAACGCCTTATTCTGCAAAGGCGGCTCGGTCGGAGATTGTGCAGCTTGCGAGTCAGGTGACGACGGGGAAGAATGTGGAGTTGATAGCGGATATTATGTCCACGGCATTGCGTTTGGGGGAGGATAATGCTTCGCGGGCGGATTTAAAATTATTTCGGAAGGCGTTTGCGGAGATGCGCTATGCTTCATGTGTTTTTGACCAATATAATCACAAGCGGAAGGTGGCGGTTTTTGGTTCGGCGCGGACGAAGCCGGATGCGGAGGATTTTAAGTTGGCCGTGGAATTTGCGGAGAAGATGGTCTATCGCGGGTATATGATTATTACTGGTGGAGGGGATGGGATCATGGGTGCGGCGCAGCAGGGGGCAGGTGCCGATAATAGCTTTGGCCTGAACATCGAGTTGCCGTTTGAGCAGCATGCGAATGAGACGATCGAGGGGGATCCGAAGCTGATTAATTTTAAGTATTTTTTTACAAGGAAGTTAAATTTTTTGAAAGAGACACATGCTATCGTTTTGTTTCCTGGAGGGTTTGGAACACAGGATGAGGGGTTTGAGGCACTGACTTTGATGCAAACCGGGAAGTCGCAGATCGTGCCGGTGGTGATGGTCGATCGGGTGAATGGTCACTACTGGGAGACGTGGCGGCGTTTTGTAGATAATGATTTATTGGGTGCGGGGTTGATCTCTGAAAATGATCGGCATCTTTACCGCATCACGCATAGCGCCGATGAGGCCGTGGAGGAGATTGCGAAATTTTACCGCAATTTTAATTCTTACCGCTGGGTTCAAGATCGCATGGTCATTCGTTTGGAGCGCGAGTTGTCCGATGCGGGTGTGGCGGATTTGAATGAAAAATTTCATTCTTTGATTGTGCGTGGAAAAATCGAGCAAGTTTCCGGGCCATTACCGGAGGAAAAAAATACCTTACCCAAGCTTCCTCGTCTTACTCTTGTGCCCGATAAACACAACTTCGGGTTGATTCGTCTGCTGATTGATGCGATCAACTGTGCGCCGACAGCGGATTAAGAAAATTTTTTCAATGCAAGCTTCCAATAATTCATCGCCTAAACATTCTGTAAAACTCTATGATACGACCCTACGTGATGGCACGCAGGGGGAGGGGGTGTCTTTTAGTATTCTCGATAAAATCCGCGTTGCGGAAAAGCTCGATGCTTTTGGAATGCACTATATTGAGGGTGGATGGCCGGGCTCAAATCCCAAGGATATTGCGTTTTTTGAAGAAGCTAAGAAACGGACTTGGCGTTATGCGCGGATTGCGGCGTTCGGGAGCACGCGTCGTGCGAATATTGCGGTCGAAAAAGATCCGCAGATTCAGACCCTTGTGAATGCGGAAACGCCTGTGGTGACTTTGGTTGGCAAAACTTGGGGTCTGCATGTCACGGATATTTTAAATACGACGCTTGCGGAAAATCGCTCGATGATTGCGGACTCGGTTGGGTATTTTAAAAAACTTGGTAGGGAAGTCATGTTCGATGCCGAGCATTTTTTTGATGGATATAAAGACGACCCTGAGCACAGTTTAGCTGCCCTAGATGCGGCGAAGGACTGCGACGTGCTGGTGCTCTGCGATACGAATGGTGGGACGATGCCAGACGAAATCGAGCGTATCGTGCGTCATGTCGAATCCATTTTTCCGGGTAAGGTCGGCATTCACACACATAATGATTGTGAGGTCGGGGTAGCCAATGCACTGGCGGCGATTCGGGCCGGGGCGATTCAGGTCCAGGGCACGACAAATGGCTACGGCGAACGCACGGGAAACTGTAATCTCACGAGTGTGATTCCGAATTTGCAATTAAAAATGCAGATTCCGGTTGTCGAAGACCTCGCTAAATTGCGAGATCTCTCACACTTTGTTGACGAGCTGGCTAACCTGCCGCACAACATTCGGGCCCCTTTCGTCGGAGAGACGGCCTTTGCGCATAAAGGCGGACTGCATGTAAATGCGGTGCAAAAGCTGGCCCGTTCCTACGAGCATATCCGGCCTGAATCGGTAGGTAATTTTCAGAGTATCTTGGTCTCGGAACTTTCCGGGCAAAGCAATATTTTGATAAAGGCAAAGGAACTAGGATTTGATCTCAAAAAAGGCTCGCCGGAAGTTGCCGGTTTATTGAATGCCGTAAAAGTTGCTGAATCCCAAGGCTACGAATACGAGGCGGCAGATGCCTCGCTTGCTCTGCTTATTTTAGATGAACTCGGTGCAAAAAAATCGCTTTTCGATTTAGTGGAGTATCATTGCTCTTTCCGCCGTGGACAATCTGTTCCGAACTGCGAAGCCACGGTGAAGCTCCGAGTAAAGGGCGAAGAAGCCTACACGGTCGCCGAGGGAGATGGTCCTGTGAATGCCCTAGATGCTGCCTCTCGCAAAGCGTTGCTGCCTTTTTATACTTGGATTTCTGATGTGGCGTTAAGGGACTACAAAGTGCGTATCATCGACGGAAGTCGGGGCACCGCAGCGACGACTCGCGTGCAAATCGTCTTTAGCGACGGTGAGCACGAATGGGCGACGGTCGGCGTATCCGACAATATTATCGAAGCGAGTTGGCTGGCTTTAGTAGATAGCTTTGCCTACGCAGGTTGGCTGAGGCGCGTTTAAGAAATTTGCTTTGCTGTGCTTTGCGGTGAAAGTTTGGGTTAGTCTCCCATGTCTTCGAGCTCTTTGCCTTTGGTCTCCTTGACCAAGTATAGAACGAAGAAGATGGAGACTAGGGCGAAAAAGGCGTAGAGGCCATAGGCTCCGCCAAGACCTAGTGAACTGAGTAGAAGAGGGAAGCTTAGTGTGATCGAAAAGTTTGCCATCCATTGTGCGAAACCGCTGACAGAGAGGGCGGCACCGCGGAATTTGTTTTGAAACATTTCGCCGAGCATGACCCACATGACGGGACCCCAAGAGACTCCGAAGCAGAAGACGTAGAGGTTTGCGGCGAGGAGGGCAATCGGGCCGGCGATTTTTCCTAATTGGATACTTCCCTCTGCATCGAGGTGGGCGGTGCCGAAGATGATGGTGAGCGTTATCAGAAAGATGGTCATGCCGACGGAGCCGAAAATGAGGAGGGGTTTGCGTCCGATTTTGTCGATTAGGGCGATGGCGACGAGTGTGGAGATAATGTTTACGGCACCAGTGATGACGTTGATTAGGAGGGCGTTTGAGGAGGAGAAGCCGGCGGCTTCCCAGAGGGTTGCTCCGTAGTAAAAGACGACGTTGATGCCGACGAGCTGTTGGAAAATAGCAAGGCCGAGGCCGACCCAGAGGACGGGGTGGATGCGTTGGTGGACTTTGTCATACAAGTCCCCCATGCGGGGTTTGTGATCGCTTTCGAGGGTGGTTTGGATTTCTTGGACTTTGGCCTGCGAGTCGCTTCCGGGGTTTAGGTTTTGTAAAATTGAAGCGGCTTTTTGGAGAGAACCCGCGGCGACTAGGTAGCGAGGGGATTCGGGAATCAGAAAGAGGGCTGCGAAGAAAATGACAGCGGGGATGAGCTCGACCCAGAACATCCACTGCCATGCCTGGTAGCCGAGCCAGAGATTGTTTGAGGCGTTTCCAGCGGCGTCTTCGATAAAGTAATTGCTGAGAAATGCCATGAAGAGGCCGAGCACGATGGCGAGTTGCTGGAGGGAGGAAAGGCGTCCCCGAATGGATGCGGGTGCGATTTCACTGATGTATGCGGGGCAAAGGATGCTGGCTGCTCCTACGGCAAATCCGCCGATGATGCGGTAGATGATAAATTCGCCCGATCCACCTGCGATACCGGAACCCCAAGCACTGATTCCGAAAAATACGGCGGTGAGGAGCATGACGGGACGGCGGCCAAATTTATCGGCGAGGCCGCCTGCGACGAAGGCACCGACGGCGCAGCCCAAGAGCATGGACGCGACATTGAAGCCTGTGCCGACGGAAGTTGATTTGAAGGCTTCTTGTAGTGCGTTTACCGTGCCGTTTATGACACCGCTGTCGAATCCGAAGAGGAAACCGCCGATTGCGGCGACGATGCTGATGAGGACTACGGAGGAGTTATTGGTCGAAGGGTGTGTGTTCATATGGGGGAATGCGGGTGAAGCGAAAAGGGCGGAGAGGGGCTGTGTTTACTATGGAACTTGTAAGTGTTTTTGCAATATTGTTTTGTTCGTTTCCTATGAAATGTTTTTTGTTTGGTTTGTTGTTATTGAGCGTTGCACTAGCGGGTTGCACCTCTTTTCTTGGTCCGATGCCTAAGCCGCCGTCGCAGGCACAGCTTTCTGAGGGGACAAAAACATTTTCCGCGACAAAAAAAATGCCGTCGGACTCGGAGGATTTTATGTGGGGTGTTTCGGTGAGTAGTTATCAATATGAGAATCCGGATGTGAGGAAAGGGGAGGCGGATTATTTTGAGACGGATTGGGATTATTTTGTTGAGGAGGGGAAGGCACCGCGAAAGGGGAATGCGCTGGATAGTTGGACGCATTTTGATAAGGATCTTGCGGCGTTGAAAAAAATCGGTGCGAAATTTTATCGCTTTAATGTTTCGTGGGCACGGGTGGAGCCGAGGCCGGGGGTTTTTAATGAAACGGCCATACGAGGTTATGTTCGGATGGCTCGGCAGCTCAAAGAGGCGGGAATCGAACCTATTGTTTGCTTGTGGCACTTTACGTTTCCGGGCTGGCTTTATGATAAAAAAAATCCTGTGAGATCGAATTGGCTGCATCCGGAGGTGCAGGAGTATTGGGAGGGGTATTTGGATAAGATCATTCCGGCGATGGCTCCTTATACAAAATATTTTGCTCCGCAGAATGAGCCGAATGGACAGATCACGACGGCTTATTTAGTGGGCCAATGGCCACCGGGTATTCTTTTATCGACGAAGCGTTACTGGCAGGCGATCGAGGCGAGCACGACAATGTATAATGAAGCGGCTCGCAAGGTACACGAGCTTGTGCCAGGGGGGAAAGTGATAGCGATCGTGGCTCTGCCGTGGTGGGAGCGGTCTGTTTTGGATGTGACGGGATATTTTTATCGTTCTTTGTTGCACACAAACTACGACCACTTGGATCGGGTAGTGGCCTCCACGGATATGATCGGGATTAATTATTATTACTCGCAAGTTGTCGGTGTATTCGCTTATGCAACTTTAAATAGTCGGCGAGGAAACCACTATAGCATGATGGGGTGGCGTATTAATCCAGATGGGCTTTATAAGCAGATCCAAACGATCTCTGCACGCTATGGCAAGCCGATGTTGATTACGGAAAATGGAGTGGCTACGAGAAAAGATGAAAAGCGTATCGAGTATATGAATAGCCATCTCAAGGCGATTGCTCGGGCTTTGCGAGATGGGTATGATGTGCGGGGGTATCTGACGTGGTCGCTTGCGGATAACTATGAGTGGCACTATGGTTATGATGCGACGTTTGGCCTGTCTCACATGGAGCCGGAAACCCTCGATAGGAAATTAAAGCTGAGTGCTTATTGGTATCGTGACATCATGGAAAAATATTCTTCGCGAGCTGCGTTTAAAAAATTTGGGAGTGGAGCAAAGGCGCATTAGCTTTTTCGTTTACCGTTCGTAATTTTGTTCCCATTTTATGAGGAGGTAGCGGCCTTTTTCGTTTTTTTCGATTGGTGGACTGCTCCAGATGACATCTAGTTTACCGAGGGATTTTTCCATGCGCGGCAGGCGGCGTTCGGGTAGTAGAACGGAGTCGAAAGGTCCATCGACCATTCCGCGGATGGTGCCGGTGGTGTTGTAGAATTGGGGTTTTCCCAGATACATGGCTAGTCCCTCGTCGTTGGATTCCATGACAGCGAGATTTTTTAAATCATGAAGCCGTAGTTGCTCTTGGACGGCTAGGGCCAGTTTTTTGACTCTCAAGGCATCCTGTTTGTAATGGATGGCGACCAAGCCCGTGAAATACCCGCCCCAGAGGAGCATGGCGGCGAGAATGGTTCCTGCTGCGAGGGCGCGGATTTTTAGTAGAGGCCATAATTCGGCAAACATGGCCGTCATGAGGAGGCTTGCGGGTATGACGATTGGAAAAATGCGGTCCACCCTTTTACTCGGAATGAGACTCATCAGGAGGATGCTGCCCAGCGTCCAACACATGAGCCAGAGTAACTCGGGTTGTTGGAAGAGTTTTTTGCGGAGGTCTTTAAAAAAAATGGGCAAACCGAGAAGAAGTAAGCTCCACGGTAGCAGCTTGTGGATAATGTGTGGGAGGTAGTAGTAAACGGGTTGCCCACGCGTATCGCCGGTGGAGCCGTCTTTGAAGCGGGAAAGAAATTCATCTACAACGACGTCTTGATAAAAGGAGGCATTTAAAAGGAGTCCGAAGGCGGCCCATGCGAGAAAGATCAAGAGTGGGAGACTCCATGTCCACCAACCACTCCAGACAAAACGGCGGGCGTCTTTTTGCTTCACCAAGAAAAAAAAGGCAGCCATGCCGGGGAGCAAAAAGGCGTAAATAATAGGCCCTTTTGTCAGCAAAGAAATCGTCATGCCTAGGCAAAATGCCCATTTCCAGCGGATGCTCCACGGACGTTTAGTCCGAACATGAGTAAAAATCATCCAACCGCAAAAAGCGATAGATGTGGCGAGTAGCATGTCGGTGCGCACGAGGGTCGCGATTCGCGGCGTGAGGAAATTTATATAGCAGGCGGCCACGCAGAGGATGCCCCCAAATTCGGGTAAGATGCGCTCGCCTTCCCGCCATATGAGAAAGAGCAGAAGAATGGCAGCGACAAATCCGGGAAGTCGCCATGCCAGTTCCCAGTTGCCGAAAGCGTAATAGAGCGATGCGGAAACCCAGCCCAAAAAGGGTGGTTTGGTGGCACTTTCCATTTTTGGTGTGTGCTGAAACCACCAATTACCGCCGTTTACGATTTCGTAGCTCACATAGGCTTGTTTTGCCTGGTCGTAGTCGTCGAGATGCCAAGGAAGGTTTGAGGCGAGCAGCAGCAGTGCAATGAGAAGCCAGAAGACTATGCGAAAGCCGCGTGTTTTTAATAAAGCAGTGCCGCTATCGGCTAGTTTTTTGATCTGCATCGCTCGGAGAGTGACTTTAGTCCGTTTTTTTCAAAATGAGTTTACGGAAATATTTTTTAAAAAATAGAAGAGCCTCATCGCCCTTTTCTCGAACCCATCGAAGTGTAAACCAGCCGACAAAAAGGGCTAACAAAGTCGATGTGACAACGTCGGATAAATGGTGTGCTCCGAGTGCCATTCGCGACCATGCGATCAGGAGGGCGAGTAGAAAAATAGGGATGCCGAGAAAGGATTTTGCGAAGATAAAAGGTGCGGCAAATCCGACGGCGGTTGCCGTGTGTCCGGATGGGAAGGAATTAAATTTTGAGTTCCCAATAGTGAGTTTGCCATCGTGCCACGGGCCATAAAATCCTTGTTCTATTTTTGGGCTTTCGCGTGGACGGGTGCGTCCCGTGCTGAGGCGAGAGAAATTTGCTAAAATACCTGCTGCCGTTGAGGCGATGAGGGCTGCTGCTAAAATTTCAGTCCAGCGGCGTGAGCGCATGCGAACGGAAAGAGCAATCCCGACACCGGCGATAAGCGCGAGTTGGGGCCAATCGCCGTATTTACTAATGGCGGCAACAATTTCATAATTGGAAGATTTTTTCCAATCCTTGCCCTGGCTTTCCAAAATCGCGTTACGGACGGGTTGATCGAAGTGGAAGGCTGCCGCAATGGCAAGCAAGGAAAATAGCAGAAGAATGGCTCCTAAGGAAAAGGTCGTGCAAGTCGATTTCACATACTCATCTGAAACAAGCCAGTGATTTTAGCAAGCCTGGATGGGGCACTTCGTTCTATTTTGTTGTGGGTAATCCGTTATAGCAGAAGAAAAAATTTTTAGGATTATATCTCGTTTTGCGAATTTCTTCTCTGGGCACTCTTAATAAAGGGGATGATTAAAAGTGGAGTGGCAAAATATTTTCGCAATGGTAGGGTCGCTTTGACAAAGCGACCGCGGGATTCCGGCCTCTACACCACACGCAGCGGCTCTTTCTAGTTCTTTCCTCAGAAATGACTCCTTATCAAAAGAACCCTGCTGGGCTGTCGCCTTGTCAGCATGAACCCTTTTTTCGATGTTGAATCTACGGCGATCCGGCTACTCCAACTCGATTTTCCAGTTTGTGGATTGAATTAGCAGATTTAGTCCACGAACTTTTTTCTCTATGGCATCGGCTTGTTCTTGGAGTTTTCGGACATCGAGGGGAGTCACCCATTTTGTTCCAGACATGCCGCTGGGTTCGGGTTTTTGGGCTGCTTGGGCTGTGGCTTGCATGAGGAGATCGTGCTGTTGTGAAAGCTCGTCCCGTTGGGCAATTATTTCGGCTAATTTTCGCCCGTTGGTAAAGGTGCATCTAGCGTTTACTATATTGATTTTTACCGTGAGTCCACAGAGCTCTTGCAGTAATTTAAAGCTTTGTTTGATTAATTCCGCTGGGTCTTCGTTTGGTCGGATTCCCTCTCGGGTGATTACGTTATCTCCGATGCGTTTCCGTAGGGATTCTAACTTTTTTTTGAGGTCTTCGACTATGATAATTGCTTCGGCGAGCTTCATTTTTTATTAATACAGGCTTGATGATAAAAAGTGGAGGCGAGGGGAGTCGAACCCCTGTCCTAAAAACACTACGATCCGCCGTCTACATGCATAGACGATTTTTTGTCT
>JBKEAD010000160.1:0-3590 GCA_047971915.1 Chthoniobacterales bacterium
TTTTTTCACTTCTCACGGGTGGATCGTTTATTCTATCTTATCTGCAAGGCCATGAAAGACTCTCTTACCAATCAGCCGATTAAGATCGGTTCGCTGGAAATAAAAAATCGTTTATTCAAGCCTGCTATGAGCGAGCAGCTTGCCGATAAATATCACAATCCCAAAGGCGAATTGCTCGGGACTCTCTACCACCGATGGTCGCAAGGAGGAATCGGTATGATGATTACCGGCAACATCATGGTGGACCAAAATGCCCTTGGTGAGCCGTCCAATGTCGTGCTAGATGAGCACTCCGATCTCGCTGCCTTCCGCACATGGATTAAAAAAGGTCGCGCTAATGGCACACGCATTTTTGCGCAACTAAACCACCCCGGCAAACAAGTTCCAAAGTTCCTAGATTCCCAACCGATGGCACCTTCGCCCATTCCCATTCAAGGGCCGTTAGCGGCTGGTTTTAACCCACCACGAGAAATGACCTCCGAAGACATCCAGCGCGTCATTGGTCTTTTTGCGCAAGCTGCTAGCTTGTCCAAAGAAGTCGGCTTCGACGGTATCGAGCTCCACGGCGCACACGGCTACCTCATAAACCAGTTTCTCTCACCAAAGCACAACCAACGCAAAGACGAGTGGGCCGAGCCAACCAAATTTATCCTTGCCGTTTACCATGCTGTTCGCGCTGCGGTGGGCGACGACTACCCCGTTATTATAAAACTCAACTCCTCCGATTTTGAAAAGGGCGGCTACAGCGAAGACGACGCGATCAAGGTAATGCTGGAAATGGAAAAGGCTGGCATCGACGCCATCGAGGTCTCCGGCGGCACGTATGAAGCGCAAGTCATGATGGGAGAGGGAGACGAAAATGTCGCGGCGAAGCCTCGTGGAGGCTATTTTTTAAAGTTTGCCCGTGGTGCAAAAACGCAGCTAAAAATTCCCGTATTCGTCACGGGCGGATTTCGCAGCCACAGCCATGTCCTCCAAGCTCTCGAAGACGGAGTGGATATGGTCGGCATAGGACGTGCACTTGTCCTTGAGCCGGATTTTCCAAATAAAATCATGGCTGGTGAAGAGGGCGAGTTCCAAAACGACATACGCCGGAGCTGCTGGGCCTACCTAAATACCATCTCCCAGCTCTCTTGGTGGGAAAGCCAGATGCTCCGAATCGCTACGGGCGAAGAGCCGGATCCCGAACTTCATATCGCTCGTGCTGCATGGCACGCCTTCACCCATGTCGGTATAAAAGCTTTTGCTCCGCGACGCGGATGAAATCTAAAATCATCCTCATCGGATTTGGCGGCACCATCGTCTCGACCCACACCGAGCAAGGAATACGCCCCGTGCTAGATGTGGAAAATTTACTGGCAGACAAAAAGCACCCTAGCGAGCAAGCAGAAATTGTGTGTGAAGAACTCTTCTCGATGGATAGCTCCAAAATACTTGCCAAACATTTGTTGCTTCTTTCTAAAACCGTAAACGCTCACCTTCAAAATAACGATGTGCAGGGCGTCGTCATCACACACGGCACCGACACGCTAGAAGAAACTTCGTATTTTTTAGCACGAACAGTGCCCACTAAAAAAGCGATATGCTTCACGGCGGCGCAACGGCCGGCAAATGATCCGGAGGCCGACGGACCCGCAAATTTATCTCATGCACTTGCTTACGTCGCAAGCCCGGCAGCGTCGGCATGCGGTGTCTGCGTAGTGATGAATGGCCACTTTCACACGGTGTCCGGTTTACGAAAAAACCACACGTCTGCGCTCGACGCCTTTGTAAATCAAAACGAGAAAAAAAAGGCTTTTGCCGAAATGATCGACGAACAGGTGTGCATCCATCATGTCCCCAAAAATCCACCCCCGATCAATTTGGACCACCTGCAACTTCCGTTACCACGAGTTGATATTATTTACGACTTTCCCGGCAGCGATGGTTCTCACCTTCGTGCCAGCCTCGCAGCGGGAGCGCGTGGGCTCGTGGTTCAAGCTCTGGGTGCAGGAAATGTCAGCAAAGAAAATGCCGTAGCGATAAAAGAAGCTCTGCAAAAAAAGATCCCGGTGATGCTGGCAACCCGTGTTCCCTTCGGAAAACTTTTTCCAAAATACGGTGGCGAAGGCGGTGGACGCTCTTTGCGCGAGGCGGGGTGCCTTTTTCCAGACGAAGCACTTCCGGCATCGCAAGCACGCATCGAGCTACAGCTTTCCCTCGCGCAGAATTTACACCTTCCCAACGAGTAACATCGCGATAACGCCGAACACCGCAAGAAAAGCGCCCACCAGAGAGCGAAATGACGGACGGTCGCCATCAATAAAATACGTCAACGGCATAATAGCTATGGGCGTCGTAGCTACGATTGCCAGCACAACGCCACTCGCCGTCGTAGCCAGTGCCCACTGATAAAACGCAACTCCAAAAATTGGTCCCACGAGACCGCTTACCAGTAGATAGGGCCATACTTGACGAAGTTTTAAAAGCTGCCTTAGCGGCTGCTGCCCCTGTTTTTTTTGAAACAAAAGATAGATCACATAAAACGGAAAGACCAATGCCACACCGCCCAACATGCGTTGATAAGTGATCGTGAGTGCATCTATGGAAACTCCCGCAAAATCGTTGAGCTCATAAGCACGACGACTCAACACGGCTCCCCAAGCTTGTCCGCAAGCAGCCAGCGTTCCAAAAAAAATCCCGGCTCGCAAAGTGCCCTTTGGTAAATGAAGATGATCCGAGGGAGCAAGAGCCAACGAGGTGCCGAGGAGAATCAAAAACACAAGAAACATCTGCAAAAAAGTCAGCGTCGTTCCGAGCCAAATCCACTCGGTTAGCGTTGCTATAGGTGCCGCAAGACATTGGCAGAGAAGAAGCGCAAGACGCGAACCAATCCGTTGATAACTTTGAAACAAAGCCAAATCACCAAGCCCAAACCCAATCGCTCCACTCACTATCAATAAGCCTAACCCCGGGCCAAGGGCACCTTGCCCCAAGCCGTAAGCATACGCAGCGAGTAAAGTGATAACAAAAATACAGCGTATTGTCGTGGCATGGATGGCTCCGAGAGGCTTGCTAAGACGTGCGCTAAATAGACCCGATACGGCAAAGCAAAGGGTTGTGAGAATAGCGGGTATCATGCAAAAAATACGCTAAATCAATGAGAGCTATTTTCAAAAACAAATCATTGGCCGTCTCAAAGCCTCTCTCAGAAAGAAAGAGGAAATCTGGTGGAGCCTAGGAGATTCGAACTCCTGACCCCCACAATGCCATTGTGGTGCTCTACCAACTGAGCTAAGACCCCAGAACAAGGAAGAGCACACTAAATAAACGGGCTAAACTTTGGCAAGCCGAAATCTTTTCAGCATAAAATTAAAAATTTCAAGCCAGCCCGTCGCCACAGCTCCATGCGAGGCGTAAGAAGGCCATCCGCATAAGTCCCAAATTATTTTTTACCATAAAGAGCGCACTCAATAAAAAGCGAGTTTCCAGAGGTGCCCTAAAGTTTTTTAGTGAACCACGAATACCACGCAAGTGCATTTTGCGCGATGGGCTGCTCAACAAAATAATAAGAAAAATAAGAAATGCATACCGTAATCGCCAGTGTGCTA
>JBKEAD010000172.1:0-2331 GCA_047971915.1 Chthoniobacterales bacterium
GCAAACTTCGTCCAGCATCGCACTCTTGCCCTTCTTTCCTCGGCTCGCATAACGCTCCCGACACTTCTCTATATATTCTTCTTTGCTCTTTTTGCTCATTACCCGATTTTCTATTTTCATCGGGTGTCATCTTTTATGACGCAGCGACTTACCTTCCTATTTTTTCACCCCTTCTTCGGTGTCATTCTATTTGACGCAATGCGCTACCCCGATTTTCTCAAAGCATTCGACTTGGAGAAAAATGAAGTTTGGGAGCAGATCATCGAGTGGCACAACGAACATCTTATCCCTTACCTCGATGCGATTTCAATGGTCAAACAACTCCATGCCGCCGAGATACCGCTTTTTATCATAAGTAATAATCCGCACTCCGGCTGCTTATTGAAGCTCCAGCGCGCGGGGCTTGCAACCCTCGACGGCTCAATCTACTTCCAAGAAATTTTCGGAACAAATGTCTGTAAGGGCGGAAAGTGGTCTGCTGATTTCTGGAAACGCTGTCTCGACCGAACCGGCTTTGATTTTGCGCAAATTGCCGTAATCGGCGACAACCCGAAAGAAGATTGCGCTATTCCGCGATCCCTGGGGGTCGAAACGGTATTTCTGGTAAACAGAACATACGAAAACCGTATCAAAGTAACCCCCGAAGCAACCCAAGTAAACACGCTCGAATGCGTGCCGGAAATTTTATTTTCGAAGGAAAACTAAGAAATATACCTTCTGTTTTTATTCCGGCATAGCAGGGAGGAACCTCCGGTGCGGACGATGTATTTTTTCATTTATGTTTATCAGAATCCATCGGTGGCTCGTCAATTGGGTTGATGACTTTTTCAAAAGCAAATCCGGAAAAATCTTTTATGTTTCGTGTGTAGAATTGCTTCACACCATTTTGGAGCAGAGTTACAGCAAGCACTTTATCAAAAATGTGGACAGCTTTGGGATCGGAGGAGCCGACCTCCTGTTTCACAAGTTTCCAAAACGAAACCTCATACGCACAGTGAAGAGCGCCGCTTTGCTCTCGCAAAAAGACAATTTGTTTCATCGCCTCTTGGTGTGAAAGAGGACGTTCCAGGATTTTCGGTGATCGCAGGCCACGGTAAAATTCAAAAAGCACCTGATCGCTGACAATCCAGTCCGTGGGATTTTGCAGCAGCATCTCATATACCTTACGAGCTTTTTCGTGCTCTGTGCAGGCGTGTTGACCGCATAGATCAAAAGGTTTGTGTCCAGACTATTCATGCAGGGCTTCCTTCATCGCATCGCCACCCAGCCAAAGCATTAAAACTCATCCTACACACCCGCCCTGTCCCATGACTCTTTCAGCCAAACGCCCTGAGAGTTATAAATAAAGTTGGCTTTTTTATTTGACAAAATGATTTCGGGGTGTTCTCCAATGAACCCGCTCATGCGAACACCATTACTCCGCCAGTTTGTTTGCCTGATTGGTATTTTTGCACTGCTTTTTCAAGCGGGTGAGCTTGGCTTTATGCATGATAATGAGTCGCCCGATCCTTGCACTGCAGCGACTGCATCCTCGCATCATGCATCTGATTTCAGTATCGATATTCCTTATTCCGCCCCTACTTCATCCGATGCAGGTGAGCCGCCACATCATCACCACTGCTGCACGGTGGGTTTGTCCGCCGAACTTTCTTCTCACCAAAAATTCTCTTCACTCAATCCCTCGTCGAAGGGCTTGAGTCTTCTCCACGAGATCTCCGATGCTGGTATCGCCGCATCGTTTTTTATTCCGCCTAGATCTCTGGCCTAGAGAAAATCGCACTCGCGATTTCTCAGGATAGATCGTCGCCGTTTCGGTAGACGTTTTTTTAAAAAAAGCCCGGCACCGCTGTGATTTCTGTGCCGTAAAAAAGCAGCACATTTTCTCGAGGTAAAACCTCAAAAACTCATGAAGTTACTTTTATTTCTCACATTGTTCCTGAGCGTTCAGATGCTGGCTCATGCTGTGCCGATCCGCACCGAGCAAGCCGCTGTCGAGTTCGCTCTAAAAAATAACCCCAAGCTTCGAGCCGCCCGACAAATTTTAAAAATTGCCGAAGCGCGACATCTCGGCTCAGGCCGTCTTTCCAATCCCAGCATTGAAAGCACCGTTGCCGGTGGCGACCGCTTCGAAGGCCGCATCGAACTTGGCTTGACCCAGCAGTTTCCGCTCACCAATCGCCTGCGTTTGGAAAAAGAAATCTCCGCTCTGGAACTCGAAGCCGCCAAATGGGAGATCGCAAAAGCCGAACGCGAACTCCGAATCCAAGTCGGTAAAGCCTTCCTAAATCTCGCCAGCGTGCACGAGACAATCAGCCTCCGCCAGCAGCAAAA
>JBKEAD010000225.1:0-10587 GCA_047971915.1 Chthoniobacterales bacterium
GAACGGCTGCTTCAACTCCCTTGATGGGGTGGCGGTCTAGGGCGCAAGCCCGATTCCGCTACGCTCCATCGGGCTTGCGCCCTGTGGGATGTTGTTGCTTGTTTTTACAGATGTTTTTTTACACTACCCCAACCTTTGTCCATTTTTGGAGGCTATGGGATGACTGTGTAAAAAATAATGTCTTTCCAGCCTTCCTGCTTTCCTTATTAAATCCAAATCTTAAAAAATTCTACAGCATCTATCTTATTTACCGAGGAAAAGAATTCGACAAACTCTTCTATCGAATATCCGTCGCTCAAATAGTCAAAAAGAGTTTGCGCTGGAACACGAGTTCCTTGAAACACCAGCGTTCCGCCCAAAACTTCGGGATCAGAATGCACGGGGCTATGATCCAACGTAAGCATGAGGTAAGAATACTCATAAAAAGGGCTACAGTAATGTTCTTTTAACATTCTCCGCCGAGATTTGGGCGACCGAGGCGGAGTGGATGGCTGTGCTCGTCGGTTCGTGTGAAATGTAAATGGGCGCATTTTCTGAGGCTGCCAGACGCTCGCGAAAATTCTCAACCCGCAAAAAGCAAATTCTGTTCGAGTCGTGAAAATTCTTTGCCGCACCTGTGGCGACGCGAACGATGGCTGCTTTGTCTGGTGCAGGCTCCGCATTCACGCGCAGAATATTGACAATTTCGCCCTCCGGGGTGGCCACGCAATTTCCCTCCAGCCAGCCAGGATTATCGCATTTGCCCCATGATTTTGGTGGCCACGCCGGGTCGAAAGGAAGTTGATTGCTGAGGGTCCAGCTTTGGCTGTTCAGTAGGTCTGATTCCAAATCTGCTGAGAGTACTGCTGCTTGAAAGCCGGCTCCCCAGACTAGCGGCGCACAATTTTCAAAAGCACGATAGATTCGTCCTTTGTAAATGAGTATCGGCATGGGAGCACCATGATAATTCGGAGGATTTCTGCCCTGCGGAAAAAACAGAGGGATTTTAAGCCTCGACTTTGCGGCGTTCGATGTGGGCTCCGAGGTCGTTTAGTTTTTCGTCGATGCGTTCGTAGCCTCGGTCGATGTGATAGACGCGGTTGATTTCGGTGGTGCCTTGGGCGGCCAGACCGGCTAGGACGAGGGCGGCGGAGGCGCGGAGGTCGCTGGCCATGACGGGTGCGGCTTCGAGGGTGCTGACGCCGTTTATGATTGCGGAGTTGCCTTCGAGGTCGATGTTGGCACCCATGCGCTTGAGTTCGGCGACGTGCATGAAGCGTTTTGGGAAGACGTTATCGGTTACGATGCTGATGCCTTCGGTGGCGGCGAGGAGGGCGCACATCTGGGCTTGCATGTCGGTCGGGAAGCCGGGGAAGGGCTGGGTTTCGAGGCGGAGAGGGGAGCGTTTTTTTGCGGGGCGGATTCGGACAAAGTCGCTGCCGATTTCGATGTCGTAGCCTGCTTTTTTTAGTGCGTCGGTGAGGGAGCTGAGGTGTTCGGTGTTTACGCGGCAGACTTTTACGTCTTCGCCAATGATGGCACCAGCGATGATGAAGGTGCCGGCTTCGATGCGGTCGGGGATGACTTCGTGTTCGGCTCCGTGGAGTTCTTTTACGCCTTCGATGACGATGTTTCGTGTGCCGGCTCCTTCGATTTTTGCACCCATTTTGATGAGGAAGTTTGCGAGATCGACGACTTCGGGTTCTTCGGCGGCTCCGTCGATGGTGGTTGTGCCTTCGGCGAGGACGGCGGCCATCATGGCGTTGTCTGTGCCGAGGACGGTGGAGCCAAATTTTCCGCGCATGTTGATGCGGGCACCTTTTAGGTCGGGGGCGAGGGCGCGGACGTTTCCGGAGCGGACGCGGATGGCGGCACCGAGAGTTTCCATACTGCGGAGGTGGAGGTCGATGGGGCGGTCGCCGATGACACAGCCGCCGGGCAGGGAGATGGTGACTTCGCCTTCGCGTCCGAGTAGGGGACCGAGTAAGCAGATGGAGGCACGCATTTTGCGGACAATGTCGTAGGGGGCGGTGGTGCTGATTTCTTCGGCGCGGATGCGGACGGTGCCGCTGGCTCTCTCGACTTCACAGCCTAGGCGCGAGAGGATGGTGAGCATGTAGTGGATGTCGCTGAGGTCGGGGACACGCTGGATGATGCAGGGTTCTTTGGTGAGGAGGGTGGCGGCGAGGATGGGGAGGACGGAGTTTTTCGATCCGCTGACGCGGACGTTGCCGGAGAGGGATTTTCCGCCGTGAACTAAAATTTTTTCCAGAGTTTAGAGTTGTTTTCTTATGATCGCAAAGCGAGTGAGGGCTTGATGATCTTTTTCAAAGTGGGTTACTGCAAGACCGGATTTTTTGCAAAGGGTTTCGATTTCGTTTTCTTGTCCGGTTGAAAATTCGAGGGCGAGGAGGGCGTTTGGCTCTAGGCGCGGTGCAGCGATTTCGATGAGGGGACGGATAAAGTCGAGTCCGTCGGCTCCGCCGTCGAGGGCTTGGCGGGGTTCGTAGTCGAGTTCGCGCTGGAGGTGAGCCAGTTCGGCGGTGGGGATGTAGGGGAGGTTTGCGAGGATGGCGTGGAAGCTTGTGGGCTGGTCAGGGAAGAGGGAGGTTTTTATGAATTGGATTTTTTCGGAATTTGGGTGGAGGCGGGCGTTTTCTTTGGCGAGACTGAGTGCTTCTTCGGAGAGGTCGGTGGCGGTGATTTGTGCGGGAATTTGTTTTTCGGCCAGCTCTTCGGCGAGGGTGATGGCAATGACGCCGCTGCCTGTGCCGATGTCTGCGATGCGAAGGGGCTGGGGCTGCGCATCGGTTGAGGATTTGGATTTTTTTAAATCTTGGTAGATGTTGCTGAGATGGGGGAGGGTGAGTTCGATGAGTTGTTCGGTCTCGGGTCGGGGGATGAGGGCGCGTGCGTCGCAGTGGAAAGTGCGTCCGAAGAAGTCCCATTCGCCGAGGAGGTATTGGAGAGGTTTGCCTTCGCTGCGTTCGCGGACGCTTTTGCGGAGGGGGGCGCGTTCGGCGTCGGAGAGGGGGCGGTCGAACTCGAGGTAGAGGTCGAGGCGGCGTTTGCCGAGGGCTTGGGCGAGGAGATGCTCGGCGTTTAGTCGTGGTTTTGGAACCCCGTGTTTTTCGAGGTAGGTGGTGGCGGATTGAATGACCTCTAGGACGGTCATGTGGCGAGCTTGGCTTCTTCGAGGCGCTGGGCGATGTCGCTGGTGTAGAGGGCGTCGATCATTTCTTGGATGTCGCCTTCTAGGAAGCGGTCGAGGGTGTGAACGGTGCGTTCGATGCGGTGATCAGTGACGCGGTTTTGTGCGAAATTGTAGGTGCGGATTTTTTCGTTTCGGTTGCCGCTGCCGATGAGGTTTTTGCGGTGGGCGGAGTATTTTTCGTGTTCTTCCCGGATTTTGTCTTCGAGGAGGCGGCTGCGGAGGATTTGGAGGGCGCGTTCTTTATTTTGCTGCTGGCTGCGTCCGTCTTGGCAGCGGACGATGCGTCCGGTGGGGATGTGCATGACCTGCACGGCGGAGTCTGTGGTGTTGACGCCTTGGCCGCCGGGGCCGCCAGCGCGGCAGACTTCGATGCGGATTTCATCGGGCTTGAGTTCGAGGTCGACTTCTTCGGCTTCGGGCAGGACGGCGACAGTGGCGGTGGAGGTATGGACGCGGCCTTGGGTCTCGGTGGCGGGGACGCGCTGGACGCGGTGGACGCCGCTTTCGTAGCGGAGCTTGCGGAAGACGGCGTCGCCGGTCATTTTGAAAATGACGTTGCGGAAGCCGCCGAGATCAGCAGGTGATGCCTCGATGTCTTCGATTTTGAGATTAGCGGTTTCCGCGTAGCGGGTATACATGCGGAAGAGGTCGGCTGCGAAGAGTGCGGCCTCGGTGCCGCCGGTGCCTGCGCGGATTTCGACAACCGCGTCGCGGTCTTCACCGGGTTCGGGCGGGAGGAGTGCGATTTGGAGTTCTTGTTCGACGAGTGGGAGATCTTGTTCGAGTTGTGTGATTTCGCTTTGGGCGAGCTTGGCGAGTTCTTCGTCGTCGGAAGCGGCGAGTTCGCGATTTTCCTCCAGCTCGCGTTGGATACGCTGAAAATTTTCCCAGAGTTCGCCGAGTTTTTTAAGTTGGGAGTGTTCGCGTAGGAGCGTTTTTGCGCGGGCGGGTTGGTCGTAGATTTGCCCGGCTGCAATTTCGCGATCAATTTCTTCGAAGCGAGCGAGTTTGCGTTCAATGAGCGTGGCAAAGTCCATAAATAAAAAACGGTGGGGAGCCCGGTTTTAGTAGGGATCCGCACCGTTTTGGAAGAGTGTTCGTAAATTTATATTTTCTTGCGGCGAGGAGCTTTGGTGCTGCCGTAGCGGCGGGAGAATTTCTCAACACGTCCGGCGGTATCCACAAATTTTTGTTCGCCGGTGAAGAAAGGATGGCAGGCGGCGCAGATTCCAAGTTTGAGGTTTTCGCTGGTCGAGCGCGTATTGTAAACGGCACCGCATGTGCAGGTGACGACAAGCTCTGCGTAGTTTGGATGAATGTCTGTTTTCATGATTTTTGGAAAAGCGGGTAATCTTTAGATGCAAATAGCGATGAAGCAAGATTTTTTATGCTCCAAATTTGCTAATTCGAAAAATATGGGTTTAAGAATATTGAAAAGACTGAAAGAGGGGTGGAGGTTTTAGGTGTATTTTTTAAAAAATTAGAATTGCTGGAGGGCGAGAAAGAGCTATTTGGGGCCGGGGGAAGAGCGGGGGAGTTACGATGAAGAATCTGCTTACCAGAAGGTGGATTTTTCGGGCTTGGAGGATATTTATCAGTCTTTGTTTGCGCTGCTTCAGGAGAATCCGGTTTTTTATGATGGGAGTGGTGATTTTAAGGAAAAATAGGGTCTTAAGCTGCGGCAGGTGATTCGAAAAGCCCAGCGGGTTTTGAAGGGAGGTCTGCCGATGGCAGCTTTGCATACTCTGCATTTGGCAGCGGTGCAGCTTCTTGCGAATGGTGCTGTGATTCCGCAAATCGTGAAGCATTATCGGGATTCCTATAGCATTCGATGGGTGCCTGCTGTTTTGAGCAAGCCTGTTCGTGAACTGCTTGAAAAGCTGGATGCGATTTTGCCGCGGGATGTGTTTTATTAGGTTAAGGAAAAAAGGCGGTCAAAGGCATAAAGGCCGATAACTTCATCGCCATGAGCGGAACTCCGGTGGAAAATCGCCTCTCGGAACTTTGGAGCATTATGGATTTCAGTAATCGCGGACTTCTCGGAAATTTAAAAAATTTCGACGAGGAATTTGCCGGACCGATTCAAAAATCAAGCGATCTTGAAACGGCAGAGAAGCTCAAAAAATCCACTGTGCCGTTCCTTCTCCGTCGATTAAAAATCGATAAAAGCATCATTGCCGATTTGCCGGGCAAGCTGGAAGCGGACTCCTACGCGCATTTGGAAAAACAGCAGGCCGGGCTTTATGAGAGGACGCTGAAGGAAGCTCTCGAAACCATCGAAGGCATCAAGGGAAAAGACCACAAGGCTCTGTTTGCACGCCAAGGACTTATTTTGCAAATGATCCTTGCGCTCAAACAAATCTGCAATTACCCCGCGCAGTTCTTGAAAAATAAAGATAAGGACAGCAGCAGTAGAGGTAAGCTAAACCTGCTTTTCGACAAGCTCGACAGCATTATGGAAAGTCAGGAAAAAGTTCTCATTTTCACTCAATTCACGGAAATGGGCAAGTTGCTCCGGCACTTCATCACCGAGCGTTACCGACAAGAACCGCTTTTTTACCACGGCGGAGTCAGCGTGAAGGAGCGGAAAAAAATGGTGGAAAATTTTCAGACAAATCATGCGGACAATATTTTTATTTTGACGATAAAATCTGCTGGCACCGGACTGAATCTGACGGCTGCAAATCACGTTATTCACTATGACCTGTGGTGGAACCCTGCCGTCGAAGCTCAGGCCACCGATCGCGCCTACCGCATCGGGCAAAAAAATAACGTCTTTGTCCACCGCTTCATCACCAAAAATACTTTTGAGGAAAAAATTAACGAAATGATTCAGGGGAAAAAAGAGCTTGCGAATATGACTGTTTCCACCGGAGAAAGCTGGATTGGAAATCTCAGTAATCAGGAGCTGGGCGATTTGTTTAGACTTTCGTAATCGGGCCGCAAGGTGTTCGTTAATTTTGGGGAATTAAAGTGCCGATCAGTGAGAGAAGGAGGACTGCCAGTCTTGGATGCGGCGTTGGATGTCGGTTTGCAGGCGGATGTATTTGCCAGTGATGCTGCGTTGGATGCGTTGAATCCAGGGATCGTCGAAGTTTTCTTTGTTGAGTCGTTTATTGAGGCGTTGCATGTCCTCGATCTTTAAGCAGCGGCTGGCGTAGATTTTTGGGCTGGTGGCGTATTTGGCAACGTCGTTCACGAAGCTCTGGATCATTGCGAGGCTATTGAAGAGGTCGGCGATGGTGAGTTGAGAAAAGGTTTCGAGAGCCTCTTCGACACGGTTTTTTTCCTGACGTCGGGGGCGGAGGTCGAGTTCGTTCAGGCTATCGCTGACGTTGCGGACGGCGTTTTTGAGTTCGCCAGCGACTTGTTCGGAGGTGAGGAGTTTGGAAAGGTGATTTTGTAAAATCGTGCCGCCACCCCAGATTGGGAGGTCGATGTAAATGTCGTAGAGGTGTTTGTAGATTCTCTCACCGAGAGCCGTTAATTTTTGGTTTAAAATTTGTTCGGCGGTGATGTTTGGGATTACGATTTCTTGGGCACCGAGGTAGGTGAGGACGGGGTGCATGAGGGTTTCATATCCAGAGAAGGTGCTGCCGCGTCCATCGATTTTGGCGGTTTCGGAGCGTTTTAGGTAGGCATTTACGGCTTGTTCGATGGGGTCGTCGCTTGCGGCGGCGGAGGAGGGCTTTAGAGCATAAAGAATGGTGAGTTGGTCGAAGCTGGCGAAGGAGAGTGCTTTGGCCCCGTGTTTTTGGATGATTTGCCAAGCGGATTGTTGGGCTTCGCGGAGGTCACTGCCTTTGGGGCGTTTGGAGGGGTGGCCCTCGCAGGGGGCGAGTTTTTGCGCGTTGTGATCTTTGAAAAAATTCAGAACTTCGGGTGAGGGACGGTGTGTGCTGGAGGCTTCGTCGTATTCTTTGAGTTCGCCGTAGTAGCCGAGGATGAGTTTTGCGAAGCGGATGTCGGGGTTGGGTTGGCCGTTTCGGGTGAGGTAGCGTCCGGCGAGGTTGTCGGAGAAGGGTTCTGCGCCGATGGCGAGATTGGTGATGGCTTGTTTGCAGCAGATGTCGGCAGTGGGTGTGACGAGGAGGGGGAGGGCGGCGTCGATGCAGACGCGCTTGAGTTCGCGCAGGAAGAGGGCGACGATGAAGGGGAAGCCGTCTTCTCTTTTGTAGGTCATGGAGCGGAGTTTATTTTTTGCTTCTTCGTCGCTGGCATCGTATTTTGCGAGAATGGCTGTGACCTGTTGTTGCAGGTCGTGGATGACAAAGGGCATGGCACCGCCGGGGACGCCTGCTGCGCAGAGTTGTTCTTTGAGGTCGTCGTCGATTTGCTGGTCTTGGCGTTTGGGAGCGCGGCCCCAAAGTCCTTGGAGGTTGGTTTGATGCTTTGCGTATTCGGGTGTGTTTGCGCGTTCGGGGGAGATTTCTGCTAGTGGGTGATGGGCGGAGCCACTGCTGAGGGGGCCTTCGACGGTTTCGATTCGATCGACGCCGAGTTCGATGGCTTTTTGGATTGCTGCGCGTGAGTGTGTGGCGTGTGTGGAGTGGCAGTGCAGGGTGAGGGGGATATTTTGCGGAGCCAGGATTTCTTGAAGTGCCGGAAGTAGGGTGGAGACACGCTCTTCGGTGAGCTGGCCGGACATGTCTTTGATGGCAATGGCATTGTAGCCGGCGGCGAGGAGGGTCCGTGAGTAGTTGCAGTAGTAGGTGTCGCTGTAGCGTTCGGGAGCTTCGGGGTAGTGCACAAAGCAGAAGGCACCTTCTAGGGTAAGGTCTTTATTTGTGCGGATGGAGTCGGGGAGCTCGAGGTTTTCAATATCGTTTAGCGCATCGAAGAAGCGGATTTTGTCGATTCCTTGTTTGACAAATTCTTGGAGAGTAAATTCGAGGACATCTTTGTCGTAGTGACGAAATCCGAGTGCGTTTGCTCCACGGAAGAGCATTTGCAGGGAGATTTTTCGTCCGTTTTCGGAACTATGCAGAGCTTGGTTTACGTTGCCGACGATGCGGAGGGGATTGAAGCCACGGCGGATTGCAATTTGAAAACTTTGTCCGCCGGCAATCTCTGCACCGACAGCACCGGCACTTTGCGCGGAGAGGAGAGCTTTTACCCAACCGCGTGCTTCAAAGACCCAGTCGGTGGCGTCGAGGGTGGATTGTTGGCCGTCGCGAAGGCTGAGATCGACCCATTGTGTTGAGTTTGGTTCTGTTGCTGGCTGCATAATTCTAGCTTTTGTGAAATATACTAAATTGATAAAAATGAACGAAATTTCTTAGCGAGGCCGGAAATTTTTTTTAAGAGCAACTCTGAAAAAATACCGGAGGGTGATTTCTTGCCGTTGCTTCCGCTATTTTTCTTCAAAAAGGCGGGTGGGGTGCGTTAGTTTTCCCAATCCATGCAAAAGTCCAAAAAAATTATGTCGCTGAGCGAACTAACGGAAGTGAGCCGACGTTTGAAGGCTGAGGGTAAGCGGCTGGTTCTCACCAATGGATGCTTTGATATTTTACACGCAGGTCATGTTCGTTATTTACAGGCTGCACGCGAGTGTGGCGATGCCTTGGCTGTGGCATTGAATGGCGATACTTCCGTGCGTCAACTCAAGGGGCCTCAACGCCCGATCAACTCCGAGGAGGATAGAGCTGAAGTTTTAGCAGGACTTCAGGCAGTTGATTATATAACGATTTTTCCGGATGTTCGAGCGACGCAGGTGATCGAGAAAGTTCGGCCGGGTGTTTATGCCAAGGGAGGGGACTATACGCCTGAGACTCTTGAGGCAAGTGAAGCAAACGCTCTTAAAAATTGTGGCTCCGAAATCGTCATCTTGCCTGAGCTTAAAGGTCGCTCTACGAGTAATATTCTGAAACGTCAACAAGCCGGGTAAAGGGAGCGCGAGCCTTAAATAGATAGGGGAGGGAGAGTTCGCAGAGAATCGTTTAAAGTAAAGAATGAGCACTTGATATCCGGTGTCATTCACGTTCATAACGGTCTGTGTGGGCAGAGATTTAACTAACATATCATCTAGCAATCGTCGCGGGTTGCTTGTGTAATACCAAAAGGAAAAATGTTTGAGACTAACCTTGATTTCTCATCGTCCGGCGGCGTTGTTCTCGCCGTCGGTAGCTACGGCTACCGCCGACTCAGTCGCCTTGCCGGGCCGACGAGATCCCTACGGCTAGTTTACCTCAAACATTTTTTCTTTTGGTATTACAGGTTTTTTCAAAAACTCAACCGTGCGGCGTTATTTTTGGCTTTGAGTTTTTTGGGAGTTTTGGGGCTACATGCAGGGGAAGGGGCATTGCCGCCTGCTTTGCCGATTTTGTATCCCAAGTTTATGAATCCGAAGATTACCACTTTGGTGTCGGAGAGTGAGCGCACGAGCATCGCTTTGCAAGAGTGTCGGGGGCAGGAGTTTGACCCGACGCGGCTTCCCGATGCGATGCCTTTGCCGATCGAGAAAATAACTCCGGAAATTCGTGCGGCGGCGGATGCGTATTTTAAAGACACCATGCCGGAACTTGTGAGGGATTCGAATGGCGTGGTTTTGTGTGGCATTTTGGATATGGAAATTCCGGTGGCTACAGCAGCAATTTTTTCGCCGGATTTTATTGATCGTTTGGAGCCGATTTTTGGAACGGATTTGATGGTGGCTGCACCTCGTGCGGATCGTATATATATATTTCCGGCTTTGGCGGCGGAGACGGGGCTTTTTATAAAAAATATTTTGGCAGATTTTCGTTCGGCCACGCAGCCAGTGAGTCAGGAAATGTTTCGTGTAAATAGAAACTCGATTGTCGCCCTAGGGCTGATAGATGATAAGTAGGGTCTGAAGTTTCTTTTGAGCACGCCGATCCTACTGTTCAAGGGCGGAAACTTGCTTGTATTTGCGGATTGAGAAAAGCAGGGTGGAGGTATGAAGCGTGTGATGATGTTCATTGTGTTGTTGGTGTCTGTCCGTGTGGATGCGGCGGTGTTTGAAGATAAAAGCTCCGAGTTGGGGTTGGAATTAAAGAACTTGGCGGCGTGCTGGGTCGATGTGGATAATGATGGGTGGGTCGATATTTTATGCGGGGGCGAGTATTGGAGAAATGAGGAAGGGCAGCGGTTTGTAAAGCTTCAGGAGGGACTCGGTGCGGTGGTCGCGGCGGATTATGATAATGACGGATTTACGGATCTTTTTTCTTATTCGACGCGGCAGTTGTTCCGGAATGAAAATGGGAAACGGTTTGTCGAAGTGGATTTTCCGGAAATTCCGGAAGGTGCCTCGCGGGGGGCTTGCTGGGGGGATTTTGACGAGGACGGATTTGTCGATTTGTATCTTGGGGGCTATGAAAACTGGAAGGAGCAACTCACCTTCTCGAATGTCGTTCTGATGAATAAGGGAGGGAGGG
>JBKEAD010000196.1:0-1794 GCA_047971915.1 Chthoniobacterales bacterium
CCGCATTTTTCGGCAATTTTGGTGAGGCTCCAAACCGGATTCATCATGAGTGTTTTGGCTTGGTTGATCCGCGTTTTTCGCACGTAGTCGAATACACTGTGGCCAGTTTCGCTTTTGAAAACTCGTGCCAGATGCTCTTCGCCCTTGCCCACATACCACGCGATTTCAGCCAGAGTCAGATCTTTGGAAAAATGTTTAAAAAAAAACTCTTTGGCAGCAGCGACAATTTGTTTTTGCGTCCGTCCGGGAGCGGAATGTTCCGATTCGGATTTTCGGCTTAATTTGCGCGAAACCATAATAATCAATTCCGTGCATATCGAGCGAACTCTGTGGCGGCATCCGATATCATGCGTTTCCGTCTCACGCCGAAACTGATGAATCAAATCCATGATCTCATTGTCGATCCCGCCGGACAACTGGACGACGTTTTTGAAGTGATGCAGGACGTAATCTCCAAGATCGCTTTCGGGTCGTTTGATTCGTCGCGACGTTCGTTTGCCTAAATTTCTAGGATTTAAAAAAATCCGAATCGTCTGGAGGGTCGCAGCGCGTTGCGGATTTTTATTTATGTAAATATGGTGTCCCACGACGGGTGCGATGAGAATATCTCCTGCCGTCAGGGAACGCCGCCCCTCCAGTCCCTCAATCTCATGCTCGACATTTCCAGCGAGGATGAAGAGTAGTTTGAAATGATTTTTATCCAGTCGCACAGACCCTCCCTTGGGGATGACAAAGGAGATTTCGTCAGCCAATAAAAATGGCGACCCCAGCTTATCGACGGAGTGGGAAGTGTAGCCCATAGTATCGGCTTGTATAGCTAGCGTTTCTCGATATGCAAATGTCAAAATAGTGAAAATATCGTCAATTCCGGCTAAAGACAGTTCGTTTCGGTGCTGCTAGATTTTTGGCTAAAGAATACGATGAATCCACCACCACTCATGCAATTGGACGCGTTGAAATCGGCGCGCGAGACGAAGAAAATGAAGCCACTTCCTATTTCTGAACTCGAACTTTGCGAACGCTACGAAGCTCTCTTTACCGCTGCTGTAAATGATGTGCTGCGCGAACGAAATCTGACGCACCAGACGCTGCCTCATAACATTATGCCGCTTCGGGAAAATATGAAAGTGGCCGGAGCGGCTTTTACGATCAAGGGAGCAAAGAGCTTGCTCATCAAAGACGAGATGAAGGAACGGGCCGAGATGCTCGAATCCATTCCTCAAAACAGCGTGGTCGCATGGGATACCAGCGGCGACGACGAATCCGCGCAGTGGGGCGAGGTCATGACGATGGCGGCCAACAAGCGGGGATGCCGCGGTGCAGTCGTGGACGGAGGCGTTCGCGACACGGATCGCGTCTTGACGCAAAGTTTTCCCGTTTTTGTGAAATACCGAAGCTCAAATGGAATGCTCGGTCGCTTCCGCATTAGCGGCTGGCAACTTCCGATTCAAATCGGGGAAGTCAGCATCTTTCCGGGCGACATTGTCTTTGGGGACATTGATGGCGTCATCGTCGTCCCTCGTGACATCGCCTACGATGTTCTTCTTCGCGCTGAGGAAATCGCGAACGGCGAAGGGCAGCTAAAACAGTGGGTTCAAGAGGGGTTGCCGACTACCGAAATCGTTAAACGCGGCGGATATTTTTAATCCTTCACCTGAACATTTTATCTCAACAAACTTATGAAAAATCTAAAAAATCTCGTCGTCGTCATCACCGGTGCCTCCAGCGGAATCGGTTTGGAATCTGCTAAACTTTTCTTCGCCAGCGGAGCGCGGCTTGTGTTGATTGCGCGCA
>JBKEAD010000069.1:0-4376 GCA_047971915.1 Chthoniobacterales bacterium
TGGGAGGAATGGGACTGATCCTCCTCCACTCGGCGCATTACGCAAAAATTTTCAAAGCTCTCATGGGCACGGCTTGTTCATTGAAATGGCGGGAAGCCAATGACAAAGAGAGACTCTGGAACCTGATGCCCTCTCACCCGATCGCCCAAGGCATCGGGGATTATTTTGAGATTCCTGCTGAGGAGATGTATGGTGAGCCTTTCGGCATTCCGACTCCGGATGAGTTGATTTTTGTCTCATGGTTTTCCGGTGGCGAAGTTTTTCGTAGCGGGGCAACGTGGCATCGAGGACATGGACGCATTTTTTACTTTCGTCCCGGCCACGAGACGTATCCGACCTATCACCAATCTGAGGTCCAAAAGGTGATCGTGAATGCCGTTCGCTGGGCACTTCCGAGGGTTTATATGCCCGACTTGGGAGCACCCAATGCGAAACCGCTGGAGCCACTTCCACACGATGCTAAGGCCGCTTCGCGCTCCACGATAGGCTATCACTAATTTTTTTAAAAAAACAAAATGAAAACTATCCGAATTGCTATTATTGGGACTGGTTCGATGGCGAATGTGCATGTTGAAAATTTTCGCTCCCTTCGCGGTTGTAAATTAGTTGCTGCCGTCGATCTCGACCTCAAACGCGTGCGTGCATTTACCGAGAAACATCAAATCCCGGCGGCATTTACCGATGTAAAAGATCTCTTACGCGATGTGGAGTTCGATGCCGTGTCCATCGTCACGCCGGACGCATCTCATGCGCCTCTCGCGCTGCAATGCCTGAAGGCCGGCAAGCACGTGCTTTGTGAAAAACCGCTGGCATTGAATTTCCCTGATGCCAGACGAATGGTCGCCGCCGCCCACAAAGCAAAAGTCATCAATATGGTAAATTTTACCTACCGGAACTGGCCTGCTCTCCACGCCATTCAGAAGCTGGTTCAAGACGACGATCTGGGAGAAATCCGGCATGTCGATGCCAGCTATCTTCAGGCATGGCTCGTTAGCAAGGCATGGGGAGATTGGCGCAAAGAACCTAATTGGCTTTGGCGTCTCTCGACCAAGCACGGAAGCAAAGGCGTACTCGGCGATGTGGGCGTGCATATACTGGATTTTGCAACGTTTCCTGTTGGTGCAATCAAGTCCATTTTCTGTCGACTCAAAGCTTTCCCGAAAGCTCCAAAAAACCGCATTGGCGAATATTCGCTTGATGCCAATGACTCTGCCGTGCTCAATGTCGAATTTGCAAATGGAGCTCTCGGTTCGATCCATACCACACGCTGGAGCGGTGGACATGGAAACCGTCTTTTTTTAAAAATCTCCGGCACAAAAGGCTCCGTGGAGTTCGATTCCGATCACTCCGTAGATCAATATAAAATTTGCACGGGCAAGGACATTGATAAGGGGCTTTGGAAAGTTAAAAAAGCACGCGCTGTGCCTACGATTTTTCAGCAATTCGTGCGCTCAATCCAAACAGGAAAACAGCTCCAACCCGACTTTGCACGTGGTGCCGAAATCCAAAAATTGCTCGATCTCAGTTTTGCTTCCGACGCCAAAAAACAATCCGTAAGCGTTCCGAAAACATAGAAAATATTCCGAACGCGAGAGGAACTTTAACGCATCTGAAGGCAATTTATCACTGGCGACATCTACTTTTCTAGCAGGATACGTCTAATCTCCTCGATACCCTCGGGGTTTTCATTTGCTCCATGACCGGAGGGGACGATTTTTTCAGATCGAGTCCCTTCGAGATGCGAACTCCGATAAGAGACCACGCCATCCGTGCTATTCGGACTGTCGCCGCGTCCGCGATCTCCGATGATGGTATGGTAGGGTGTGTTCTTTTTTAACGGTAATTTTAAAATTGAAAGTAGCAATGGAGAATCCGCTCGGAGAAAACGAACACTATTCACCGGAGCAATAAAAAGACTCCTCATATCATCACGCACTGCCTCCAAAAGACGAGTCTGATCGTGTTTTAAAAATAATTTGGGGAGCCGTATAAAACTAGCACCAAGATTAGCAAAAGGCCTCAGCGCAAGCTCGCTGCCGCGGTGCGGTGTCGAGATAAAAATAACGCGATCAATATCTTTACGCGGCGAGAAATACAAAAGGCGAACCAAGCTCTCTCTCGCTCTAGGGCTGATTTTTAGCTGATCTGGATGAACGCCGGAGAATTGTTGCCACAGCAAATCTCCGCCTTTACGGATCATGAGATTGCTAATGAGTCCGCCCATGCTATGCCCGACAAGCACGATTTTTTTCAGTTTAGGATTATTGTCGTCAGGATCCAGCATTTGGTGAAAGCGATCTAGCTCGCTCCGAAGCTCTGCAGCAGATTGCCAAATAGGCAAGCCCGTCGGGTAAAGATAAAACCAGAACTGGTAGCGACTGCGTATTTCAGGATCGGCTAACAGTCCGTTAAATGCTTTTGTCCAAGCCTCTGGACGAGAAAGAAGCCCATGCACAAAAACGACCGGAATCTTATTCGGATCATAAGGCTGGAATTGGTAAAGCCCTAAATTACGGATATTTCTTTTTGAAAAAACAAGTGCCTCCAAATCGATAGATTTATTTTTCGTATGAGAAAGCAAGACCGCGATCGGAGCCGAAAAATCTGCTGCGAGCTGTCTTTCACGACCCCCGATCACAGCACGATCATCATCGAGACTCCGTTGGAAACAAAGCGTCGGAACCTTTTTTGCAAAGCTAATGTAAGCCGTAAGTGGCAAGCTCATCCCTTGTTTAGGAACACCGGGTTGGCCTTTCAAAATCGGAGAATCCGCCCCCACCCACGCCACGTAGGGCACGCCGTAGCCCGCTTGCAGACTTCGAGCGAGCAGACCTTTTATACGCACCGCTTCGGCAAAATGCAGATTTTCGGCTTGGGTCGGATCAAAAAGCGCATGGCCACGTCGCTTCAAAATGAGGCCGCCCGGTAGATTTTTAAAATTCTGCTCTTGGCAAATCGTAACGATTTGGCCAACCGCAGCATTATAAATACCAATCTCCTTGGATTGTAGAGCAAAACGCGCCGCCTCGATCAGCTTACGCATGCGAGTTTCTAATGTCAGCTTTTTGACCTGCGCCGCAGCCAAATGCATAGCCGCTGTAGATTTTTTCCCGTCGTGAGAGAGGAGATTAGCAGCCTCATTTCTTTGCAAGCGCCCGGTATGAGAATCGACTTTTATTTGGAGCGTCGAACAGCTCGCCAATAAAACACAAAGCGCAAAAATAAAAAAATTACGACGCAATATCATAGAAGACGTTTTTTAAAAAAAATTAAGGCGGGAAGCCAAAAGAAAGTTTCAGTGCCTGATATTCCGGATGCACGCGTCCGTTCTTTGCACGTATGCACAAGGGCGATTCCTTCCATGTTTGCGAACGATTTTCTATCGGCAAATCCTCCTCGCGCAACATAATAAAAAGTCCAAGCAGCGGGTCCGCCCCCTCTCTCAAAACAACCGGCCGCCAGCGCAAAATACTCAATCCCGCATCCCTCGCCGCCATTCGCACCCGCTCATATTGCTGCACGGGCTCCACCGGAAAAACACAGGCAAAAACTCCCGCTGGCGCAAGATGACACGCCGCAACGGCACAGTAATCTTGCACCGTCCCGCGTAATTCAAAACGACAAGCCAGCTTTTGCGGATGCTCACTCTCAGCACCACTTCCAAGCGGAAAATAGGGCGGACTCCCAAAAATAAGATCAAACTTTTCCGACGATGCGAGAATTTTCTCATCTCGAAAATCGCCCTCTCGAATCGTATAACGCTGACCAAGACCGTTCCATGCCACAGATTTTTTAGCTAAACGAACGCTTTCTCTCTGAGCCTCCACGGTCACAAATTGCGCTGCCGGCAAACACCATGCGGCAACCGTAGCGACCGTTCCCACACCGCTTCCCAGATCGAGCACGCTCCGCGCATAGGGGCAAGCCTGCGCTCCATAAGATGCAATCAAAACATCATCCGTCGAAAAACGATGTCCCTTTTCAAGTTGAAAAATCCGGAAGTAACCGCTTATGGCATCCAGCGTCTCACCCGCTTCAACCTGTGGTCCGTGACCACAAGCTCCCGGCGGAATCGGCCCCGGCTTGCTCCAACCACGAAATTGCGGAGTATTAAAATTAGTAGGTGGTGAAACATCTATCACAACGCTTTTTTAAATAATGCTGATCTATCCAATGCCAAAAGAATTTATGCTGTAAAATGCTCACGAGAGGACTCGAACCTCCACGGGTTACCCCACAAGATCCTGAATCTTGCGCGTCTGCCAGTTCCGCCACGTGAGCTTTTAGGCTTAAATACTTGCTTTATCGGCTTCTTTGCCTCTGTTTTACAGCGTTTATCGTTACTTTTGTTACTCTTTTTCTGTTGATAAGAAATA
>JBKEAD010000079.1:0-4180 GCA_047971915.1 Chthoniobacterales bacterium
AGTAAGCGCAGACGCGATTTTCGAGAATTTTGCAAAAAACAATCCTCTTGGCTCACTCCCTACACACTTTACAAATCCCTCTGGCAAAAACTCGCCGCAAACGAAGTCTTCGCCGACTGGCCTGAAGACTTCCGATCCTATAAACAAGCCACCGACTGGCTCGAATCCCTCCCCAAAAAAGAAGTCAAAACTTTAGAAAGCACCCGCGAATTTTACGCCTACCTCCAATGGGTCGCTTTCACCCAATGGAAAGAAATTCGCAATTACGCCAACCAAAAAAACATCCTCCTCATCGGCGATGTTCCCGTCGGTGTCAGCCGTCACAGTTGCGACGTCTGGGCCGACCCCCACCTCTTCGACCTCCAACGCTCCAGCGGAGCTCCTCCCGAAAAAGTCTTTGCCAGCGATCCATTCACCGAACGCTGGGGCCAAAACTGGGGCTTCCCCCTCTACGACTGGTTCAGCATGTCGCACGATAATTTTTTCTGGTGGCGTCGTCGCCTACGCGCCCTGCTCACCATGTTCGACATCATCCGCGTCGATCACGCACTCGGCTTTTTCCGTATCTACTCCTTCCCTTGGCAACCCTGTGAAAACGAAAAATTCACCGATCTAGATAACGCCGCGGCAGCCACCCTCACAGGCGGCCCCCTCCCCGGCTTCATCCCCTTCGACGACGATTCCGACGAACATCGCGAACGTAACCGCCTCCACGGACTCACTCTCTTCAGAATCCTTCTTGAGGAAACCGGCCCCGACCGCATCCTCGCCGAGGACCTCGGCACGGTCCCCGACTACGTTCGCCCCACCCTCGATGAACTCCAAGTTTCCGGTTTCATAATCCCCTTCTGGCATACAACCCCAGATGGCAAACTCACTCCCACCTCCACCTATCCTCGTCGCTCCATCGCCACCTACTCCACCCACGACCACCCCCCGATCCGCAGCACCTGGAAGCAACTTATTTCAGAAAACGAAAAAGGCGATGCGTATAAAAAACTCGCGCACCTCCTCGATCTCCCCACAGATCAACCCCAAACTTGGTCCCTCGACATCCACAGCAGATTTTTCAACACACTCTTCGCCTCCGAATCTTGGCTAACTGCATTTACCATCAACGACTTCCTCGGCACGGAAGACCGCTTCAACATCCCCGGCTCCATCAACTCCCAAAACTGGACCGCCCGTCTCTCCACAAAAATCTCAGACTGGAACGAAAAATGGGCACCCGAAATACAAGCCGCCAAGACCAGCATCTCTCGACACAAGAGGTGATAAGAGCAGTGAGCAGGTTTTGACAAAACGACCGCAAGGTGTGGTGTCGTAAGCGGAATCCCCGCAGTCGCTTCTAGTTATTTCTTCAGAAATGACTCCTTATCAAAGCGACCCTACCGGACGACCGCCCTTAGCCCAAAAAAACTCAACCTGCAAAATCGCGAAATCTTCGCTCAATAATTTTTTCACGATTGGCAATTGCCACTTGAGCACTTTTTAAAAAAAATCCACATTGCCCTGCATGAGTTCGAAGAAATCAAACTTTTTGACGGTTTTCTTATTTATTATCCTTTGCATTAGCATGTTCGTAAATGCGCTTTTGCTCACGGTCACCGTCCTCGTTTCATCCAAAAAAACAGCCCGTAGCAGCTTCTCCTCCATTAGTCATCCCCACCAGTCCTACGAAGAAACCACGCTTGTGGATGGCTCTGCCTCCAAAAAAATTGCCGTCATCCCGCTCAACGGAGTAATCGCCTACCAACAACCCGGCCGGATCGGCAACTCCATGGTCGAAGACATCGAGCTCGCCCTCGAACAAGCCGCCGACGATCATTCTATAAAAGGTATCGTCCTCTCCGTAGATTCCCCCGGCGGCGAAGTCACCGCCAGCGACGTACTTTATCACAAGGTCAAAGAATTTAGCGAAAAGAAACCCGTCGTCGTATTCATCAACTCCATCGGAGCTTCCGGTGCCTACTACATCGCCTGTGGGGCAAATTACCTCATGAGCAACCCGACCTCCTTCACCGGCAGCATCGGCGTCATCATCAGCACCCTAAACTACCAAGACCTCTTCGGCAAAGTCGGCCTGCAATCCATCGTTTTCAAAAGCGGCAAATTCAAAGACATGCTCAGCGGCTCCCGCGAAATCAGCCCCGAAGAATCCGAGTATGTCCAATCTCTAGTCATGCAAAGCTACGACCGCTTTCTCGGAATCGTGGCCGAAAGCCGTAAACTCGATGCCGAAAAACTTCGCAATGGCCCCGCCGACGGACGCATTCTCAGCGGAGAAGACGCCCTCGCCGAAAAACTTATCGACCAAACCGGCTATGTAGAAGCCGCCTACGACAAAGCCGCCGAGCTTGCCGAAATCGAAAATCCCCGCGTCGTCCGCTATGAACCCCGCATTAATTTTTCCAGCATTTTTCGTCTCTTTGGAGAAACAAAAGCCAACCACAATGTAAAGGTCGAGATCCCCGGCACGCCATCTCTTTCACTAGAACCGGGCCGCATTTACCTCCTGCCCAGCATCCTTGCTCCCTGAGCCTCATGGCAGGTAAAAAAATCAGATATTTAAAATAAACACCATGCAGAATCCCCTGCTCGGCTATCTCCTCCTCATCCCACTTGTCCTAGCAAGCCTCTACTTTTACACACGACTCGCTCGTGGGATTTTCAGTGGCGAAAAATCTGAACTTCCGTGGATTCCCTATCGGTTGGGAGATACTATTTTCGCGGTTATCCTATCCCTGCTTTTCCTTCTACTCCTGACCGTTGCAGATCAAGATGGGCAACAGGTCATGAGCGGACAAGTCGTTCTTTATGGAATCATTCATTACGTATCGCTCATTATTTTCATCCTCGGCTTTCTATGGTTTCGAGACCTGAATCCGCTTGAAGTTTTCGGCTTTCGCAACCCCGGCTGGCCGCGCAAAGGCCTTTACGCCTTGGGTTGCCTCCTTGCGGCCTATCCGCTTATTTCACTGGGCCAGATCATCTCCTATAAATTTTTTACCACCAGCAAAGAGCCTCAAGAAGTCGTCTCATTTCTTGTCGAATCCGATGCTTCGTCAACCGACCGCTTTCTTGTGATTCTCCTCGCCGTCGTCGTAGCACCCATCGCCGAGGAACTCATCTTCCGTGGCTACCTTTACGGAGTTTTTAGAAAATATGGAGGACGATTTTTTGCTATGATTTTCTGCGCCCTTCTCTTTGCATCCATTCATCTCCACCTCCCTTCGATGCTCGCACTGAGCCTTCTCGCCATTGTACTAACTCTCGTTTACGAGCGCACGGGCAGCCTCTGGGCACCGATTTTGATGCATGCGACCTTTAACGGCCTCTCCGTGCTCGCAGCCATTTTCCTCCCCGAACTCATGACACCATGACACTCTCCGAACTACGAGAAGACAGGCTTGTTCACGAGTTGATAAAAAATCTCCACGGGCACAAAAATCTCGTAGCGGGCCCCGGCGACGACTGTGCTGTCATCAAAGAAACCATTCAGGGCAACACTCGCTGGACTTTATTAAAAACCGACGTCGTCGTATCCGGCGTACATTTTTTACCGGCAGAAAACCCGCAACGCATCGGGCGGAAAGCACTCTGCCGCGCCATCAGCGACATTGCCGCCTGCGGCGGAACCCCAAAGTGGGCACTCGTCACCCTCCTCTGCCCCGCCTCCACCCGACTCGCTTTCCTAAAAAAAATCTATCGCAGCCTCTCCAAAGCCGCCACGGAGTTTGGCGTCACAATCGTGGGCGGAGAAACCAGCCGGAGCGACGGTCCACTAAGCCTCTCCATCGCACTCACCGGAGAATCCCGTCACCGTCCTGTGCTACGCTCCGGCGCGAAAGCAAAACACACCCTTTTTGTCACCGGCGTGCTTGGTGGCAGCCTTGCAGGACACCACCTCGACTTCACTCCGCGCCTTGCTGAGGCTGCTTGGCTCATCGAGCACTTCCGCCCAAGCGCGATGATGGATCTTAGCGACGGCCTTGCTCAAGATCTCCCACGCCTCTGCAAAGCCAGCTCTCTGGGAGTGCAACTCGATCTTGAAAAACTCCCCCTTCGCCGCCCTTCCAATACCGCTGCCGCTCTCCGCGACGGCGAAGACTATGAACTCCTCTTCACCCTCCCTCCAACTAAAACCGCCGCCCTCCTCCGCGCATGGCAGAAAAATTTT
>JBKEAD010000209.1:0-2237 GCA_047971915.1 Chthoniobacterales bacterium
CTGATTTTGAAAAAGACCTTTCCGAAATTTTAGATCGGGCACGGGGGGCTGGAGTCAAACGCATTATCAGCATCGGAACGACGCTCGCTTCGAGTCGAGCCGCCATAGCTCTCGCCGAAAAATACAAGGAAGTTTTCGTCACGGTCGGTATTCATCCCAATAACGCCGCCGAATCCTCCGGCAAAGATCTCGAAGACTTAGAACCACTTTGCAAACATCCTAAAGTTGTAGCAATTGGCGAAATCGGGCTGGATTATTACCGTCTTCCCAGCCACGCTCCGCGCAAAGGCAACGTCTCCGGTGCCCTGCTTGCGCAGACACCTCGCGACATGGAACTCTCCACCCAAGACGGCGCAGAAATAAACGCTCAAAAAGAAGTCTTTCAAGCTCAACTTGATCTAGCGGTTCGCACGGGTCTGAATGTCGTGATTCACCAGAGGGATTCTTTTGCGGATACCCTCGAACTCCTCACTCCCTATACAAACAAACTCCGCAGCGTCTTTCACTGCTTCGGTGGCACTCCGGACGACGCTCGGCAAATTCTAAGCATGGGACATCTAGTGTCCTTTACGGGAATTATTACTTTTAAAAATGCACCCATCGTGCGGGAGACGGCGGCAAGCATCCCTGACGGGAGTTTTATGATCGAGACGGATTGTCCTTACTTGGCACCTGTCCCACATCGCGGAAAACGCTGTGAACCCGCTTACGTCTCCGAAGTTGCTAAGAAGTTGGCTGAAATTCGTAGAACTAGCATTGAGGAAGTATCAGCGCAAACAACCGCTACGGCAGAAGCTTTTTTTCGTTTCTAGCAGTCTGTTGGACTTATAATGTGCGAGCGAAAAATTCGGAATTTTGGCCCGATCTCCGAAATGTGGCACAGACAATCTTGTCTGTGTTTTCTCAACTCAAAGGTTATTTTGGAATAAACCCGCTAGGAGAGTGTTGAAAAACTATGAAACGGAAAAATTTAAAGATTTTTGAGATGAAAGTTAGCGGCTTCGCCGGAAGCATTTTTGAAAGACCCTGTGGGCTGCGGCCCTTTTGTTTATCAGCTTCGTTGCGAATCAGTCAGGTAGCTAAAGTTAGCTTCCCTCATCGCGCCTTGCTGACAATCAAAAGGACTCGCAGTTTTCCATTCCTTACTTTTTCAACAGTCTCCTAGGCTATTAGATACGATTTTTTCGAGCTAGTTTTTTAATTTGAGAGGCAAGCCAAGTCAGCATAAATAGTAGGGTTGCAGCAACCACCATTGCTCCGGCTGCGGAACAATTTAGCCAAACAGAAAGATACATGCCAATGATGGCACTCAGCGCAGCATGCAGAAGCGTCAATCCAAGACGCACTGGCAGACAATCTGAAAGTTGCCCTGCAAACATGGGCGGCACAATGAGCATGGCTACGGCGAGAATAGCCCCCACAGACTCGAATGCGGAGACGACGACGATGGCAAGTGCAGCCATGAGAGCATAATGCCAAACACCCGTTTTCATTCCTAGAGATTTTGATAAAGCCGCATCGAAAGACGTGACGAGCAGCTCTTTATAAAAAATGAGAATGGCTAGAATAATGCAGACCAATACGGTGCCCATGCGCAGGACCGAAGGTGGGCCGAGTTCCCATCCCTGCCAAATCACAGGAGGTTCTAAGGGCACAAATGCGATTTCTCCATAGAGCACACATTCCGCGTCGATATGAAGCGTGCCCCTGCTTTCGAGACTGCTTATCAGCACAACGCCCAAAGCGAATAGGGTCGTGAAGGCAATGCAAATGGCTGCGTCTGGTTTAATGCGGGATTGCTTGTGAATGAACTCGATCAAGGCAACCGTCAAAAGTCCCGCCACGAAGGCACCGAGAAACATAACCCAAGTGGCGTTGTGTTTGAAAAGCATGAATGCGACCACCAGACCGGGGAGGATACTATGACTAATGGCATCACCAACGAGAGCCATGCGGCGAAGCAGGAGGTAGTTTCCGACAAGGCCGCAAGAAGCCGTGACAAAGAAACCCATGAGCACAACCCAAACTGTAATGGAAAAGTTCTCCGTCCACGGTCGAACCAAAACATACTGCCAATCGAAAGCGGGAATAAGATGTTGCATGGGTCAGTCAGCAGGATTGTCTGAGCCGAAGCCAGTTGCTCGCGAAGCCGGGTTGCCGGTGTTTGCGAGTTGATGAATATCTTGCAAGCCGGGAATGAGTTTGCCGTGCGGATCGCGACGGGCGTAGTTCAAGCG
>JBKEAD010000045.1:0-16452 GCA_047971915.1 Chthoniobacterales bacterium
TCATTCACAACGTCGACCTCGCACGCATCTCCTTCAAAGGTGCCCTCGACACCCTGCGCCAATTTGCAAATGCCTCCTCCGGTGCCAAAGACAAACCCCGAACCCTTGCCTCTCTCTGACGAAATGCTCCGCGTCATCGCCGCCGACTTACTCCCTCTTCGCCCTCTAAGAACCGAACCCTGAGTCCGCAAACGTCGCCCCAAAAACTATCGCCTCCTCACCAAACCCCGCCACGAAGTAGGCCCCTTACCCCACAGAAAATACGGTGTCGAAAATCATCCCAAATCTGCCTTATCTTAGTGCCATTCAGGTCAGGCGACATATTACGACTAATCGATCTATCAGCAAAGGCCTGCCGATACGATAAGAATAGAGGGTCTGCATAATTTATTGACGCTTGATTGCATACAAAATGCAGAACGCTAATTTTTTATCCTGAACATCCCGTTTATCCATGTTCATTTTTAACCGCAGATGAACAGGATTTGCGCAGATTATTTTTTCGCCTACACCACCGACGGAAATATGTTTCACCCCCTCGGTGCCACTTTCTTGGGGACTCCTCCAAAAATCACGTCCTGATCTCCATAGACGGAAAAGGTGGTTTTTTACTCGATAAAAATGCTGGCTTGTAGAACAGCAAAGAAGTGAACGGCAATCCCGATTATGACACTCTCCTTGTATGGCCCGACACAAAAGCTAGCGGCGTTCCGTCCGCAACGACCAAAGACGGTCTCAGCAGCCTTAAACACTTTTACAGAAAAATTTTAACGCAAGCCGCCAAAGTCCATTTGAATTCCGCGATCATTCAAACGCGTTCCTTTTCCTTTTGCTATGGTTACATATTCCATAAAGACGTCCTGAGTATATAAGCTCTTTCACAACCATCCCACAAGCTGAGAAATTTGGATTTAATAAGGAAAGCAGGAAGGCAGGAAAGACATTATTTTTCTTTCTATATCTACCTCTTTTCCTGCCTTCCTGCTTTCCTTACTTAAAATTCAGAAGGGGTGCTGCTGCGAACTTTTATTTTTGAGTTTGCCTGTAAATCGCTGCCACGGGATAATTATGAGCAAAAAAACTCAAACTGCAAAAAAGGCGAAAACCTTCTCAGGGCAAGGTAAAATCAGGCCCCTTTTTCCAGTTTTAGCATCTATGGGATGGCTGTGAAGCTCTTTTGAATGGTGGGCAATTTTTTAATAATAAAGATCACCCCGTAAACAGTCCGTGCGTCTTGCTTAGAGGATTCTCTACGATGCAGGCGCGGACTTGGAAAAGCTGCTCGATTCTAGGCTTGGTCATTACTTCATCGACGGGTCCTTCGGCTACGTAATTTCCTTTTTGTAAAAGGAGCAAACGGTCTGCATAAGTTGCCGCTAAGTTCATGTCGTGCAGGACGACGACAACACAGCAACCCGCATCGGCAGCTTCTCGCGCCACCCGCATCGTTCGGTGCTGGTGAAAGGGATCCAAGTTTGACGTAGGCTCATCCAAAAAAAGTGCTCGCGAGCGATCGTCCGGCACGTCGATTTGCAAAAGCACCCGCGCTAGATGCACTCGCTGCAACTCTCCGCCCGAGAGCGTCCCTACGCTTCGCTCGGCAAGCTCTTCACAATCACTTGCTCGCATCGCTTTGAGAGCCAGTTCTGCCGATTCTGAAGCATCACCATGCGGCGCACGCCCCAGCATCACAAGCTCGTGCGCCAAGAAATCGAAGGGCAATTTACTGGCCTGTGGCAACACGGCACGCCGCCGTGCGAGTTCACGGTTAGACCACTCGGAGAGTTCTTTTTGATTAAAAAATACCTTTCCCGAGCTTGCGCTATGTTCGCCTGTCAGGAGCTTCAAAAAAGTCGATTTACCGGCTCCGTTTGGTCCTAGAATCACGGTTAATTCACCACAAAAAAGGTCAATCGAGATATCTCGAAGCAAGTCCGCCGCGCCGACTGAAAACGATAAATTTCGAACCTCGAATAACGGCACGCCGGAGCTTCTGGTAAATTTATCTTTCATAAAAAAATCCTCTTAGATGCGAAGCAAGCGTGAGCGCTGCCGCAGCAACATGACGAGAAAAAACGGGCCGCCAAAAGCCGCCGTTAAAATTCCAATCGGCAGCTCTGCCGGAGCTACCATCGTGCGTGCGCACGTATCCGCAAAGGTCAAAATCAATGCTCCCAAAAGCGCAGAGGCAATAAGCAGCTTGCGGTGCTCGGGACCGATCCACAGTCGGATGAGATGCGGAACCACCAGCCCGATAAAGCCGATAATCCCAGTAAAAGCGACGCAAATACCGACTCCGGCAGCCGCGAGAAAAATAATCCATCGCTTCACTTTCTCTATGTTAAATCCAAGATGCATCGCCTCCGCTTCGCCCAGCGACAAAGCATTCAGAGGACCTGCAAAAAATGGAGCCACAATCAGCAGAGTCAGGCAAATGGGTGCTGATATCGCCAGAATCTCCCAGCCGGCTAGACCGAGACTCCCGAGTGTCCAAAAGGTCAGTGAGCGCATCTGCTCGTCACTCGCCAAATACATGCTCAGCCCGATCAAGGCACCAGCAATCGAATTTACCGCTACCCCTGCCAACAGCAGCGTCGCTACCGCGCTGTAACCAAAAACAAGCGAGATGCGATAGACAAAATACGTCACCGCCAAGGCTCCGATAAAAGCACTGATCGGCAAAAAACGCTGATCGCTAATCCAAGCAATTCCGGGAAGCAGGGCACCGCCAAGAACCAGCGTGACCACCGCCCCGAGTGCTGCTCCGCTGGAAATACCTATTAGGCTCGGATCGGCCAGCGGGTTTCTAAAAAGCCCCTGCATGAGTGCGCCCGACACGGCAAGGGTCGCCCCGACGAGCGCGGCAAAAAGTGTCCGTGGAAGACGTAGGTGCCATATCACCGCCTCGCTACTCGCAGAAAGTCCCGCCTCAGAAAAACCGAGACGGGATTTAAAGACGCTAAAGATTTCTGCTAGCGTATAGTCAGCGGCACCGTAGAGCAGGGAAGCCACGCATACCAAAAGCAAACCAACGGCAAGCGAGAAAATCACCCATCCCGGAGACTGGCGTTTCACTGCACTTTGGTCACCGTCGGCGAATCTTTATCCGCCGAATCCGAGGAGTGAAGCTCTTTGGAAAGCTGTGTCACGCTCTCACCAAGGCGCGGTCCGAAACCTAAGAGCAAGAGGTCGTCCATAGAGAAAATACGCTTATTTTTTCCCGCCGGAGTCTCGCTAATACCGGGTTGGGCGAGGATAGCATCCACTCCACCACTGGACTGTAAACCATGCGAAGTCAGCAAAATAAAATCCGGTGCAGCGGTAATGACCGCCTCTGCCGTGAGCGGCTTGTAGCCCTCGTAAGCAGTGACTGCATTTTGCGCACCCGCGAGCTGGATCATCGCATCGGCACCGGTTCCCGTGCCGGAGACATTCATCATCCCGCCACCGCGTGCGTAGATGAAGAGTACCTTCGGCTTGTCCGCCCCTGCAGGCTGAAGCTCTTTTGCCTGCGCCAAATCCGCCTTTAGTTTTTCGGCAAGTTTTTCGGCTTCAGCCTTTCGGTTTATTGCCTCGCCGACAGCTAGGATTCTCTCGATTGCGGCTTCCGGCGTGTGACCATTTGAGAGCGTCTCGACGGAAACACCCAGCTCTTTTATTTTTTCCAAAACCGGAGCCGGTCCCGCATCTTCGGTCACTAAAAGCAAAGTTGGACGCTGGGCTAGGATACCCTCTGCTGACAAAGCACGCGCATAGCCGACTTGCGGCAATTCGCTTAATTCCTCGGGATAGGTGCTGGAGGTGTCCACTGCCACGAGCTGGTCTTGAGCACCCAAAGCACAGATAATTTCAGAGATAGCTCCACTCCCACTGACGAGACGCGGAGCATCCTCTGCGGTATGAGCCATCGACGACGCAAGGAGAGAAAGCGCCGCAGCAAGCGACGCCCCTTTTTTAAAAATAAACATCAGGCGAGTTCTCCAATAATTTTGCGCCAAGCCTCGTCTTCGGGCTGACCGGGCTTACGTTTTCCGAAGAAGAGAGCGATTTCTTCGCCGTCTTTGTCGTAGATTTCCAGCGCGGTGATGTCGCCGTCCTTGGTCGGCTTTTTCACAACCCAAGCACCGGCGATGGATGGTTCGCGAAGGTGCATGCTGAAGTCAGGGTCGAGCACGTTGAGCCACTCCTCGCCGAACATTTTGATGTTATCGACCGGGCCGGTGTGGATTTGGATACAGCCACGGCTGCCGACAAAGACCATGATCGGGGTTTTGTCCGCCGAAGCGGTTTCGAGCATTTTGCGCGTGCTGCCAAGCGACACACGATAGGCATAGCCCTCCGGCGCAAGGCGCAAAGCCTGCTCGCGAGTCACGCGGAACCTACGAAGGATTCCGTAAAAACCATGCGTATCTTCGAGCGCGAGCCAAGCTTTTTGCAAGCCCTCTGCGTCGATTTCGCTATCCGGCAACGGAGCCGGAGAAGCTGGGTAGGGCTTTACCGCCTGTTCGGTGCTTTGATTTGCGGACGTATATTCTTTTACCAAAGCATCTGCCGCAGCGTGATCACTCTCAGCCTGCAAGTAAACTTTATGAACCGCATCACCAGCGGCGTCGAAAATCTGAAAACTCTTGCGCGGACCTTCCGGCGTCTCATCGAGAACGAAAAAAGCAAGATTGATGTAAGCCGGGAACAGGCGCAAATCAATATCCGGCCCGACGACCTGCCCGACATGACCGAAAAATTCGGCGGTGGAAAATTCACCGTAGCGCTCATGCACGGCATCTTCATTTCGCGTGAGACACATAATGCGACCGAGCTTTTGAAACTCATTAAAAAGTTTTTGAAAATCTCCCTCCAGCCGAGTCACCCCCTTGCCGCCGCAGCGCGTGGCAAGAAGCTCCGCTTCGGACACACCAAGCTGTGTCGCCGCATCGCGGATACGGGTTTTAGGTTTATCGGCTAGTAGATTTTGCCATTGCTCAGCAAGGCCTATCGCTGTTGTCGTGTTAGTTTCTGACATACGTTTTGTAAATGGTTCTGCGTATTCATTGAAAAAATACATTGGCATGTCCACTAATTTCAAAATGCAGCCCCTAGGCCCAAAAAGCTCTTTTTTATAAAAACTAAGGCTTTATCTTTTCTCTCCAACAGCCATACTCGCAATGATCGAAGGAAGTATGGAATCTATACAAATGGACTTGTATAAAATAAAGAAACACCTTGAATAACAACGATTAAGAAATAAAAAAGGAAAAAATATTCTGTAATTTTTAACCCAAATAATGAGCCTAAAAAATTTAAAAAATAACGACTAAAAATACTAATTTCAGAGGAAGTTTGTTTTGACCTTTTGGCACTCAAAGCGCAATTTGGCGCAAATTTTTAGCAAGTATCCGTTAGCTCAAAAAAATATATTCTTTACTCTGTGATTCAGATGCAAGATTTGTGTCATCTCTTGCTTTATTCTAATCAAAAGTCAACAAGCTGACTTCGATTCAAAAAAACAACCGAAACTCAACCGAAAGCATTATAAAAAAATTACTATGTACTGTAAAACTGTTCTCACTACAGCTTTAATAGGAAGTGGGCTCTTTCTTCACGCTGCAAACGCACAAATTCTCGAGAGCACTTGGACGGTCGCTGGTGGCGGAATCGATCCAAATAACTACGGCGGCGACTACCGCCCTGCAACCTTATATTCAGACTCAGCATCAAGCTCAGCATCTATTGCCCTATCTGGATTGACCTCGGGAGGAATCGGCTCAGGAGGTTATCCTAACGGCTACGGTGGGATTTATACATTCTATTCAGACAATCCGTCTTTCACCCTTTCCACATCAACTATCCTAGGCGATTTAAATCAAATTACATTTTCTTTCGAAGCTGGTGGCGGCGATCCTGTTCGTGTTGAATACCTTGCTTCCTCGATCACTCTCAACTACAATGCCTCTAACCCAAGTATCTCCAGCACTTCTTTCACCAAAGGTGCTTCCTTCCCCGCTCCTCCGGGTTCACCGGTTGAAGGCTTAACTCTTACTCCTTACACTTGGACATGGAGTGGACTTGCTGAGCTAGGTACAACCTCGAATTTCTCTTTCTCTTGGGATGCTCAGAGCCAGCATCATGTATGGTTTCAAAATGTTAATCTCACCCAAGCTATTCCCGAGCCTTCCGTAGTAACTCTACTTCTTCTCAGCAGCGGATTATTTTTTAAACTCAAAAGAAAACACTAAAACCTTGCAAACGAATTTCAAAATCACGCCCCCAGACTCCCGTGGATTTACTCTAGTTGAGCTGTTGGCTGTTATTGGAATCATCGCTTTCCTAGCCATTCTCGGAGTCGGACTCACAAAAAAATGTCTCGATTCCGCTTCTAAAGTTCGAGAGATGCAAGCCGCACGCTCTCTAACAACCGCACTCCTCGCAACCGCAACGGATAATAACGGCACTTATCTTTCCGGAATAGATTACAGAGCCGGCTCAACAAGCTACGAACCTGTCTATAACCTGAAAGGAGAACCCGTCTTGGGTCATGCTGCTCAACGCTACCCATTCCGCCTCCGCCCTTATTTAGGCAATCGATTCGACGGAACTATCCTGGTAAATCAAAATAAAAAGGAACTTGCTAAAAGTTCCGCCAGTATGCGCGATTACCTAACATCCACCTACCCGGCTTTAGGTATGAATATTTTCGGTGTAGGCGGAGTCATACTCGCAAACGGTGACCAGATGAACCCGGACGACAGCATCACGCGCTCCGCAAATTCGATTGGAAATATACTCACATTCGCATCAGGAGGTAGCGGCACGGGTTCTGCAAAAAGACATGGTTACTGCTACGTTACCCCACCTACCAAAAGTCTCGACTCTCCCTATTGTAAAACTTGGGACTCAAGTAACCAATGGGACAAAAATAAAAACCCGATGAATTACGGATGGGTAGATTTTCGTCATAATGGAAAGGCCGTCTGTGCTTTTCTCGACGGCAGTGTAAAGATGCTCGGCCCCGAAGAACTCAGCGACATGCGCCTCTGGACACGCTCCGCTTACGAAGCTGACGACCCAAACTACATACTTACCCAGTAGAGTTTTCTCACTACATTTTTTAAAAACAATTCAACACAAAACTTCCGCAACCATCCGTTAGCACACCTTTTTATTTCTGCTAAATTTCCTACTGATGAAATCACTACATTTACTTACCCTAACTGCAGCTTTGCTCTGCGCTCCACTAACTTCGAACGCCACTCTTCTCGGATATCCTAATCCCAACTACGGCACGCTATGGGATACATTCTCTGGACTAACTTTTAGTAACGTATCGGGCAACGGCTATAACCCTTATATGACAGCCACGCTTACCGCTAATAATGGTGCTGGAATGGTAATAGATAGCGGTACAATTACTGACGATCTTTACTACAACGGTAATGGAGGCATGACTGCCGCTACAGACATGACCATCAACGCCACAGCTACAGTGGATATGAACTCTATTCACCTCTACATGAAGTTTTCGCCTCCTTCAGGAACCGGCTCATCACTTACAACCTACTATACAATAACTCTAAATACCGGTGCAGGTAATGTAGCCGCCACACAAACCCTACTCGGCCCCACAGGAGAGGTGGAGTTTGGGCAACCGCTAAATATGGTAAAAATGTCTTGGACCGGTCTGAACATCCAAGCTTCAGATACTTTCACGATCTCAATTACTGAGCCGGGAGCAGGTTTCGGAGCACCCGGGCATGTCGCTCTGGACGGAATTCAAATCATTCCAGAGCCATCCAGCGTAGTCTTGCTTCTAGCAAGTAGTGGTCTTCTCGCCCTTCGCCGCCGCAAATCTCAGAAATAAATTTTAAAAAAACTTCACCTCTTACAAAAGCACCCGGTTCGCAAAGCCGGGTGTTTTTTTATTATCAAAACAAGTCAACTTACAGCCGCGGATCAAAATAAAAAGACTTTGGTGGTGAATATTCCAGCTTCGAAACATCTGGGTGGAGCGGATTTATAAGGACGTTTATCTCCTCCGGTATCACCGCCGACGGCACCGACAGGGCTAGGTGCGCTCCTGCCGCCAGCCAATCGTCACCGATTTCTTGAGTTGATTTTCCTGCCGGACTTTCGCGCCAATCTTTTGGCAAAATAGAGGCCGGATAATGCACCACGCATTCCGACGGGATACAGACTTCGATCATACGATATTCCTTTACCCGACTCAGCGGCGAGGTGAGATGCACCAGCATTTCCAAAGCGGTAAGCGCACGACTGCCACCAACATAAACCAACGGTCTGCCGGGGGAGTTCCAACGCCCACCAAACTTACGCGCCCCCTCGCCGGAAAAAGCATTTCTCTCCCAACGCGGCGCAACCATACGATAAGCATAGACACACGGCTCCTTTTTATTCTCCTGCTTCATATCGCCCTAACCAAAAACCCCGTAGTCGATCCGACCGATGAGATTTTCGACTTCACGAGCACCAAACTCGGTGTCTGCATAGGAAAGTGGCGACTCACCAGCCGTGCCTGGATTCGAAGTCTTGAGCCACTCGCGAGCGGCATCTTTATCTTCGAAGACCTCCACACATTTGCCAAAAAGACGCGCAAAGCGAACAACCCGCTCACTCTCAGGAGTCTCTAAATGCCCACTTTTTTTGCGACGATGCAAGGTAGCTGGCGAAATGCCCAGATACCTACCAAGGTCTTCTTCAGGGATACGCAGCAAATCCAACAAAAGGCGATATTCCGACATCGGAAGCCCCGCACGGAGCCTTTCGACAAGCGGTGTTTGGGGTGCTACGAAAGCTTCTTGTAAACGAGTCGTCTTTTTAGCACCTGTATCTTTAGGTAAAAACGACGTTACGAGGGGTAAGTCTGTGTATTTCATATGAAGACTAATATAATCTCACATGAAATAAGTCAAGTGATTTTTGGAGTTTTTTTATACTTTGTCGGCAGAGGGGCAAATATCGCGAAGTTCACAGTTTGCGCAATCGGGTTTCCGAGCCATGCAGCGACGGCGTCCGTGCCAGATAAGCCAATGGCTGAAGAGGCACCAATTTTTTTTCGGAATGATTTTTACAAGATCTTTTTCGATTTTTACGGCATCGCTGTGCTTTGTGAGGCAAAGACGCCTAGACAAGCGACCCACGTGGGTATCTACAACGATACCTTCATTTATATCGAAGGCATTTCCTAAAACGACATTAGCGGTTTTGCGCCCAACGCCGGGAAGAGCGGCTAGGCTACCCATATCCTGCGGAACTTCTCCACCGTGTTTTTCAAGGAGGGCGAGACCTGCTGCTCGTATATTTTTGGCCTTATTTCGATAAAATCCCGTGGAATGGATTATTTTTTCAAGATCGTTTTGCGAAATTTTTGCGTAATCCTTCGCCGTTTTAGCGGCTTTAAATAATTCTTTGGTAACGAGGTTTACGCGCTTGTCGGTGCATTGCGCCGAAAGAATCGTGGCGACAAGAAGCTGAAGCGGATTTTTGTAATCGAGTTCGCAATGCGCATCAGGGTAGATGCGCGGCAGGCGTTCTATCAGCTCTGCCGCACGTTCCTTACGCGTCATGAAGCCGACCCGAGTGCCGCCAGACGCGAGCGTGCAGCATCGGTATTTGGTGAGTTTGGATAATTCTCGACCAAGTCATTGTAAGCGCGATGCAGGCTTTTTTGCTGTTTGGCTTTAATTTCGCTATTGGTGCCTGTCTTGATTTGCTCCTCAAGAAGCTGAGCACCTTTCCAAAGCCCTTCAGCGGCTTGACGCGTGGCAGCCGGGTAAAATGCTGCGATTTGGAGATAATAATCAATCGCAGCGAGCGTTTTTTCCTCTTTTTCTTTGGGATCGCTCGATTCTTTGGCGCGAAGCAGCATAATATCGCCGTAGAGCATCGTAGCGTCGGCCTTTAATTCCACAGTTGCCGTTTGCGAACGCATGATTGCGGGAAGTCTAGCGATAGCGTCAGCCAGTTTTTTAGCTTCATATTCAGCTTTTGCGATTCCGAGCTCTGCTTCGAGAACTTTTGGCGACCAAGGGTAGAGTTTTTTAAGCTCTTGGAAAAGCGTGCTGGCTTGCGCGGTGTCGCCTTTTTGCTGAGCGACGCGTGCTTGTCCAAAGAGAGCCGTGGCTTGGGCTTGCTGTATCGGTGCCGGTGCCTGCGTAGGATCGACACCAGCCGGGTTTGGATAATCCTTGGCAAGTTTAGCAAAGACAGCCTCGGCTTTCTCCGTATTATCTTTATCAATCAAAGCAAGACCATAGAAGTCTATGTCTTCAGGAGAATAAACCACCTGTGGATCGTAGGCGTCATCCATGATTGAGAGAGCCTGCTCCTCGTCTCGCTCTGCGATAAACGAAGCGAGGGTAAAGAGAGCTTTGCTACGGGCGGAGGCACTTGGTGAGCTCTCCGCGAGGGTATTAAAGTAATCCTGAATTTCATCAGTCGATTTACTTTCCGCAGCAAGATAGCGTTTTTGAATTTTGAGAAGAAGGCCGAGTGCCGGTGCCACCTGAGCACTGTCAGAAAATTGTTGAAGAATGGTCTCTATAGCCTGAGTAGCCTCGGTCTGATAAGTAATCCATTGGTTACGCTCGTCCTCTTTGAGTGCTCCAAATCGCCCGAGTCGATCGACTTGAATGCTCTCATTTTCGGCGATATTGAGCAACGCTTCAGCAGCCTTAGGCGTTGCGGGATATTTTTCAAAATAGTCTCGATAGACTTTTACGGCTGCCGGATAATCGCCTGCACTTACCGAATTACGCGCAATCGTATCGTAGGCAGCGTAAACATTTTCGCTATCTGGATATTTCTCGATGAATTTACGCAAGAGATCATTGACCTCAGCGGTCTTACCCTCCTGAGAAAGTATCTGCGCACGCATAAAGTAACTAAAAGGAGCTGGCGTGCTATCAGGATATTTCTCGGCAAGCTCGGCATAGCTCGCCATTCCATCATCACGAGCACCTGTAGCTATCTGCGAAACTCCTAGCGAATAGAGAGCTGTCGGAATAAATCCGCTATCCGGCTGATCCGCGATAAACTGCTTAAGCAAAGGGATTGCCCCTGCATGATCTCCTTTTTGCTGCGTGCAAACAGCAATCCAAAATTGGGAATCTTTGGCCTGTGGCGTGTCTGCAAAATCTTTAATGATCGTTTGATATTCTGCTATGGCTTTGTCCCACTGCCCGGTGAGTTTGTAAAGGTCAGCAAGTCCGGCGCGAGCCATCACAGCAACCCGCGGACTTGGATTTCCCGACAGAAAACTTGTGAAAGTTTTTTCTGCCTCCTGCATTTGTTGAAGCCGCGTCTGGGCCATTGCCTTAGCAATAGTAGAGAGGGCAGCCGTCTCACCCTCAGGATAGATCGCTAGAGATTCATCATAATACTGGATCGCTTTTTCTGGACTCGCCTTCTCTGGATCAGGATTATTTAAAAATAAATTTCCCATCGTGATCGGAAGATTTTGTGCGACTGGAGCACCCTTATGCTCACTCTGGAAAGTTTCATAATTTTGAACCGCAAGATCAGTAACGTTTTGCAACGCATAAGTCATCGTTAGAAAATACTGTGCACGCAACTTGTTATCATCGGATTGCAAAAATGGCGTGATGTGACGCAGCATCACACGAGCGCGATTGTAGTCGCCTTCGTTAAAATAAATTTCCGCCGTTTTAAGAGTCGCCGTAGCAATCTGATCCTGCTTGCTACGAAGTTCCCCCATCTTGCGCTGTTCACGCTCAAACTCACGATTGAGTGCCTTGAGTCCGGCCTCATCGCGACGAAGAGTAAGTTGACGACGACGCTCTGGAATGCGACTAAGTTTTTCACGCTGCAACTCAATCATCTCCTCATTAGGAACAACAGATCGGTAAGCATCAAGTGCACGTTTATAAAGTTCCGGCCGATCCGCCTCAGGACTAAAAGCGGCTTTATTAAAAAGAATCTCGGCCAGCTGAAACTGCGCGTCATTCACGAGTGTAAGATCCGTTTTTTTCTTAATGATATCTTCAAGATAGCCCAGAGCACGCTCGTAAGCGGCAAACCCCTTCGTCGTATCTGTCGCATCTCCCTTCATGAGTTCCTGACTGCCGATAGTCGCCAAAGTGATTGCCAGCAGATTTTGACTATCCAAAATCGTGGGGCTGTTAGCAAAATTTTTCAAATTCGCTTCAAGACCGTTTGCAGCTTCCTGATAATTTCCAATTTGGTAGTTCGCAATAGCACGACCAAAAACCGCAGACTCGACATCATCTCCCCGCGGATAAGCCTTCAAATAAGCATCAAAAGCCTTGATCGCCTCTTCAAAACGGGCCTTCCGTTTAGGATCATCCGATTTCATACTTGCAGCCGATGCCGAAATAGCCTGTGGCAAAAAAGACATCGCAAGGGCTTTCAAATCTGTAGGCAACGCCGGATCCTGCAAAGCTTTCGCCAAAGTCTCGCGAGATTTATCAAACTCTCCCAAAAAATATTCGGAATAACCCAACTGAATCCGCGCCACCGTTACCAAAGCATCCGTCGGATAATTTTTTATAAGCTCACCATAGAGTTTAGCAGCATTCTCATAATCTCCGTTTTGATAAGCTTCTAAAGCCGCTTTATTTGTCTGAGCCGCTCCAGCAGACTGAGCATGAAGCGGAGAAAAACTACCAGTAGTTATAAGCAAAAAGCTGACGAGAAGAACAAGGACAGAGGCAAAACGGATAATCATATTCTTAAGTTTCGAGGGTGTTTATTTCTGAGATTTATAATGTGCAGAGAAAAATTTCGCCACCGAAACTTTTAGAAATTCCACCTCTGCAACCAAAATCCAGTAAACCTGATTTTAAAGAAGGATCAAAATTTTTTTGGCTTAATTTGAAAAATGTGTTCCCTTGCCTTCGATTTGCAACTTTTTAGCTCTCGCATCAAAGATGTTTTTACACCGCAAGATCATTGCTTATCTCCGACTTTCTGAAATTATAAACAAGCCTTCATGAAACGCATTCTTATCCTGACAGCTTCCTTCGGAGAAGGGCACAACACAGCTGCAAAAAATATTCGTGAAGCACTTCTCAAAGAAAACCCCGACTCAGTCGAAGTCACCATCGCCGACATTTATCAAAAAACCAACCCCGCCTGCAATAAAGGCATTCAAGTCGGCTACTCACTCGCCATCAATCGCTTTACAACCCTCTGGCGCTTCCTCTTCTGCCTACTCAGCTGCCCCGGCCTACTCGAATTTACAATCCCCCTATTTCGCGGATTGCGAAAAGAGCTCCAACAACAAATCCACGACTTCCAACCCCACGTCATCGTCTCCACCTACCCCGTTTACAGCTTCCTCATTACGCACCTCCGAGAGGTCAAACCAAGCTTTAAAACTCCCTTCATCACCGTCGTCACCGACTCCACGATGATAAATTCCGCATGGTATCGCTCCCCATCGACTGCCTTCATCGTTCCCGACAAGCCAACTGCCAAAGTCCTCACCGACGGCAACATCTCCCCCGCTACCATTCACATCCTCGGCTTTCCCGTCAGCCAAAAATTTACTTCGCTCCCCCGAGAAATAAAAAATGGCCCCCCGTGGAAAATTCTCCACCTTCCCTCAAGCCGCCAAAACTGGACAATCCATGCCCTCCGCCTCCTCAATTCACTCCCAAACCTCGAAATCACCGTCGTCACCGGCAAATTTAAAGCCATTCGCAAAGCACTCGAAGACGCCGGACTCGATCGCGCCCCACGGATAAAAATTCTCGGCTGGACCGACGACATGCCGCAGCTCCTCGCCACCCATCACCTCTTTATCGGCAAAGCTGGCGGTGCCATCGTGCAAGAAGCCCTCGCCGCCCACTGCCCCTTCATCGTCAGCCACGTCGTCCCCGGCCAAGAAGAAGGAAACATCGCCCTCATCGAAAAATCAAAAATCGGCCTCAACGCCAGCAATACTCCGGACGAACTCCACACTAGCGTTCAAAAAGCCTTTGCAGACGACGGCGCACAATGGAAAATTTGGAAGCAAAACATCGCCCACGTCACCATCCCCGACGCCGCACTCCAAAACGCACGCTTCATCCTAAGTCTTGCAAAAGAAAACAAACCTAGCGAAAACTCAACTCCGCTCGCACCCCTGCCGACAAAATAAATCAAACACCTCTATGTGGATCTTCACCCCGCGCTACCTCAAAGAAGCAAAACACTACCTCGCCGGAGCCAAAAAACTCCACGCCTACCGCAGCGACATTTTTTCTGAAAAAGAAAATCGACACCTCCTAGACAACATCGACCGCCTCAAAAGCGGTATGAAAAATCGTAACCGCGACGAGGTCCAACAAGCCATGCAAGACCTCGACCACTGCGTCGAAAAAATCGCCCCACCGAAAAAACACGCCGCCTGGCGCGAAAACTGCGAAGTCATCATCGTAGCCATCATCATTGCCGCCGGCATCCGCGCCTACTTCCTCCAACCCTTCAAAATCCCCACCGGCTCCATGCAGCCCACCCTCTACGGCATCGTCGGCTACCCCAGCGACGCCCCCGCCCCAAATATCTTCAAACGCGCAATCGACCTCGTCATCTTCGGACGCAACTTCATCGACCTCAAATCCAAAGCCGACGGCGACACCGTCATCGCCATGCGCGAAAAACCCTACCTCAATTTCTTCACCTTCACCGACATCCAGACCCAGAAAACAAGCTACCGCCTCTTCGCCCCCCTCGCCCCTCTCCAAAACGACTTCGGTCTCACCCCCGGACGCCGCTTCAACAAAGGCGACACCATGGCCCGAGGCTATATCCAAACCGGCGATCAAGTCTTCGTAGATAAACTCTCCTACCACTTCACCCGACCAAAACCCGCAGACGTCTTCGTATTCAAAACCATCGGTATCCGCCGTATCCAAAGCACCCTCCCCGTCGGCGTCGAATCCCAACACTACATCAAACGCCTCGCCGGAATCCCCGGCCAAACCCTACGCATCGCTCCACCCGACCTCTACGTAAACGGCAAAATCGCCCCCGAGGCCGCCTTCCAACGCGTCATGAGCGAAAAAGACGGCTACCGAGGCTACTCAAACGGACTCGCCGTCGGCTACTCTTTCCAATTCCTAGGCAGCCCCACCGCCACCTTCAAAATCCCCGAAAAAGCCTACTTCGCCCTCGGAGACAACAGCTACAACAGCAGCGACAGCCGAAACTGGGGCATCGTCCCCGAAGAAAATGTCGCCGGCAAAGGAGCCGTCGTCTATTGGCCCTTCAGCAAACGCTGGGGCTGGATCCGGTAATCCTCCTAAGAAAAGATACCCACCCACCACTTTGCGATTGCGGAAGGCTTTTGCTTTGTGCAAGCCTAAACTTCCGTTGAAAAACCACGAAATGAATAATTTGGGCTTCCGTCGTGTCGCGGTCGCATCACCAGAACTCCGCATTGCCGATGTCGGTTTCAATATCGACCGCCTCACACGAACCGCACACGAAGCCGCGAGCCAATCCGTTGATTTACTCGTCTTCCCCGAACTCGCCATCACCGGCTACTCCTGCGGTGACCTTTTTTTCCAACCCCAACTTCAGCAAGCAACACTCGATGGACTAAAGATTTTTTGCAAAAAAACAAGCGACCTTTCACCCGCTTTTCTCATCGGACTCCCCCTATCATTTCGCAATCGCCTCTATAATACGACCGCCATCATCCAAAACGGACACATCCTCGGCATCGTCCCAAAAACTTTTCTTCCAAATCGCAACGAGTTCTACGAGGCCCGTTGGTTTAGCTCCGGCGCATCGCTTCGCTCAGAAGAAATTTCACTTCATGGCTCCTCCATTCCCTTCGGAGTCGATTTACTTTTTGAAGAAAAAAATTTCCCCGCATTTTGTCTCGGCATTGAGATTTGCGAAGATCTCTGGGCCGTGGAACCACCCAGTGGCAAACTCGCACTCGCCGGTGCCACGGTTCTAGCAAACCCATCGGCAAGCCCCGAGCAACTCGGTAAATCAGCCTACCGCAATGATCTGCTTCGTCAGCAATCCGCACGCTGTCTGGCCGCCTACCTCTACGCCGCCGCAGGAGCTAATGAATCGACAGGCGATGTCGTATTTAGCGGACATTGCCTCATCCTAGAAAACGGACGCATCCTTGGCGAATCCACACGCTTCGACCTTGGAAGCACCCTACTCATTCGCGATATCGATTGCGATTTTTTGGAAACACAACGCTGGAAAAATACGCCTTTTTCACTCGAAGGCTCCGATAAAAAAAACACCACTCACCGCCGCATCCCACTAGCCGCTACCACCGCCCCCATCGCCTCAAAAAGAGAAGACGGCACCCTATTTCGCCCCATCTCAAAACACCCTTTTGTCCCCGAAAGCACCCTCGACCGCGAGGCCAGTTGCTCGGAAATTTTCGCCATTCAATCCACCGGACTAGCACGCCGCCTAAAACATACCAATCTAAAAAACGTCGTC
>JBKEAD010000108.1:0-1938 GCA_047971915.1 Chthoniobacterales bacterium
CCTGATAATATTGGAACGACTACTTATAATCAGATTGTGACAGGCAGTTTTGTAGACGCGAAAAATACTGGAGATTATGAAGGACGTAATTATGAACCCCCCGGTAACAATGGCGGTGGAGCCCTGTTGCTGGAATCACCTATCGTCTCCAGTATCAGGATACAGATGGTGACTGGGTGACTTACGATGAAAAATACATCGACATCGATATATTCTGGCTGGATTCTTTTCCAAGAACACTTGGGCCAAATAAGCACGGAGGAGATCTGATGCAGGCCGATTACCAAGGCGGCAACAGTTGGGGACCTGAACCTAACAGCGAATACATCTTTGCCGATCCGCGCACTAGCCGTTTCGGGGCACCCAGTGAACAAGGTAGAGCCGTTGGTGACAATAAGCGCGGTCAGGTTCCGATAGCTTCTTCGAAGCCGAGCATTTGGCTGGATGCAAGCAATAATATCTTTGCCACCGACCGCCCAGAATCAGAGTCTGGCTTCGGACGTATCTTTGCCAGATACAGTTCAGATAAGGCGGATAGAACCGCAGACTGGGGTTCTTTTGCTGGCGATGGTTGGCATGTGAAAAATATCTATGGAACTACAAGTTCTGCAAATGCGATTTATTTTCAAACCGGCCTCTTAGCTCAAAACAATCCGAACTACGAGCCGGATAAGCTTCGTTTTTCCGGCGACAGTGGAGCTCCCGGCTCCGGTGAGGCGCAATTTTACAGCGACCCGGATGGCGTCGTGCGGCGTGCGATGGGTGCTTATGTTGAATCCTCCGTAATCGGTCAGCCGCTTGCCACGGCGAGTAATATCTCGGGAGGTGTTTCCACGGCTAAACCTCAAAGCGCGAGCCGCCCCATCATCTTGAATCGCCCGTTTGGTTCGGTCGCCGAGTTGGGTTATGTCTTCTCAGATCGTCCGTGGCGCAATCTCGATTTCTTTACGGTTGAGAGTGGTGATACGGCTTTGCTGGATATTTTCACCTGCGACGAATCTCCGTCTGACGGCTCGCTGGTTGCGGGTAAAGTGAATTTAAATACCCGCCAACTGCCGGTTCTCAAAGCCATCGTGGCAGGTGCCTATCGCGATGAGGCCAATCCGGCAACGGGAGCTTTCAGCGATACCGAAGCGGAGGAGGTTCTAAGCAAACTCATCACACGCACCAGCGCGACACCGCTGCAAAATCTCGGAAATCTCGTCGGCAAATGGGACTCCAAAAAAACAATCAGCGGGAGCTTTACACCCGCACTAAACACAAATCACAACATCGACGGCAGCGAGTCCTACGACGGCTTCAGCAACGATCTCGACGTTTCGGATGTTTCTCAAAAAAATATCCAGCGTTACCGCGAAGCCGCAATCCGTGCGCTCGCAAGCTCGGGCCAGACCCGAGTATGGAACTTGCTGATCGACGTCGTCGCGCAGAGCGGACGTTTCTCACCCGCCGCTTCGGGGTTGGATAAATTTGCCGTCGAGGGCGAGCAACGCTACTGGGTTCATGTCGCGATTGATCGCTTCACCGGAAAAGTATTAGATAAACAAATCGAGGTGGTAAAAGAATGAGACGTATTCCTTTTTTTCTAATTAGCTTACTCGCAGCCTTGCCTCTGCGTGCACAGGACGCGGCGACGACATAGATATCTGTATTCACGCCCGGCCCACTCATCAACAACTCTGGCAAGTATGCGAAATGGACTATATCGACCTTGACCTTTGCACCGCCGCTGCTGCCGGAGGACAAAAAAAAGGCGCAAAAGCAAGCTGCCGAAGATCCGACAAGCCCGCAGGGCCAAGATAAAAAAAAGGCACCCACCGATAGCCGCACAATCATCACAAAGACGAAACCACTCTATCACGAGCAGACGATTTTTAGCAGCGGAAGTAAGTCCGACATCTGGTATACTGGCGATGTTTTCCTAACCGTCAACGACGG
>JBKEAD010000170.1:0-6598 GCA_047971915.1 Chthoniobacterales bacterium
ATTTTGCCTTCGGTGTGCAAACGAACAGCAACGTGCTCGAAGGTCTGAGTATATGCATTTTAGCAAGCATTAAACGGCGTCTTCCAATTTCCGAAAAAGTCCCTTCAACTGCTCCCGAACCCGAACCAACACCCGAGCCCCAGCCAACACCCGAGCCCGAGCCAACACCCGAGCCCGATCCAACACCCGACCCCGAACCAACACCCGAACCCGAACCCGAACCAACTCCCGAGCCCAAGCCCGAACCAACACCTGAACCTGAGCCGACTCCTATTATCTCACCATCAGAAGAGGCGCGTGCTATGGACGATCAATCCGAATTATTTTCGGAGCAGGAATTACCACCTCTCGAACAAAAACAAACCGCACGACCAGAATCTGCAAAACAAAACAAGCCGCAACAAGCGACCCTCGAATTTGAAGATAAATCGAAAACGGGACGTTTTGAAAAAAGCGAACCTACGATAGAGGAAGGCGAAGACTTAGACATTCCAGCCTTTCTAAGAAAAAAACATCGAACCCGCTAAAAATCACCTTCACCTAAGTAGGCCTCTCTCGACTAACATGAAACAAGTTCGACAAAAATAAAGTTGTCAGTTTCTATATCCTACTGAGATGCTTCTCGTATGAAGGTGAGAGAAGTCCTTGAAAGACTAAAAGATGAAGGATGGATTATGACCCGCCAGAAAGGAAGCCACCGTCAATTTACCCACCCTGAAAAACTAGGTTTGAGAGTTACGGTAGCAGGTCATCCCAAAATGGACGTGCCAAAAGGCACTCTGAATAGTATATTTAAGCAAGCTGAATGGAAATAAGGAGAAATTATGCGTTACGCGATTGTAATTGAAAGATCTGATACAGGTTACGGTGCTTATGTCCCCGATCTTCCCGGATGTGTTGCCGTAGGTGAAAGCATTGAGGAAACAGAAAGACTAATTAAGGAAGCAATTGAGTTTCATCTCGATGGGATGCGCGAGGATGGCTTGGCTATTCCAAGTCCTGCCTCTGTCGCGGAATACGTGGAAGTATAAAATGTCAAATCGTGCGAATCCGTCACCTTCTGGTTTTCTAAAATGATCCACCCAACTCAAATCCATCGCGCTGCCGCTGCTCAAAAAATCGGTAACGAACTTGCTATCGCATGGGAAGATGGCAGCGAAAGTTTTTTCGAACTCGAGAGGCTTCGTCGCTACTGTCCCTGCGCTTCTTGCGGCGGCGAACCAGATGTTTTAGGACGCGTTATTCGCCCTCACAACGAATATACCCCCGCAAGCTTTGATCTCATCGCTTTTGAAGTCGTTGGCGGTTACGCCCTCCAGCCCACTTGGGGAGACGGGCACCGCTCCGGCATCTACTCCTGGAACTATTTGAAACGTCTCAGCCAAATCGACGACGCATGACCTCAAAAGGCCGTACGTTCATTCGACGCTTTGCCAGCACGATCACTCTCTGGGTTATCATTTTAGGCAGTATCCTCTCCGGTAACGAAATCGCCTTTTTCTGCTTACTCACCGCCCTGCCGCTTGTCGGGCTTTGGGAATATTTCAACATGCTGCGTGGAGCAGGAATCCCGCACCATCCGCTTACCGGAATGCTTACGGCAGCCATTTTTCTGGCGGGTAGTTTTTTGTATTCCCGAACGGTCGGGCCGGACGACGGCTTTGGCTTTACTTTAGCTGTCATAGTCCTTTTTTTACTCATCGTCTTTGCGCGGCAAATGTTTATTGCCATTCGCGATAAAGAACCCCTCGAAGCCACAGCCTATACGCTCTTTGGACTTATCTATATCCCTTGGCTTTATAATTTTTTAATCAAACTCCTCTTTCTTTTTCCACGAGACGACACCGGAGCACTCACCGGACAATATTACATCCTCTACCTCCTCCTCGTCACAAAATTTACCGACATGGGAGCCTATTGCTTTGGGGTCATTTTCGGACGGCATAAATTCGCTCCGCACATCAGCCCGGCCAAAACTTGGGAGGGAATCCTTGGCGCACTTTTTACCGCCATCGCCGGCAGTTATGGTCTTTATTTATTAATTCCCGACAAACTTGCTGTCTTATCATGGTTTGATCTCCCGATTCTCGGCCTCTTATTAGGCGTGGTCGCCATCGTCGGAGACCTCGCCGAATCCATTATTAAACGCAGCACCAATGCAAAAGATTCCAGCCATGTTCTGCCGGGCATCGGCGGCACGCTTGACCTTATCGACAGTGTTTTATTCACCGCACCCGTCTTCTTTTTCTACCTTCGCTTCGTCTGCGGCGTCGGGTTATAAAGCTTACTCATGGACGAAAAAATAAAACGCGTCGTCATCCTTGGAGCCTCCGGTTCCATCGGACAAAGTGCCCAAAAAGTCATTCGGCAGCTTTCTCCGCGCCTACGACTCATCGGAGCGTCCTGCCACAGCAATTTCAAAGCTCTCGAAAAAATCTCTCACGAATTTTCTCCCCCGGCGGTTTGCCTTTCCGATACGAGCTTACCTAAACCATCCCTCCCTGCTTCTACTCACCTTCTCCAAGGAGCTGAAGGACTCGAAGAACTTGCCACGCTTCCCGAAGCCGACCTTGTTCTCATCGCCATCGTCGGCACAGATGGCCTGCGCCCGGCACTTGCCGCAATCGACGCCGGAAAAGACATCGCCATAGCCAGCAAAGAAATCCTTGTCATGGCAGGCGGAATCGTGATGGCACGAGCAAAAGAACGTGGTGTCAAAGTCCTCCCCGTCGATAGCGAACACAACGCCATCTTTCAATGTCTCGACGGCAAGCCAACAAGCCATGTAAAACGTCTCATCCTCACCTGTTCCGGCGGTCCCTTTCGCGAACTTCCCGCCACGCAACTCCAGCACGTAACCCCAACCCAAGCTTTGAAACATCCAACATGGGACATGGGAAAAAAAATAAGCATCGACTCGGCAACTCTCTTTAATAAAGGGCTCGAAATGCTCGAAGCCCATTGGCTCTTCGATACCCCCATGTCGCAAATTGATGTCGTTATCCATCCGCAAAGTATCGTTCACTCTTTCGTTGAATTTATAGATGGCTCTCTTCTCGCGCAGCTTTCGCATACCGACATGGCCTTCCCCATCCAATACGCTTTCACTTGGCCCCAACGCGTCCCCGGCACGCTCCCCTCGCTAGATTTAGCAACGCTCGGTTCTCTCGAATTTTCCTCTCCACGTGACACCGACTTCCCCGCGCTCCGCCTCGCTCGAGAAGCTGGTGACGCCGGCGGTTCCTTCCCTGCCGTCCTTAACGCTGCAAACGAAGTCGCCGTAGCTGCCTTTCTCGACAATAAAATCCTCTTTCCTGCAATCTGGGACATCGTCGAAAAAACCCTCCCACTAGCCGCTCATAGTGACTCTACCGACCTAATCGGTATTCTTCGCGACGATAGCAACGCCCGAAAAGTCGCCGACATGCTCGTGAAAGCCTCTTATACCAAAAGGAAGTGATTGAGCGTGTTGTTTCATAAAAGAAAAATATGGAAAAAATATTCTTTGATTGAAGCTTGAATTTTTCCCGTTTAGCGTGTTGCGTTCATGACTTCTATGTCGCCTTCAAGCAAAATCGCATTTGATTCTTCGCGAGTTCGGAGGGATTTTCCCATTCTTGAGACATTGCTTGGGGATAAACCGCTTGTTTATTTGGACAATGCCGCGACGACTCAAAAACCACGGGCGGTTATCGAAACAATTCAAAAGTTTTATTTGGAGCAAAACTCGAACATTCATCGCGGAGTGCATTATTTGAGTGCGCAGGCGACGGATGCCTATGAATTGGCTCGTCAAAAAATAGCGGACTTTTTGGGAGCGGCATCTGCTTCGGAAATCGTTTTTGTAAGGGGAGCGACAGAGGCGATCAATCTTGTGGCGCAGTCCTTTGGCGGAAAAAATTTTCGTCAGGGCGATGAGGTCATTATTTCAGAAATGGAGCATCACGCGAATATCGTTCCGTGGCAGCTTTTAGCAGAGCGCGTGGGGTTAAAGTTGCGAGTGCTGCCGGTTAGCGATGCGGGGGAACTTGATCTGACCACTTTTCAAAAAATGCTAAATGAGCGCACATGTTTTGTTTCGATTGTCCATGTTTCCAATACATTGGGGACCCTGAATCCTGTTAAAGAGATTATAAAAATGGCCCATGCGGCAGGGGTCCCGGTGTTGCTTGACGGAGCGCAATCAGCACCGCATATGCGGATCGATGTGCAGGACTTGGACTGTGATTTTTTTGTTTGTTCGAGCCATAAAATGTTTGGGCCGACTGGCGTAGGAGTGCTTTGGGGGAGAGCGGAGCGGCTAGCGGAAATGCCGCCGTGGGAGGGTGGGGGAGATATGATTCGGACCGTGACTTTTGAAAAAACAACTTTCAAAGATGCTCCCGGTCGCTTCGAAGCCGGCACACCGCATATTGCCGGAGTGATCGCCCTAGGGGCAGCAGTCGATTATTTGGAATCACTCGATCATGATGCTGCGGAGGCGCACGAGGCTGACCTACTTGCCTATGCCGAGCAACGGCTCATGGAGATCGATGGGCTGTGTATTCACGGGAGGCCGGCTCAGCGCATGGGAGTCATTTCTTTTAGTATCGAAAATATACACCCACATGACATCGGGACGATTCTTGACACGGAGGGAATTGCCATTCGTGCCGGGCATCATTGTACCCAGCCACTCATGAGAAGACTTGGAGTTCCGGCTACGGCGCGGCCGTCCTTTTCAATTTACAATACTCGGGAAGAAGTGGATATGCTTGTGAACGCTCTGCAAAAAATCCGTAAAATGTTTGCCTAATGTCTGACCTCGAAGATTTATATCAAGAGATTATTCTCGATCACAACAAGCGCCCACAAAATTTTCGAGTGCTTGAATGTCCCACGCATTCTGCCGAGGGGGTAAATCCTCTTTGCGGAGATCAATTCACGATCATGCTTGATGTTGCAGAGGGGAAGATAGTCGATATCAGTTTCCAAGGTGCGGGATGCGCGATAGCTATGGCGTCTGCTTCGTTGATGACGGTTTTATTAAAAGGAAAAACCATTGATGAAGCCCGTGATATATTTGGAACGGTGATGCAGCTTCTGACTTTGCCCGAGAAATTTGAAAAGCCACCCCGTGAGCTTGGGAATGTTTTGGCCTTGGAGGGCGTGCGACGTTTTCCGGTTCGTGTAAAATGCGCCACGCTCGCATGGCACGCCTGCAAAGCTGCATTGGAGGGACAGGAATTCATCAGCACAGAAAGTGCCTGATTTTTTATGGGTTAAAGAATATCGAAGCGGATGAGGTAAATCATTCCTAAAATACCGGTCATCAGAGTGCCTAATCCAAATATCCACAAGCGGGATACGGAGTAAAGTTTCATAAAAAACCATGCGACGAGCATGAATTTTGCAGATGCTGCCAAAAGCGGGACAATGCTGCCAGTCGCGTGCGAAGCCGTTCCATACGCGTAGCCGATCGCGGTGAGGAGTATTAGAAAAAGCCAAGTGATATGGAGTAAGGAGTTTTTTTTGAGCATCTCAAATAAATTTTTTACGGGTTAAGCAAAGGACGGAAAATATCGATAGCTGTATCCACTCCGCTTTTAATGACCTCCGGCGCGCTTTCCAAAGTTTTGACGCCAGACTCGATTGTCGCAGAGCCTGCCGCAGCGGCTAGTCGCGAGGAGAGATCTTCTTTTGGGGAATTTACATTTCCGCTGACACGCACGGGCGCCCACATATAGCCGTCGCGTTCCTCGGTAAAAACGCGTTCGCGGGATCCGGGAATCCATCGTAGGGTTTGTTTGGTGAGACCGACGTTCAAGTCACCAAGTATTTCTTCTTTGTCGGAAATGCTGTAGTTTCCCTCGACGCGGAGTAGGCCTTTGGACTCTAAAACAAAATTGCGAACGCGGAGTTCTTGTGCGTTTTTTTCAAAATTTCCTGATACTTCTTGAATTGTCATTCGCTTGAATTGCGGTGTGTCGGTGAAGGCTGCCAATTGATTTAAGACAGGTAGGCCGGAGAGGGTGCCGTCGTTTAGAAAAAAAGTTCCGCTTAGTTGGTTGTCGCTGACGCTGCCGTCGGAGCGTTGTTTTATATTCATCTCTCCGCGAACTTTTCCGGTGAGATATTGTTTTAAGCGTTCGGGAAAAATAGTGTGGCTTGGCACCTGCTCGAAGTTTACCCGAAAGTCTAGCTTTTGCGGATTCGTTTCGACTTCTCCCGAAAGGGTGATTTTTCCGTCTTCTGCGAGGGTGAATTCCGAAGAGGTGAGGTAAAGCGTCCCTCTCGTAATGCGGGCACGGTAACTTTTTACCTGAAGTTCGGGTCTGTCTTGCAGCAGGAGTTTGCCGCGTTGTCCATTAATGATCCAGCCGCGCCCATCCGGTTTTGCTTCGAGCACGGTGCTGCGAAGTTGTCCGGCCTTTGTTTTTAAATTCGCATTTTCGATGTGGAGATTTCCAATAGAAAAACGTCTGGGAAGTAGTTTTTCTAAAAAGTTTTGGGGAGAGGGGGGGAGAGAGGTGTGAGTGGAGTAATTGGCTGCTTCATCCTTTGCAACGAATTGGATGTCGAGATGGCCGATATTTAGCTGCTCTAGCCGCCACTCTTC
>JBKEAD010000218.1:0-7484 GCA_047971915.1 Chthoniobacterales bacterium
CTCACCGAGACAAAGAATATCACACTATTACATGGTTGCCCCCATTCACACCACACACCCCGCTCTCTCTAACTTAGCAGAAAAAAATGAACATGGATAAACTGGATATTCACGATAAAAAATTAGCGTTCCGCATTTTGTATGCAATCAAGCGTCAATAAAACATGCAGCCTCTCTATTTTTATCGTATCGGCAAGCTTTTGCTGATGGATCGATTAGCCTAACTTCCCCGGGGAAGTTAGGCTAAAAATGAAAACATCATTGCCCATCTTATCGAGAATAAATTTCCTGCTTTCCTTATTCAAAAAACTTCTTACCGACTAGCTCTATGAACCCGTCTGAAAAAAATTCGTGGGTAGGATGTTGCCTCTATACATGAACTTTCCCGATGAGTCGGTTTTTCTGCTAAAAAGCAGATTTTCGGGTGTGCCCTAAATTTGTGGATGGATTTCGGCGATGGAGGTTTTGATGTTTTCTGAATGGATTTTTAGGCTGTGACTCAGCACCTTGCTGTAGATTTTGATTTGTTTTGTGTCGTGTGTATTTTGACCTGATTTCTCTTTGGCGCCGGATCTTGTTTTAAAATCAATGATTTCTGCGCGTTGAAAAACAGCTTCTTTGCTTTGTGAATTGCGGAGAAGAACGACGCGGTCAAAACGTCCGTTCCATAGCTTTTTGTCCATCGGCATACTGAAAGATCGCTCGCGCCATAGTTCTAAATCTTTCGCCGGGCATTGCCATTTTTCCTGAAATGCTTTGCGTGAAAAGTAGGCGTGTAAGCAGCCCGTTGGAGATTGAATTTCATTAAGAAGAAAGTTTGCGAATCGTAAATTGTCGTCTCTTTTTTCTGTTGGAGTTAGAAGCTCTTCTGCGGTTGGGAGGCCGTCTTCAATCCATGAAATTTTTTCTAAGCAAGAATGCATCTCGATACCACGTTGTTGGGGGAGCGTTTCTTTTTGGAAGAGGGTTTCAACAGAAAAATAATTTTTGGATAAAGATGCTTCCGGTTCGTTGTCTGCAAGGGATGGCGAAGCGATTTCGAGCCGTGGAAACGATTCTTGGAGATGGGGAGTGGGGGGTTCTTTTCCAGAAAATGCGGTGTCTGGCGGCAGTTTTTTTTCTGAAACTTTATCTTTTGGAGGAGCCATACCCTCATATTTCGAAAAATAAATGCAGCCATCTTCGTCAGAAGTCGTCGTTTCGAAAGCGGAAGAAATGAGAAGTCCGGCACGCAGAGAGAGATCTTTTTTTTCGTTTTTAAATTTGGAGTCTTTTTCTTTATCGACGATTACTTGCAGGAAGCTTTTTGCTCGGGTGAGTGCGACATAGAGGCGACTTAGCTCTTCACTTAAAGCCTTGCGTTTGAATTTTTCGTTACGTTTTTCTTCCCCGGCGGCGATGCCCAAAATTTCGGGCGAGGGGACTAAAACTTGCATACCCTTTTCATCGCTCACGCTTTGAAACGTCGAAGGAGATGACCCGAAAGCATCGAGTCCGGCTAGGATGACCGCATCAAATTCCAGACCTTTTGAAGCATGTATAGTCATGACCTGAATCCGGGCTTCTCGGGTGATTTTGAAAGCTTCTTTGCGGACGTTTTCTATGAAGCGATCAATACGTTCAGATCCTTCTTTATCAAATTGATTTGCCGCCTTGAGTAGTTGGGAACATAAAAAATGATCGCGGACCGTAAGCAAATTTTGAAATGTTTCGTGTTCGTAAAAATTCATAAGTAGTCCGTGAAGCCCTAGAATACTGCGTTGCTTACGCAAGTCTTTCACAAGCTTTCTCAACGAATCAGGTGTGTCTTGATTTTTGAGCGAAGCACCCCAAGGGGCTTGGGCGACGAGAAGTTTTGCGGCTGAGCGCGGGTGGGGGTGTTCGATGAGTGTGAGTGTTGCGAGAATGAGTTCGACCGGAAAGGACGCGGCAACGGTGACCTTGCTGGTAATTGCCGCGACGTCATCAATACCGGCTTCTTTGAGTGTCAACGCGGTATCGAAAATGAATTTATTTTTTGGAAGTAAAATCCCGATACTCTTCGGCGGAGTGGGGTGGGATAAAAGATCCTGCACGCGCTTTAAGATCGCAGCGTATAAGGTTTCTTTTTCACGATCCATCGTCCAAATGCCGACTTCTCCTTGCAGATCTTCGCGTTTGGATGTGTGTTTTTGATAGCGCAGAAGACTATTTTTTTTACCCATCCAGTCCGTAACGGCTTCCGGAAAAGGTGACTTAAAATTACCTGCAACCGTTTCGAGATTTTCAAAAACACGATCTACAAATTCCAAAATTTTCGGGCTCGAACGATATGACGCATCCAAACTCTCGATGCGGCATAAATGATTTTTTGGAAAGCGGTCGATTACCTCGCGATCACCGCCGCGCCAGCCGTAGATTGCTTGTTTGGGATCTCCGACAACGACAACGGAGCGTTCTTCCTGCGAGGCGCACTCCTCAATTAAAGGCTGAAAAAAACGATACTGCGACCAACTCGTGTCTTGAAATTCGTCGAATAAAAGATGCTGGATTTGGGTGTCGAGCACGAAGTAAAGGTCGCTCCATGCATCCTCCGTCGTTTCGGGATCTGTATTGAGCGTTCTCTCTTGAGCTTGTAAAACACGATATTCGATTTCGCGAAAACTCAGGGAGCCCGAGGTGGACGAGAGGGTAAGGCGAATCTCTTTATAGAGTTCTTTTAATTTCGCAAGTGCGGTTTCTTGATCGGCGATTAAGTCTCTGCAAACGGCACGCAGAGCGAACACATGGTTTTCGATAAAATCCTCAAGTTCCTCGGGAACGGGCATTCTGTAATAACTATTTTCGCCTTCGAGGTATCTCCTTAAAAGTGTAAGCTCAAACCATGCTTTATGTAATTTTAAATCCGCTCTGCAGGTCTCCCGCATTTTTTCGATAGCAGGCGCGAGGCGTTTATCTGTTGCAGATTCACCGTTGCTTTTTTTCCAGTTTTTTGTGCGGATTGCTTGGAGGAATTGCTGAGCAAAATTTTCTCCAATTACAGGAATGTCGGAGCAACGCCAGCTCGCTGAGGCCGTGGCGGACAGAGGGGTAAAGAGTGTGGCTTCGAGCAACTCCCGGGTTTGTTCTAAATTGACGGCACTGCGGAGGTGTTGCCTCCAGTAAAAATAACACTCCAAAAACGCTTCTGATTTGTTTTCAAAAAGTTCGAGCACGGCTTTACTCTTCAGCTCATCGGTTACGCTCTCGCTTACGATTTGCCAGTTTGGATTTAGCCCGAGTTGCTCCGGCATACCGCGTGCGACGCGGGCAAAAAAAGCGTCGATGGTGCTGATACCGATTTGGTGGAGTTGTTTACTGAGTGTTTGTAAAGTTTCGGCACAAAGAGCCGGGGCAGCATCTGGCAAGTCGCTTTCCAGCAGCAGTTGCCTTGCCTGCTCCGGCTCCAAAACAGCTTGGGCTAACCGCTGCAAAACACGCTCAAGAATTTCTCCTGCCGCGGCACGGGTGAAGGTTGTTGCCAGAATGTTACCGGCTTGCAATCCTTGTGTTTTGAGAAGCAGCGAGAGATAAGCCGTGCTGAGCGTGTAAGTTTTTCCGGAACCGGCAGAGGCTCGGATGTAGCGGATGTTGCTGTCTGTCGAATTACTCATCTGGTAGCTCCTCTTCGGATTCGTCATCGCTGTTTTGTGAATACTCTCCGCAGAGTGTTTTGAAAATCGGATCGACGAAATTATTTAACTTTCCAATTTCCTCGAACTCCTCGTTACTGATTTTGTGAGCTAGCTCGACGGCTTTTTCGAGGCCCAGAGCTTTGTTTTTATCTTCTGGAAAAACGGGTCTGCCGATCAAATTGTAATCGAAAGGTTTCGAGATACCCGAGCCGGAAGATTCCTCGGGAAGTAGAAAGTAGCAAAGCTCCACGGGTTCGTTTGGTTGATAATTTTCCCAAGCCTGTTTTTTTGCGAAGTGTGGAAATAAAAGGTGATAGAGCGGGAGTTGAAGCTCCTTCCACTCGATGGAGGTTTTTGTTTTTTTAAAATGTTTTTTGTCCGGCGGCTCGGCTTTCTTGCCTGTTTTATAGTCGATGATGCGCCAGCGGGCTTCGCCCTGCGGCGCGTTGGGACGGTGGTCAACCCGGTCGATCCGGCCATGAACGTCGATTTGCGTTCCTTTGTATTTTCCGTTTGCGAGCACGCAGAGTGGACCTTGCACCTGATCTTCGTCGGAGTGGCTTCTTTCGGTGTAAACAATCTCCCAGCCTTCCTTGCGGGCCTGAACCTGATGCCGAGAGAAGTCGTAGAGGCGTTGTTCGAGGCTTGTTTTTTGTATTCGCAGGAGGCTGGATTCTTGCTTTGCAAAACGTTCCTCCCACTGCCGATCAAATTCTTCGCAGAGCCATTTATGAATTTCGGATTGATCCCGACTTTCGCGGATGGATGCGTCGTGCCCGAAGCTTTCGAAAACATTGTGCAGGATGGTTCCGGTCAGAGCCGGCGTCAGTCCCTCTTCGCTGTCTTGGGGGAGTTGCAGCCCGAGGGCACGCTCGTAGTAATAAAGCCGTGGGCTGGTGATATATCTTGCAAATTCTGTTACCGAGAGGCTTGTGCGGAGCGGGACGGAGACTAATGGAAGCGGGGAGTGTGAGCTTTCTGAAGATTCGTCTTGGTTTGTTTTCTCTTGTGAAAAATTTGGGCGTAGTAGGTGGAGGAGTCGTGAGGCCAAGATTTTTTCCTTCAGTCCGCTAAGCAAAACGCGACTTGGGCGCAGCGGGTCGCCCTGCGTATTTTGCTTTGGCACGAAAATCCGTAGGCTGCCCTGTCGGCAAGCGACAGTGCCGGCGAGTAAAAAAACTTCGCGAGCTAATCGGGCTTCGTCGTGGTTTATCTGGAGTTGTTTTCGGAGGTTGCCGGGTAAAAAGATGTCGTGTGTCACGGAGGCGGGCACCAGTCCTTCGCAGAGAGAGGCGATGCAAAGAAACGGCGCATCTTCGCCGGAAATTTCGAGCCAGCCGATGAGAGGAATACTATTCGGATTTTCGGGAGGTGGCACATTGCGGTTTGCCAATGACTCTATTAGTAATTTTAAAAAAGCGGAGAAATTTAGGGATCGCTCGCTAAACGTCTGTGAATTTTTTTCAGCAAAACTTTCGATGTCGTTCAGAGTTTCAAGAAGAGCTTGCAGCGGCTCGACGAGGGTTCGTCCCTCGATGCTGTGGCGCGAGATACGGATTGGGGCATAGAGTTTATTTAAAAAATTCCGCGTATGCGTGGCGAAATCTTTCAGTCCTGATCCTCGTGGTGGTGCTGCGAAGAGGGAGTTGAGTGCCTTTTCCAAAACAAAAAGAACTTTTGGAATCTGTTGGGATTGCTTTGCTTTTTCATCTGAATTTTCGACCGTGGTATAGGCGGATGGATCGAAGGAAAAGGGCTGGCGATTTTCGTGGAGGTGGTCGAGAGCTTGGGTGACATCATCCAGCGAAGCTGCCGCCAGAAAATCGGGATGCCGTGCGATGCGTGCGACGATTTGGAATTCGGGCGGCTGATGGTGCGCTCTGCGCTCTGTGTATTTTGCGAAGAGAGAGAGCAACTCGAAAGGCCGGGTTTCGCGGTAATTTAAAAGGATGGGCGAGCGTGCTGTGAGGTGTTTTTTCTCAAGGGCGGTTTGGAGTTCGGGAAAGGTAGCTGCATCCGGTGCGCAAAGTGCGGATGGCACGTGGGGGTATTTTTTTTTCCATTTGGAAAGCGTTTTGCCGATGGCCTGTGCTTGTTCTCGACTATCTGAGCAGACGGTGATTTCGCCGTGTCGAAGAGCGACTTTGTATTGACTCCAGAATTTTGTATTTAAACGTCCCCAGACATCGAAAGCGGACGAATTTTCCGGGGAGTGAACTAGGATTTGCGGGGAGGGGAGTCGACCGAGAGCGAGCTCATACATCGTGTCGAATTCGGGTAGCGCGGCGACGATGATTTTTAGATGATTTTGTTCCCCGAAACGGAGGTTTCCTTTTTGAAAGCATGTGATCTTGAATTCGGTGGGATCGCTGTATTGCCAATCGTCTAGTTCTTGGAGGTAGTATTTATAGGCTGTGGCTAGGGCTTGCCAACGAGCTTGGGCTCGGAGGGAGGTGTTGCTTTGTTCGCTGAGATGACGGACCACATTGCTGGGTTGGAGGAGGGCGGCGCGGATTTCGCGGCAGACCGATGCGAGGCTGTTTGCAACTGCGGTGTTTACGCTCGCATTTTTTGAATGTGTGCTGATGGCTAGGAGCTGTTTTTCTTTTTCATCTAGTTTGTGAAAGGCTTCTTGCCAAGCGAGGCTGAGTAAAAAATCCGGTGCGGGTAAGAAGGTGTCCTCGGTTGGCGTGAAGAGTGTGCGTGCCAGTGCCGAAAGCGTGAGGATGCGGGGAGGGGCGAATAAGGCCGCGCCGGGTTGTCCGGCGAGTTGCTGGGCGAGAATTTCGATAAGCCGTCGCCCGGCTCGTGAAGAGGGGAGGACAATGATAGAATTTGAAAAATCCTGCTCTTCGGCTTGTGGGTGATTTTTAATAAGCCAATCCGCAATGGCGGGTAGAGCGGGGCGTTCCCAGCCGAGAAAAACGCGTGTCGGCGCGGTGTGATCGGGGACCACGTCGAGGAGGGGGAGGGTGCTTTGTTGCGGCGAGGTCATGGCGGCAGCTTAGAGAGCTTTAAGAAAAGATGAAGCTATTTCGCAAGGTAGGGTCGTTTTGACAAAACGACCGTGGGATGGCGGTCGCTTCACATATTTTGTCGGCAACTTGTCGGACTTTAGCGAATCCGGTATCTCCCATCGCCGACACTGAGAACTTCGACGCGGACGGGTACTAGGCCTTGATCGTAAAAACGGAGTTTTTTTGCAACCGAGGCACTAACGTCCAAGTTGCGTCCATCGATGAAAGGTCCGCGGTCATTGACCCGGACTTTGGTGGAGCGTCCATTTTGCAGATTCGTTACGCGGATTAAGCAGGGGAGTGGTAGGGTTTTATGAGCGGCATTTTTGGACCACGCCCACATTTTTTCTCCGATGGCAGTTTTTCCGGGAATGAAAAAAAGTTTGTGCTCGGCGTAGTGTGAGGCGACGCCCTCCTCGACATAACCCACTGCATATTCCGGCTGCATCGGGTAGTAGTGTCGCCCATTTATTGTGTAGGGCTTATATTTATATCCCGAATATCCGCTGGAGCTACAAGCGGATAGCACAGCTACGACACCTAAGAGGGAAAATGTTCCGAGGAGTTTTTTTAAAATGACGTATGACATTCGGTGTGGAAGTTTGGAGGTGATAGCGATAAAGAGGCAACCCTAAAAATATGCGTTCTTGTGAGAAACAGGCTTGCCACCCCATCGCAGCTTCGCTAAATAAGTGCACTCTCAAATTCCGACGAAGCCTAGAGGCTTCCAAAGAACGGGCAGTTAGCTCAGCGGTAGAGCGGTTGATTTACACTCAATTGGTCGGGGGTTCGATCCCCTCACTGCCCACCATTT
>JBKEAD010000245.1:0-11498 GCA_047971915.1 Chthoniobacterales bacterium
GCATTAGCAGCTCTGCATTGGTGCTCGTCGCTTGGAGATTTTTTGAAAGCAGAGTCATTGCCTCAATTGCCGGAAGCTCTGCAAGTTGTTTACGCATAGTGGCAATGCGGTGCATTTCATCGGGATGATAGAGTTTTTCTTCACGCCGCGTTCCGGATTTAATAATCTGAATCGCTGGAAAGATACGTTGCTCGGCAATCGTGCGATCTAGGTGAAGCTCCATGTTGCCTGTTCCTTTGAACTCCTCAAAAATGAGGTCATCCATACGACTTTGTGTCTCGACAAGAACGGTTGCCACGATGGTGAGGCTTCCTCCCTCCTCGACATTTCTTGCTGAACCAAAAAATTTACGAGGCTTTAAAAGAGCGCGAGAATCGACACCGCCGGACATGGCGCGCCCTTTGTTGGGTTGCAGATTATTATAACCGCGTGCCATACGTGTCAGACTGTCCACCAAGATAACAACATCTTTTCCCATTTCGACGAGGCGTTGGGAGCGGTCGGAAACCATTTCGCAAACTTGAACATGGCGAGATACATTTTCATCAAAAGTAGAGCTAAAAACGTCGGCGTTTAGCTCGCGCCGCATGTCCGTAACCTCCTCGGGACGTTCGTCAACGAGAAGAAGAATAAGACTGACTTCGGGATGATTTTTGCGGATACCGCGTGCGATGGCTTTGAGAATCATCGTCTTCCCGGCTCGCGGCGGAGCTACGATAAGACCGCGCTGGCCCATACCCAAAGGAGCTACGAGATCGACCGCACGCGTGCTGATGTCCAACGAACCGCTATTTTCAAGAACAAGGCGGCGATTCGGGAAAATCGGAGTGAGCTTATCAAAGGGACGATTCGGATCCCATGACTCCATTTTTTCGCCTTCGATGGAGACCACATCTTCTGCGACAAGGTTACGGTCGCGGTTAAGCTGCCGACTGATACGACATTTAACTTTCAATCCAGGTTGCAGATTGTAGCGACGAATCAAATTAGGCAGGAGATGCACATCGTCCGCGCAGGGTTTAAAATTACTTTCTTCCCAGCGTAGATGACCGTGTTGTCCCTGCATTTCTAGAATGCCTTCAGCGAGCACAATGTCATTTTGTGAGAGGTGGAAGCGGGCTTGATCGAGTGCGAGATGGTATTTATTGCTGTTGAGTCGCAAGCGAATGCCGAGATCGGTGGCGCGTTGGAGTAGGCCTGCATGAGAAAGTTTATGCAGATCTTGCAGAGAAACAGTTTCTTGCGGTTTTGCCGGAGCGTTTTCTTCCGGTTCTTGCACTTGGGTTTCGAGTGAGGGTTCGGTGTCTGTCATTTTTTAAAATTGAAAATTAATTTTTGAGAAAGAGATTGGAAAAAAGATGTTGAACTTGCAAAGACATGCAAGAGAGCGAACCATCGTTCCAGATAACGTGGTTGGCTTTAGCGATTTTTTCGGAAGTTTTCATTTGAGCAGCTAAAATAGCTTTGGCCCTTTCGGTGGAAAGACCTCGCCTGTCTATCATGCGCTGTAGTTGGGTTTCGGCAGAGCAGGCAACCAGAACAATTGTGTCGAGTTGCGTCTCGGCACGGGTTTCAAAAAGGAGCGGGATTTCCACCAGGATTGATCTTGATCGCTCTTTTGCTGCTCCCAACAGGCGCATCCATTCCATGCGGACTTTCGGGTGTAGTATGCCTTCGAGAATGCGCCTTTTTTCGTCAGAAGCAAAGACAATTTTACCTAATGCTGCACGGTTTATATTTTGGGAGGCATCTAAAATATCATCTCCAAAGTGGCTTAAAACTTCTTTGCGAGTGAGCAAGTCTGACTTTAAAAGTTCATGAACGATTACGTCGGCATCACAGTGGTCGATATCAAAGTTCTCTAAAATTTCTTTGCTGACCGTAGATTTGCCGGAGGCGATTCCACCGGTGAGTCCTATGGAAAAACCGCCCTGCCGAGGCAAGGCGGTTTGAATTTTTGTTGACCGGAGTGAAGCCGGCATTGCAAGGCCTCTTTTACTTGCCTCCGCCTTTACCCAAATTATATTCGGGACCGGGAATACTGGCAGGGAGGCCGAGAAGATCGACGGATTCAACTTCTTCGTCATCACGACGAACGAGCTGGCCTTCAGCATCAATAATCTTAGCGGTTACAAAGATAATGAGATTCCGTTTTATCTTTTGATCGACATTTGAGCGGAAGAGACGCCCTGCAAGCGGAACGTCGCCAAGAAGCGGAACTTTGTCCTGTACTTTTTGAGTATCTTCGCGAATCAGGCCACCGAGGGCAACGGTCTGTCCATCCCAAATCGTAACGCTGGTTGTCACACGGCGTGTCGAGAAGATAGGCTGATTAATGACGTTGTCTGTAAGCGATATGGCACGCGGGGTCTGCAATAGAAAAGCTCCAGCTACCGATGCGCTGTAACCCACGGCATTAATGGGGCTACCATAGTTAATGAATCCATCGAAATCGGTTACCAAAGGAGTAAGTGTAAGATCGATCGTGTAGGAGTCGGGGCCGATGATAGGTTCCACGTCCATGCTCACACCAATATCACGCTCCGTCCAGCCACTCGGATGAGACGGAGTAATCGTTGGTGGTTGGGAAGTTCGTGTAAATCCCAAGGAAATGACGGAGGATTCCGTGGATTGGGGAATTTGTGGTGGATCAAACTCGGTGGGATAGAAGAAGCGACGCGAGACACGGATGGTTGCCTTTTGCCCACTTTTTGTAGTGACTGTCGGGGCAGTCATCAAATCCACACCTTTTTTCTGATTGAGGCCGCGGATGAGAACCTGGAATTGGGCGTTGGTAAATATGCCGCCAATACCAAAAAATGCGGGGGCCGGTCCTGAAGCACCCAAAACACCACCAAGCAGAGAGTCAATGCTGTTTGGAACAATAGCTGCACCCGGTCCTGTGCCAACTCCGCTGCGAAGTCCTTGAGTGATGGTAGAACCCCCAATGGGATTTCCGTTGTGCTGGAAGGGATAACCACCCGGATCGGTCAAGCGATTATCTCCACCGCTTCCATAAACACCACCTCCAATAGCGATCGGACCGAGGAGCCAGTCGAAGCCTAGCTCTTCCAAGTTATTTTGAGTGATTTCAATGAACTTGGATTCGACTTGGACTTGAGTTGGCGGGGCACCAACCGCGGCATCCACGAGGCTGTCGATAAGATCAACATTTTGCGGTGTGTTGCGAACGATTAGTTTACTTCCAACAGGGATATAGCGTGCACTACTACCGCTTGGGAAAGAAATTCCTTGGCTTGCCAAAAAGGCCTGAGCGTCTGTTCTGCCAGCAATGCCCGGAACGGGTTGGATGGTATTGTCGCTACCAAAACCGCCCCCTGCGTTGTTATCCCTTTGCACGGTTCCGGGTGGGATAAAGCCTGGTGGCACGCGGTATTCTTTTGTAATCAACGAGTCGATCGGCTCGGAAAGTGGCACGAGAGAAACCGCAAAAGGCTCTACTTTTATGCGCATATCCGTCAACTGCGCCAAGTAGTCAAGAGCGACGTAAAGCGGAACATTTTTGAGGGAAAGATTTATCGTTCGAGACCCCGAACTGGCGGCAGGAGCTGCGGCTTCTTCTCCATCGGCCGTCGGTGCCACGGCAGCGGATGAGGATTGACGAATCACGATATTGACGCCCCTTTTTTCGCCATCCGTTCCGGGATCGAGACGTTCGCTTTGTTGTTTGAGAAAGGAGACGGCGTCTGAGAGAGAGGCATCTACTAGATCAATACTTGGAATAATGATTTGGTTGAGCTTTGCTTGGATAAGCTCGGTCCCACGCAAGTCGCGCTGATAAATAGAGCTGTCTATTTGGTTACGATTCACACGCGTAACAGGAGTTTCCCAGGCTTGATTGACTTCCCAGAGCATGCGGCTACGGGTTTCGTCATAGGCCTCCCGATAATATTTGCCGCGTGCGAGGTCCGTTTTTTCCATACCTTTGCGAGCAGCGTTGTTGTAGGGGTCGATATTGAGTGCTTCTTCGTAGCGGCGCGTGGCGAGATCATAGCGACCCGAAGAGTAATAGCCATCGGCCTGCTGGAGAAGCGTTTGGACTTTATCTTTATCCTCAGCAAACTGGGGCGTAACCGTTTTATTAAAATAATCTGGCTGCTCTAGGCGCGAAAGAAAAACAATGGCAGGTTTATAAGTTGGGTCAAACTGTGGGAGCAAGACAGTCTTGGCGGCTTGCTCGGCTTCGCTATAGCGTCCGCGGGTGACGAGCCACTCAGCGTAAGCAACAGCACCTTTAGAAAATTTCTTAACAGCTTCTTGCCTGAGTTTTTCGGAGGCTGTTCCGGCCGGGATTTTCTCGACGGCATCCAAGTAAAAGATGTAAGCGGCTTCGTAATCTTTGGCGGCCGTTGCTTCATCGCCTTTTTGTAAGAGAACTTTCGCTTCATCGACAGATTCCTGAATCCGCACTTCGGCCATTTCTGCTTGCGTTGGAACACCAGCGGGGCCTTTTGCTAAAGACGCAGTTGGCAGGAGCAAAGAAGCTGAGCTAACTGTAGCGAGGCAGATGGCTAGGCGCAGAGAGTATTTCGCACGATGTGCTCGATTTGTGAGCCTGTTGAAAGAAGTGATTTCGTGAGAGTTTTTCATGAGGAGATTTGGAAAAGGCTGAAAGTAAATTTTTTAAAAAATGGCGGATTAGAGCTGAGTGTCGATGCTTGCAGGATCCCCCGGAATGTCTTCGTCTAGCAGAAGGTCCGGAGAAGGTTCGGCAGACATTTGCCCGTTGTCCAAAGCTTCAAGGAGGGGTTGTCCAGCAGGATCCACCAAATTAGCAGTTACGAAAATAAGCAAGTTGCGCTTTTGGTGAAGACTGGATTCCGAGCGGAAAAGACGCCCAGCCAAAGGAATATCACCGATAATCGGCGTTTTATCCTGAACTTTCTGCACGTCTTCACGCATGAGGCCACCCAATACGATGGTCTGTCCGTCGTAGATGGTAACATTCGTGGTGATTTCGCGAACACTGAAAACGGGTTGGTTGATGGCATTTTCGGTTAACACGATCTGATTGCTTCCAAAGGAAAAGATCGTTCCGTCATCAATCGTGCCGGTAGTTTCTGCCGTTGTATAAATAGGACTACCGTAGTTAATAAAGCCTTCAAATTCGGTAACTTTAGGGCGTAGGTTTAGGTCAATCGTAAAACCATCTGCACCAATATTGGGCTCGACTTCGAGGGTGACACCCACAGGCTCCATCGTCCATTCAGACGGAGTCGCTGGGATAGCGGGGTTAATCGCGTAGGTATCCTGCTCCTGCGGAACTTGTGGCGGGTCGTAATCGGAGGGATATATAAACTCACGAATAATATCGATGGTCGCCATCTGTCCACTTTTGGTTGTAACCGATGGGGCGGACATGAGGTCGATTCCCTTTGACTGACTCATGGCACGTATGACGACTTGGAATTGGGGGTTTGTAAAAACACCCGCTAGGCTGAGTATGCCGGCAGCCGGCCCGACGGGGCTACCAAAAAGAAGGCCGTCGAGTGCGTTGGCGCGGATAGCGGTCGCGCCGGAACGGTTACCAGCAGTGAGCTGCCCGGTACCGCCGGTGAGGACACCCGAAGAAGTGGCAGGGTTGAATAAACCGGCGGGAGCTCCACTACCATTCTGAATCGGGAAAATATCGTTGAGAGAGCCCGGAGTGCCGTTGGCCGTGATATAGCCGGGTTGGCTGCCTTGAGTTCCTCCGGTGCCATAAACACCGCTACCAAATGGAAGACCAAATTGGCCGAGGAGCCAGTCGAAACCGAGTTCTTCGAGGTTGTTTTGGGTGACTTCTAAGAACTTCGACTGAATTTCCACCTGGGTTGGAGGTGTGGCTTGCGAGATGGCGACCAAGGAGTCGATAAGGTCCATGTTCGACTGTGTATTGCGGACGATAAGCTTACTGCTGGAAGGAATAAACTGAGCACTGGCTCCCTCTGGAAAGCTGACACCGGAGGCTTCGAGAAAAGTTCTCGCCGTGGAGAGACCCGTCGTGTTGGTCTCTGTTCCGCCGCCAAATCCACCGCCGTCTGCGGCTCCTGCTGCTGCGGGAACATCTTGAATGAAGGAGGGTGGAACTTTGTATTCTTTGGTGAAGAGGAGTTCCGTGGATTCGGAGAGAGGAACGATGGCAACCGCGTAGGGCTCTACTTTTAATTTCAAACCGGCGGCAGCGGCGACGTATTCGAGAGCGACTCTGAGTGGCACGTCGGAAAGCTGGAGATTTTCAATTCGGGAAACGGAACCGGCGGCCTCGGCATCGGGGTCGAGCTTCAGAACGATGTTTATACCCTTGCGAAGCGGATCGGGCTCAGAGTTATCGAGCTGAGCGGCGCGAAGTTTAATGAAATCGATGGCTTCGCGGACACTGGCATCATTGAACTCTAGGTTTGGAATGATGATGTCGTCGAGTTTTCTGGTAATGGAAACCGTATCGCCACTATCGATGGGAGGCTGCTCAATGATTGTCGAGACACCGCGGTCGAAACGACGAACGGGAAGCTCCCAAGCTTGCTCTACCTGACGAATCATCGTGCCGCGGCTATGGTTGCGAGCGGTTTCTCCGTATTTGTTTCGGGCTCCATTTACTTTTTCCATACCGCGACGGGCGGCGATATTATATTTGTCGATATTGAGAACTTCTTCGTAACGGTAAAAGGCTAGGTCATAGCGTCCAGATTGATAAAAGCCGTCGGCCTCGATAAGGAGTTGCTTTACCTGCTCAATATTAGCGATGTGAGTGGGTGTGATCGTGCGGTTGTAATGCGTCGGATCGTTTAGGTTTTTGCGGAGTTTTTTGGCGGGTTCGTAGTTGGGTGCGTATTGGTCTTCGAGGACGACATCGACAATAAGTTCAGCGTCGCCGAAGCGCCCTTCCGAAATACGTTGTTTCGCTAGGCTGACGGAAGCTTCGCAAAAGCCGTCGAGAGCGCGACTACGAATATCTTGGGTCGCTTCACCACCTAATGGCAAGTTATCTACAGCGGCACGATAGTAAGCAAAAGCGGTTTCGTAATCCCGGGCTTGCATGGCGGCATCGCCTCGTTGCGTTTGGACTTCGGCATATTCTTTCCCTTGTTCACGACGCGCAATTTCGCGATCAGCAGCAGAGCGAATTCCTGAAGATTGTGAATAGGTGGTGGATAAGGTGCCAATAAGGAGAGTTATTGCTAAGAGGTTGCGGAGGGCGTTGCGAATTATCATAGTTTTGAAAATGGAGCCAAAAGGGAAAATTGAATAAGGTTGCAAAGGGCGAATCATAGGGGCTAAACAGAGGGATTACCAGACCAAAAAATTATTCATTACGTTCGATCTGGTGTTTTTCTCCTGATTTCAGGTCTTGGATTAGGGCATTTGCAGGTGTGATGTCAACTAGTTTATAAGTGCGGTCTGGTTCTTGTTTAAGAGTAAAATCTTGGTTAACCTTGATTTCGATGATGTCGTCGTCGATTAGATTTTGAAGTTTTCCGGTAGAGCTGGGGGAATTGACGACTTGGCCTTTGACCAGCGTAATCGTTGCGCCACTTGCGTTATTTTTGATGGTGAGTTCGGAGACATCTTTTTCGAGACCGCTTTCGGTTTTCTGAAATTTCTCGGCATAACCAGCTAATGTGTAGGTCTGACCGGAGACCTCGATGGTATCACCCATCGTGAGGAAGTGGGTCTTTCCGACCGTCTTGAGACGGCCATTTGCATCATCCAATAGTGTGTTAAGCGAGAAAGTTTTTCCATTATCCGGGGTGGAGGTAAAACGGATGCGAATGGGGTCGGGAACGAATTCCAACAGGCGAAGTTTTGTCCAGAAAGGAGGGGTGGATTTTTTATCGTTCGGATCGGTCTGACCAAGAAATTCTTCTTTGACCGTAAAGCCATCTCCATCGGCATCGCGACTAAGGATATCAGGATCGGCATAGTCGAGACCGTAGTCAATGAGCCAAGAGTTTTTAACAGGTGGATGAATCATTTCGTCACCTTCGAGCGGATTTACGAGGATACCGTCCTTTACGATGTAGGGGCGGGAGACAAAGGGGGAGCCTTCGTGACTTTTCCAAGTCGGTGCCTTTGCGATGAGTGCATCGGCTTCATCAAAGGCTTCTAGCGGCGCCGGAGCGACTTCATTATTTGGTGCCTTGCCGGTATTGCGATCTGAAAATCTATCCGCAAACGCGGTGGAGTTCATGATCGTGTAAGCTGCCGCAGCGAGTGCAAGTAGGGCGGTGACAGCGAGTGCCAGACGGTCGTAATTTGATTTAATCCAATCCATGATTTATAAACTAGTTTGTGGCCGGGCTATTTTGAGCGAAGAGGAGGTCTAGAATCTCAAGGCGTAGGCTGGCCTGAACGGTTTCTCGCCCCAAAATGACATTAAGTTGGGATTTGGATGTTTCTTGCTGAGCGGTATTGTCTGCATTTTCTCCGGTGGGCACAGTCGGAGTATTCGGTGCCTGGACCTGTATTTTCGGCGGGCCGTTTTGTTGCGAGTTTTCAAAATCGATGGCACGCATGATGATGAAACGCGGTAGGACAAGGATATTATTAAATGCAGGGCGGATTCGGGCTTGCTCTCCGCTCACTACGAGATCAAGGATATTTTTTGAAAAAAGCACTTTCGGATCAATCTGTTTATTGGATTCGATGGGGAGCGGGGCGCGGACCAGCGAGGTGATATTCACTTGGTTTTCTACTAAGATATTAACGATTTGCTCAATGTCAGATAGCTGACGGGAGAGTTCAGGTGCCGCCTCTTGCGCGGGGAGGCTTCTTTCATAAGAATCGAAGCCGAGATAAAAATTTTCCGGAAGCGTGACGTTTGCCGCGGCTGCCGCTTCGATTACTTTTGTGACGCGCTTTCTGAGATCGTCTTGAAAACTTTCGGGCGTGACACCTTCGGGTATTGGTGGCTGGAGGCCGGAAAGCTCTTTTTTAAAAGCAGCTAAACGCTCCTGATAAGCCGTGACCGTGGCTTCCGTGGCCTTGAGGTTTTCTTCACTTGGCAAGGGGCTTTGCTCCTGCAGGCCGTGGAGCTTTTGAATACTGCTCTCATATGCCGAGGCTTGCTCGTTATATTTACTATAGCTTGTCCATGCAAAATAAGCCGCAGCCGCAATCGCGACGACCGTGATAGCTAGATAGGCTGATAAAAAGGTGTTGGATTTTATCCAGTTCATTTCAAAGGAATAGGGTTTTTTAAAGGAAGGACGAGTTCGTAGGAATAAGCCCAAGTCTGACCATCTACGGTGCTCCGCTGACTGACAATTTCGGAGCGGTTCGAGGAATCTATTGAAAAAAGTGGGGATTGCGCGAGGCGTTCGACAAACTGATCAATCACGGTCGCCTTTGCATCATTATCGAGATAAAGACCGCGTATTTGCAAAGCGTCGATGCCGCTGCTCGGTTTGGCTTGCTCGCGTCGGTTTGGCGCGGTGGGGCGGCCGGGCCGTGTCGGAGCTTTGCCGGCGGTGAGTTCCTTCGCTTCGCCAAATGCAATAGGATTTCCATTTGAAAGCGGGGTTAATTTTGTAATCCAAACGAAACGCTCGGGAACGGCTTTTGCAAGCTCATCGACTAAGGCTCGCCAAACAAAACGCTCTTGGTTCGCTAGGAGTAACGGCGCGTTTTCAGCCGCCAGCTTCGTAACCGAGTCGCGTGCGGCTTTAATTTTTTTGGAAAGCCCATCCAAGCTATTCGTATCGGTAATGATCTGTTGGTTGACCTGCTCTTGGATTCCGGCGGCCTGTTGATAATAAAATCCGAGGGCGGAGAGTGCTGCCACGCCACAAACCGTCGCTGCGATGAGAATAGGCTTACGTTTTTCTAAATCCTGCTGCTGGAGCAGAGAGGCCGGACGCAAATTAATTTCTAATGGACTATCTTCGAGCGCACGAATGCCAACGCCAACAAGCTCACCCAGACTATGCACACGATCTTGCGCAAGCTGCGCCACGTCCGGTTTTTCAATCGCTATGTTTCTAAAAGGATTTAAAAACTCTACCGGCATTTGCAACTTCTCGTTGAAAAACTCTACCATAGAAGGAAAAGAAACCGTACCACCGCAGAGAAGGACGCGGAGTGGCTGCGAGCCATCTTGGTTTGCACGATAAAAACTAATCGAACGCGTAATGTCGGCATGCAGGCGCGTGAGCGTGTTGCGGATGAGTTTTGAAATTTTGGCTTCCGTCGGGTCCGTAGGTTCAGCGTAGGCTCCTCCCAAGCCGACAAAGCCTTTTTCTTTTTTTAAACGTTCCGCAACGAGCATCTCGCCCTCTAGTTCCTTCTGAATCGCTGCCGTGATCGTATTGCCTCCAATCGGAATGCTTCGACTAAAGGCTTTGTCTCCATTTACAAAAATTAAATTCGTCGTGCGAGCACCGATATCGATGATCATGCTCGTTCCGGTATAGTCCGGGTAATTGAAGCGAAAGCAATTGTAGAGAGCCATCGGGGCGACATCCACCGCGTCGGTTCGCAGGCCCGAGGCTTGGACCGCATCGTTTGTGGCAGAGAGTTGATCGGCTTTTATCGCAACCAAAACAACGTCCCAATTCCCTTCCTTGGCCTCGCCCATGATCTGATAATCCCAGACAACTTCATCAATCGGAAAAGGAACATTCTGCTGGGCCTCGAAGTTGATGACCGAACGCACGTCCTCCGGCGTCGCTCCAGGAAGCTTTACAAAACGCGTAAAGACCGACTGCGAGGGCAGACAGATATTTACCTTTTCTCCGGCTTTAAACCCAGCGGCAGTTTTTAGTTCCTCGACGGCGAGCTTTAGCTGCTCGGAGCGGGTCGCATCCGCGGCGGGATCGACAATGAGTTCTGTTTCATGAAGCGCGACTAGAGAGAGGCCGCCTTGAGGAAGTACTCGGAATTCTGCAAGTTTTACGGTTTGCATCCCGAGGTCGAGTGCGAAAAATCGATTTGCTGCTGCCATGCGTGTAATTAGGTGTCTCTTAGAATACCGATTGAATCAAATAAAAAGAAGGTTGTATCACTTATTTGCAGCTTTGAGTGCCTCGTAGTAGTCCCAGTTTAGAGGGCCAAAAGGCGTTTCGTTTTTATTTAAAACGTAACCTTGCACCTGCTGGAGACTCTGCCACCACGGTTGTTTTTTATCCGCTCCTGAGCTGTTAGCAGCTACCATCTGGCCTTGGCGCGTAATGGTCACGCCGATGTTCTGAATCGCACTGGAAACCGAACTTGGGATTTTTCCATTAAAAAAACGCTCAAGCGTTCTCGGACTCACATAGGCGGCGGAGTGCATGTCTTTGCCAATAGGAATTGCAACATGAGTGACTTTTCCGACTAAGAGCGTGCCTTGCGGAAACTCTTTGCTCTTGTTGTTGAGAAGAATGTAATAGGTAAAAGTAAGCTCATCCACAAATGGAACGGCCTGCTTCTGTTTGGGTGCCCAGCCAAAAGTAACGTCAACCTCCAACCAATCTTTCGCCGCCGTCTTTTTCCCCTTGGGACCGAGTGAGTAGCTATAA
>JBKEAD010000253.1:0-3494 GCA_047971915.1 Chthoniobacterales bacterium
CCACCGCCGCCAAGATGCCTAAGACGGCTAAGAGGATAGCTACTGCTTTAAAGGGATCTTTTTCCTTTATTTCTTTGGTGAAAGGTGAGGAATTTTTAAATCCGGCAGGGCGGCTGCTGGATGCGCCCGTGGGTGTATCAACTTTACTAGATTGTGGTTTAGGTTGCTCGGCGTTGCCAGTTTCTTCGTTGCCGTAAATCGCATCGACATGTCCAAAACGCACGGAGTCGCCTTCTTTGAGCAATTGTTCGCCTTTTATTTGATCGCCATTTACAAAAGTTCCATTTGTCGAATCGAGATCTTTTAGCAAATAGCTGTCGTCGCGTGCGATGAGTTCGGCATGGCGACTGGAAACTGAATCGTGCGGGATGTGAAGTTCATTATCGGCTAAGCGGCCAACGGAAACTTTATCCTCGGTTAATTCGAGGGTGAACGGTGAATCAGGGGAAAGGAGAACTTTTAGCTCAGGCATGAGATGGAATTAGCAAGTCGTGGCAGCTTTTTCAATATTTTTGGTAAATTCTCTAAAAAAGTAATCTGCGTCATGCGGCCCCGGCGAAGCTTCAGGATGATATTGAACGCTGAAAATTGGGAGTTCCCGGTGGCGCATACCGGCCACGGTATTGTCATTTAGATTGATGTGTGTGACTTCAATTTCGTCCGGCAATGAGTCGGGATCGACTGCAAAACCATGATTTTGTGAAGTGATGGAAATTTTTCCTGTGAGCAAATCTTTGACAGGCTGATTCCCGCCACGGTGTCCGAACTTTAATTTAAAAGTCTTACCTCCGAAGGCATAGGCAAGGATTTGGTGCCCTAAACAAATCCCAAAAAGAGGTTTTTCGGAAAGCAGTTTTTTAACGTTGGCATGTGCGTAATCCAGCGCTGCCGGATCTCCGGGGCCATTGGATAAAAAAATCCCATCTGGATTTTCGGCTAATAAATCTGCCGGATCTGCTGTGGCGGGAAAAAGTTGAACGTCCATTCCCTGCTGCCGAAGCATCCGTAGAATATTTAACTTCGCACCAAAATCATAGGCAGCAACACGGAAACGCTTCGCAGGAAGTGGACTAAAATGATTTCCCAAGGCATCGCACCGTGACACATCGGACGCCGAGCGACCCTGCTCGGCTGCCGGACTCTGGGTCAGTCGCCAAGAGAGACTCGCTGTATCTTCAGCATCCCACAGAGCCGGATTAGAAGGCGTTACTTCCTTTACAAAATCCATCCCTGCGACACCTTCGCCCTCCTTGGCGAGCTGAAGAGCCGCATCTTCAGAAATTCCGCTCGTCGCCAGACAGGCTTTCATGGCACCGCGAACTCTCAAATGTTTAGTCAATGCCCGGGTATCAATACCCGAGATGCCCGGGATGTTGTGCTCTTTCAAATAATTTTCGAGAGACGTTTCAGCACGCCAGTTGCTAACGACGGGGCTTAATTCTTCGATAACAAAACCACGCACCTGCGGTTTTTTACTCTCGTGATCCAGAGAGTTGATCCCGTAATTTCCGATCTGCGGTGCCGTCATTGCCACAATCTGACCGCGGTAAGACGGGTCCGTAAGGATTTCTTGATAGCCCGTCATCGAGGTATTAAAACAAATCTCCCCTGTCGAAACAGAAACGGCACCAAAAGCCTCACCCCGAAAAACACGCCCATCCTCCAGAACCAGTATTGCAGCAACGCTTCCCATGATTTTTTATAAGATAAAATAAAATTCGGCTCTATGATACCCCTCTCTGCTGCGGATAAAAAATGCGCAGGGCAGGAGAGACCAAAGAAAACTCAGCGATTAAGCCGCTGCTTCGAGTTTTGCAACCAGATCCGCTTTGCCCGTCATACCAACTTGCGTGGAAACAAGCTCGCCGCCTTTAAAGATACAAATAGTCGGGATCGAGTTGACTTTATATTTCGTAGCAACGCCGGGTGCCTCATCAACATTCACTTTAGCAACTTTAGCAACACCCGCCTTATCCGCAGCAATTTCGTCTACGATGGGAGCAATCATGCGGCAAGGCCCACACCAAGGTGCCCAAAAGTCCACCAAAACAGGAAGGTCACTTTTTAAAACTTCGTCTTCAAAGTTATCGTCGTTCAGCTCAATAATATGTTGGTTTGCCATAATCGCCCCACACACTAGCAGACAGTTGAAAAACTATGAAATGAAATTTTTTTAAAGATTTGAAGTGCGAAATCGCCGTTGGCTTTAGGCTTTAGAAAGTTTTTTACTTTATAGAGCTGCCCTATACTCGATACTCGAAAAAGTCACATGTCGTATTCAAAACTCCGGAATCTCCTCCTCTTCCTCCCCATCGTCGGCCTGTGTATCCTGTTTGCAAACCCCCTTCCAGCCCAGTCCGCCGTAGAACGCGAAGTCTTCAAACTCGTCAACCAAGAGCGTGCAAAAAAGAAACGCCCCCCGCTAGTTTGGGATGCCAATCTCGCTCGTGCCGCACGTTACCACGCAGCGGATATGGCCAAAGACCGCTATCTCAAACACGACTCCTACGACCGCAAAAACGGCAAGCTCATCCGCACCGAACGCACCTTCGAGCGCATCCAACGTTTCGACAAAGCCCCGCGCGCCGAAAACATCGCCGTCGGCCAACGCACCCCGCAACAAGTCATGGAAGACTGGATGCACTCCCGCAGCCACCGAAACAATATCCTCTCCCCCCTCTGCACCCGTATCGGCGTCGGCTACGTCAAGGGCTACTGGGTGCAGGATTTCGGAAAATAAAATCACACCCCACCATGCATCTTTCGATAATCCCTCGGCGTACTACTCGTGATCTCCCGAAAACGACGGTTAAAATTAGCGAGATTATTAAATCCCGACTCAAACGCGATTTCGCTAATACTCGCATCACTATGTAGCAGCCGACTGCAAGCTCGAGCAACCCGCACCTCGCTCAAGTAACGATGAAAAGGCCGCCCCGTCCGGCTTCGAAAAAAACGACAAAAAGCCTGCGGCGAAAGACGCAGCACCTCCGCCGCCTGTGCCTGTGTGAGTTCCGAATCGGCAGCGTATTCCTCGATCCAGCCAAGTAACTTTTGCAAACGCACATCCACCGCCGTCGCCGCCTGCGCACTCACATTCAAATCTCGTGCTCCCGAATGATGCGCCAAACGATCCAGCAACTCCAACCACGCAGCCAGCCGTCTCGCCCCCGGCGAGATTTTCTCAATCTCCGCAAAAAGCCCCAAACACCCCGCCGAATCTTTACCCCGAAAATGAATCCCCCGCCGTGCTCGCTCCAGCATCGCCGCAATCCGACGCATCTCCGGCAACTCCCAAAACGCCTCCCCCCAGATCGTCGGCAAAAACTGCCCCACCACCCACTCCGCACCCTGCCGCTCCGCCGGATCCGACCCAAAAGCATGTGGCACATTCTCCCCGATCAAACAGAAATCTCCCGGTAAATACGGCTCCATCGAGTGACCACTATCGAGCAACCCACGCCCCTCCCGCACATGAATCAACTCGAAATCCG
>JBKEAD010000041.1:0-2605 GCA_047971915.1 Chthoniobacterales bacterium
TTCCCGCTCTATCCAGTGTCTTAGGTCTCGTCCTTTTGAAATTTTATCCATTGACAGAGCCTCGTATGATGGAAATCCGCGACGAGCTTGAGGCACGCAGATCGGCGGTTTAATCCGATTCGCAATCATTAATATTTCACAGCCATCTCATAGGTGCTAAAACTGGAAAAAGGAGCCTGATTTTACCTTACTCTGAGGAGGTTTTCGCCTTTTTTGCAGTTTGAGTTTTTTCGCCAACAATGATCCCGTAGGCAGCGATTTACAGACAAACTCAAAAACAGAAGTACTCAGCATCCCCCCTCTGAATTTTTAATAAGGAAAGCAGGAAGGCAGGAAAAGAGGTCGATATAGAAAGGCTTTTTGAAAAAACTCTCAAAGCCTACTTAAAAACTCATACGATCGTTTATTGCTGATAAGAACAAAAAATAATGTCTTTCCTGCCTTCCTGCTTTCCTTATTAAATTCAAATATCTCAGCTTGTGGGATGGCTGTGTTGACATTTTGTAATTTTTTCAAGGTTCTGCTTTTCCTAATCAGAGCTTCGTGGCAGGGTTTCGAGTTCTAAAATTTTTTGCATACGAATATGAGTAAAACAAACCAACCCGCTGCTGCTGAAAAACATGCCTTTCAAGCCGAGATTGCACAGCTTCTCGACATTGTCATTCACTCGCTTTACACGGATAAGGAAATTTTTATCCGCGAGCTGATTTCAAATGCTTCGGACGCTACGGAAAAGTTGCGATTTTTGCAGACTTCAGGTGAGGCTATTTATCAGCCGGATCGCACGCTTACGATTTCGGTCAGCACGGATGATAAGGCAAATACGATCTCTATTGCGGATGCCGGTTTGGGAATGACCCATGCGGAATTGATAGAGAATCTCGGAACGATTGCGCATTCCGGGTCGAAGGCTTTTTTAAAACAGCTAAAAGAAAATGCGGGAAATCCCGAGATTATCGGGCAATTCGGGGTTGGTTTTTATGCAGCATTTATGGTCGCGCAGGAGGTGAAAGTTTATACGCGTTCGTATCGACCCGAAGATGCGGGATGGATTTGGACCTCGGACGGGGTCAGTGAATTTGCCATTGAGCCGGGGGTGGATTTGGATCGCGGAACGAAGGTCGTCATCAAGCTCAAAGAAGATGACAAGGAGTTTGCTCAGGAGTCTCGTGTGGAGGGGATTATCAAGCGTTATTCAAATTTTGTCGGTTTTCCGATTGAGCTAAATGGAAAGGCAGTGAATACGATTAACGCGATTTGGACGCGGAGTAAATCGGAGCTTAAGGATGAGGACTATGAAGAATTTTACAAATTCATCGGGCACGATGTGGATGCGCCGCTTTATCGCTATCATTTCAGCGCAGATGCACCGTTGGCGATCAATGCATTACTTTTTGTTCCTAAGCGCAGTTTAGAGAAGCTCGGAATGCCGAAGGTGGAGTCGGAAGTAAATCTTTATTGCCGCAAGGTGCTCATTCAGGCGAAGGCCAAGGGCTTGTTTCCGGATTGGTTGCGTTTTTTGAAAGGTGTAGTGGATAGCGAAGACATTCCGCTAAATATTTCTCGCGAGACGATGCAGGACTCAGCTCTTTTACAAAAAATCAATAAAGTGCTCACCTCGCGCTTTTTGAAATTTCTCGAAGAAACGGCTAAAAACGACCTTGATAAATATAACGAATTTTTCAAAGAGTTTGGCCATTTTATCAAAGAGGGTGCCATCAGCGATTTCGCTCATCGTGATGCGCTCGCAAAGCTGCTACGTTTCGAAACTTCGCATGGTGAGGGTTCTTGCGGTTTGGCGGATTACGTTTCTCGTATGCCCGAGGAGCAAAAAGATATTTATTTTGTCTCGGGGGCAAATCGTGCGGCTTGTCTCATCAGCCCCTATTACGAGGGGCTAAAAGCAAAGGGATATGAGGCCATTTTTATTTACGAACCGATTGATGAGTTCGTGATGGATAATCTGCGTGAGTTTGATTCCAAAAATTTAACCTCCGCAGAAAAAGCCGAAATCGAGCTTGAGAAGTCAGAGGAGAAACTCGACGAGAAAGAGGTGCGCTTACTTTGTAATTTCTTAAAAGAATCTCTCGGCGACAAAGTAGATGAGGTAAAGGTATCCTCACGTTTGGTTGATAGCCCGGCGGTGCTTGCGGATGTCGATAAATTTATGACAGCCAGCATGCGCCGAATCATGAAAAACATGAATCCCGATGCGGCCATCCCGATGAAGCAAAACCTGGAGATAAATCCAAACCACCCGATGATGGTTGGCCTGGCCACTGCTCGCGAAAACTCGCCCGAGCTATCGAAGCAGATCGCCGAGCAAATCTACGACAATGCACTCATTACCGCAGGTCTGCTAGAGGATCCGCAGGCTATGCTCACGCGGATAAATTCTTTGCTCGAACAACTCGTAACTCAGAAGTCTTAGCCTCGGTAAAATTTCGTCTCGAAGCCTCGTCACCCCCTCTCTACCGAGAGAAGACAAAAAGAATATCCGCACGAAAAACAAATATCTCCCGCTTAAAACTTAACACTTAACACTTCGTCCCCGTGTGTGCTAAAGGGTCTGGGTAATGGCTGCCTTTGATTCTGAATCTGCTGT
>JBKEAD010000087.1:0-16249 GCA_047971915.1 Chthoniobacterales bacterium
CGCATCCATTTATAAAAAAAGGCCTTTTCCTCATCGCCAAAAATAAAGCGCCGATCGACCACCCGCGACATACAGTGATAGTAAGCATCCCCATCATCCTCAAAAAGTAAACGAGCCTGTCTCATATATACCCCCCACCTTCCATCCCCATCAAAAACATGTCAAGCCTTCTTTTATAAAAAGGATGTCCCTAAATTGATGATGAAAAGTTAAAAAATTAAAATTAGGTTTTCTAGATTTATGACCAGAGTGTGCGATCGAGTGTTCTATATTGGATGGCTTCGCTGACGTGGAGCGAAAGGATATTCTCTTCGTTGGCTAAATCTGCGATGGTTCGAGAAACACGCAAAATCCGATCATAAGCGCGTGCGCTAAAGTCTAATTCACGCATGGCATTTTCGAGGAGCGTTTTGCTCGCAGCATCAAGCTTGCAGTATTTTTTTAACTGCGTGGACTTCATTCGTGAATTAGTACGCGTCTTTGTTCCGGCGAAACGTTGCCTTTGAATTTTGCGGGCGGCGATAACGCGTTCGCGGATTTTTTCGGAAGATTCGGCAGGAATGTCGCTTGTGATGTCTTTTAGTTCGACGGCGGGTGCTTCGATGTGAATGTCGATACGGTCGAGTAATGGGCCGGATATTTTTTGACGATATTTTTCGACTTGGGTCGGAGTGCAGCGACATTCGCGACGAGGGTTTCCAAAGTGTCCACAATGACAAGGGTTCATCGCGGCGACTAATAAAAAGTCTGCTGGGAACTCGACCGTGCCAGCGGCTCGACTAATGATCGCACGCGATTCCTCAAGCGGCTGCCGTAGAATTTCGAGGGTGCTTCGCTTGAATTCGGGAAGTTCGTCCAAAAATAAAACACCGTTATGAGACAGGCTGATCTCGCCCGGAGTCAAGTTCGATGAACCGCCCATGAGTCCGACATCTGAAATGGTGTGATGTGGAGAGCGAAAAGGACGCGTTGCAACAAAGCCGGCGTGGCTTTCGTTTAAGATGCCGGAGATGCTATGAATTTTTGTCGTTTCAATCGCTTCTTCAAGGGACATGGGCGGCATAATGGTGGCGATGCGTTTGGCCAACATGGATTTTCCCGATCCGGGAGGACCAATCAATAGGAGGTTACTGCCGCCTGCCACAGCGACTTCGATGGCACGTTTGACGAGGCTCTGTCCTTTAACTTCACTAAAATCGACATCGTAAGTCGCGCTTTTTTGAAAAATTTCGTCGGCATCTATTTTTGTGGCCGTAAGGTCCTTGTTTTCGGATAAAAACTCGTAAGCCTCGCGCAAAGTTTCGACTCCATAAACGGCGATGCCCTTTACCATTGCGGCTTCGGCTGCATTTGCTTGGGGCACGATGACAGCTTTTTTCTTGAGGCGACGTGCCTCCATTGCGATGGACAATACGCCGCGTATCGGACGCACGTCTCCATTCAACGCAAGCTCACCGGCGATGGTGCAAAGATCGAGACGGCGAAGTTTGACTCTTTTTCTAGCAGCGATCATGCCAATGGCGATGGGGAGATCAAAGCTCGGGCCTTCTTTACGGATATCTGCTGGGGCGAGATTAATGGTTGTGCGCGTTTGTGGCCACTCGTAGGCACTGTTTGCAATCGCTGTCGTGACGCGGTCCTTACTTTCTCGAACGGCGGCATCGGGGAGACCTAAAACGATGATTTTAGGATCTCCCTTTGAAGCGACATTCACCTCGACTTCGATTTGGCTGGCCTCCACGCCTTGAGCTACAGCCGAATACACGCGAGTTAACATAAGAGCGAGCTTAGCGTTAAGAAGGGTTCTGTCGATTCTCTGTCGTCTTTATTTACGAAAAAAATATTTCTGAGAGGATTAATTCTTCTGATTTTTTTTATTCACTGATATGAGGCGAGCTCCTCTGCCATAGGTAAAGTAGGCCCAAATCCATTGAAGAAAAACGGCGTTGCGGCTGCGAAAGCTCACCAGAAAAAAGAGGTGGACGAAAGCCCATGCCAACCAAGCCAAAATTCCTCCAAATTTTAGGGAGCCCATTTCGCAAACGGCGGCGTGACGCCCGATCGTCGCCATACTGCCTTTGTCAAAATAAAGCCACTCCTCTGTCGGTTTTTTGTTGATTAATCGTAGAATGTTTTCGGCAGCGTGACGTCCTCCCTGCATCGCAGCTGGGCTCACGCCAGGGACAAATTTATCTCCTTTGTATTTAGCGGCAGCCATATCGCCGGCGGCAAAAATTTCAGGGTGACCTTTTATAGATAGGTCTGGATTTACAGGCACGCGACCTTGGCGATCAGTTTCGCTACCGAGCATTTTGGCCAGCGGTGAGGCATTGTTACCCGCACCCCAAACGACCGTGCGGGTGGGGATAGTTTCTTTGTCGCCAATTTTTAGTTCGGTTGCGGTGATGTTTGAAACCGGGGTGCCAAGTCGCACTTCGATATTCATTTTTTGTAGAGCCTTCATCGTTCGCTCGGAGTTCTCCGGAGAAAAAGCAGCCAAAACGCGTGGTCCGGCCTCTACGAGAATGATGCGTGCATCGGCGGGATTGATTCGCCGAAAATCTTTTTTCAATGTAAATCGAGCCAATTCAGAAATCGCACCAGCCATTTCGACACCAGTGGGTCCTCCGCCAACGACGACAAAGGTCATGATTGCTTTTCGCTCCGCATCGTCTCGCGATTTTTCGGCCTGCTCGAAAGCTGTCAATACACGGCGACGAATCGAGAGGGCGTCTTCCAGACTTTTCATTCCGGGCGCAAATTTTTCCCAAGCGTCGTTTCCAAAGTAGCTGTGTCGCGCCCCCGCAGCGACGATGAGATAATCGTATTGAAAAGTCAGATCGTTGGTTACAACCTCACGAGCTTCGGGGTGGATATCTTTTACTTCATCGAGAACAACAGTTACGTTTTTTTGCCTTCTCAAAATACGACGAATTGGCTCAGCAATGTCCGCCGGGGACAGGCCTGCCGTAGCGACCTGATACAGTAGAGGTTGAAAAAGATGATGATTGGTGCGGTCGATAAGAATCACTCGAACGGGTCTGTCGGCAAGTGCCTTAGCCGCACTCAGTCCGGCAAATCCACCACCGATAATGATGACAACAGGGAGGCTTTGTCCGTCAGCGTTCTGCGCACTCGTAGTTACGGTATGCATGGGCGGTATTCTTTACAGAAAGGAGACAAAATCGCTACTTTCTTTTTTGACGACTTCCTATTAAGGTTTTTCCTCTCATGGAATCTGTTTGGAATTTTATAAGTGATAAGCCTTTTTTTTGGGGGCTAGGTCTTGGACTTACCTTTTGTCTTTTGATCGCTTTTTTTATGTGGAAGTCGGCTTTCTCGAAGGGGCGAGATTTACGAAAAGAAATCAAGCGGCTCAAAGACGAGGCCCAAACACTCCAGTCTCATCTCACGACACAGCTAAAAATCAATGCTGAGGGAAATGACAGTCTGCAAAACAAACTCGAAGATTTGCAAAAGCAAAATGAAAATCTTCGGATGAATGTGAATGCGCTACAGCAAAAGCCCGGGCGGCATGAATTACGAAAGATTCAGGTTTTGGAGACAGCTGTGAGTCGTATGCGGGAGCAGGCACCGGGCTTTGCGCAGGCATGGGAGCAGGCTGTCCGGCAGGCCGATACGGAATATGCTTCGAGCGAGAGCGGGATTACCAAACTCGTTCGCAAGGTGACCTCTAGTCTTTCGCGTCCAATGGGTATCGAAGATTCAAAACCGGAAGATTCCCGGAGCGATACTTGATTGATTTTTTAAAAAAATTCTTTTGACGTGGAGTATCGTAGATTTCGCTTGGTTTGGGCTATTTTGGCTTGGGTAGCGTTTTTTTTGTGGGCTGCATTAGCAACTTGGCTATCGAGTTTGCCGGCGCGGAGTTTGCCGAAAGCACCGATTAGCTTTGAGCAGATGGACAAGGTCCTGCATGCCGGGTTGTTTTTTGTCGGAAGTTTATTTTTTGTGATCGCGCTGGCTTTGAGTTTTTCTCGTGCACCGCGCTATCTTTTATTTTTGGCTTCTCTGATTTTGTTAGCGGGATTTGGTGCGGTAAATGAATGGCAGCAAGTCGATGTGTTCGGGCGTTCCGGTGGCGATATATGGGACGCGACGGCAAACCTCGTCGGCGTTATTTTGGGAAGTAGTTTTCTTTTTCTCCTCTTTTACCGCAGACCGAGAAGGCAAGGCAACCAGCAGCCCGCGCCCGATATCTCTGCGGCGATCACGCCGGATGGTGAGGGATAAAAGTTTTTTTTGGTATAAAAACGACGTGTCTTAAAATGGGATGTCGTCCTCGTCATTCCCTTGGTCGTAGTCGGAGTCGCGTGGTTCCGGCTGAGCGGGTGGCTGAGATTTTGCCGGGCGGCTTTCGGAATAATCTCCGCCGCCGGATCCCCCACCCCGATTGCCGCCACCTCCGTCGCCACGAGATCCTAGAAACTGCATGGTTTCGCCGATAACGCGTAGGCGGGAGCGTTTTGTGCCGCTTTGTTTATCTTCCCAAGTGTCGAGTTGCAGGCGACCTTCAATGTAAACCGGACGACCTTTGCTTAGGTATTGACAGGCATTTTCGGCCGTTTTGCCCCAGAGAGTCACGTCCACAAAAGTTGTTTCCTCTCTGCGTTCGCCGGAGTCACCAGAAAAGCCTCGGTTTATGGCAAGGCCGAGATCGGTGACGGCGGTGCCTTTGGGGGTATATCTTAGCTCGAGGTCGCGGGTGACGTTTCCAATGAGAATTACTTTATTTACATTAGCCATGATGCAGGGGATGGGTTGAGTGGGGCGTGATGAGGTTTTCGGGTTCGGGGGAAATTTTTACTTTAAAAAAATTAAGCCGCAGCGGGAGCTTGGTCGGCGAGGCGGGTGTATTGCTGCAAGGCGACTTCGGAGTCGAGTTTAAATTTTGCGCGTAGAGCTTCGACAACGCTGGGTTCTGCTTGGAAAATAAAATTAACGTAGTAGGCGGACTTTACATGATTGTGCTCATAGGCGAAGTCGCGTTTTTCGAGGCGTTGGGTTTGTTCGAGTGTGGCACCGGCGGATTTGAATTCTTTTTCGAGACGCTCGATCACGTCTTTGTGGCTGTCTTCTTTTCCTTGGATGTTAATTGCGATTAGGGCTTCGTATCGTTTGCTCATATTTATGTGTTTTAAAAAAATTAGTTAAACTCGTTCATAGCGGCATTGTAACCGTTTTCCAAAATAAAAATCAGGTAGTCCGCAACCTTTTTAATTGCTTGGGCTATTTCGGGTTCTTCATTCGGAGAAAATTTACCAAGCACGTGATCCGGTAGTGGTCTGTCCAAAGCGGCTCCCACGCCGATTCGGAGGCGGGGAAATTGGTCGGTTCCTAAGTGCTCGATGATGGAGGCGAGGCCGTTGTGACCGCCGTCGCTGCCTTTGCGTCGAAGACGAAGGCGACCGAGGGGGAGAGCCGTATCATCGGATAGCACAAGAATTTCGTTTGGTGTGATTTTAAAAAATCTGGCAACCCAAGCAACGGCACGCCCACTCAGATTCATGTAAGTGAGCGGTTTTTGGAAAATAAGCGTGTCGGATTTTGCTAGGAGCGATTCCCAGTTGGATTTGTTTTCCCAAGTCGCAGTGCCGTGATGCGCGACGATGTAGTCGAGAGCCATAAAGCCGACATTGTGTCGCGTATTCTCGTATTTCGGCCCGGGGTTTCCCAAGCCGACGAGAAGGCGCGGCGGCGGCAGGTCGTCGCCCATCGTATGCTGGTAGGATTATTTGGAGTCCTCGGTTTTGGACTCTTCTTTTTTCTCGGCGATGACTTCCGGTTCGCTTGCCGTTTCGCCCTCGACCTGCGTGGTTTCGGAAACGCGGGGTTCAGTAACGATGAAGGCACTAAGCTCGCCATCCGCCGTGGCTTCGACTCCTTTGGGCAGGGCGATTTGAGAAATGTGCAAGGATTCTCCCAGCCCGAGTTCGGAGACGTCTACCGTAATGATTTGTGGCAAATTTTGAGGAAGGCAGCGGACATTGAGGGCGTGGATATTTTGCTGGAGGACGCCGCCGTAGTTTTTTACCCCGACAGGTTCGCCGTGTGGTTCGAGCGGAATTTCGGCTTCAATTTCTTCTGTGGCTGAGACGGCGTGGAAATCTACGTGGAGAACGTTGCGGGTCACGACGTGGTGCTGGACTTCTTGAATGAGCGAGAGCTGCTCGCCTTTTCCTTCGATATTGAGTTCGACGAGGAGGCTTTCGCCGGCGGCGTGAGAGAGCAGTGTCTCGACTTCTTTGCGAGAGAGCTCAAGGTTTTCGGCGTCTTGTTTATTACTGTAAATGACAGCCGGGATCAGATCTTGAGCGCGGAGTTTTTTGACAGCGTTGCTTCCCGTGCTGGTGCGCGGTTTTGCGGAGAGTTTCAGTGATTGGGCCATAGTTTTATTTGTAATTGATAGAACGGACTTTAGTCTTTGCTTTTAATATCGAACAACGAACTAACCGACTTATCTTCGTGGATGCGTTTTATTCCCTCGCCGAGCAATTTGGCAATCGAAAGCACCTTGATTTTTTCCAGTTCCGCTTTTGGCGGTGGCACGCTATCAGTCGTGATCAGTTGTTTAATTTCGGAGTCCTTTAATCGCTCAAGCGCGAGATTTGTCAACACTGCATGTGAGATTCCTGCATAAATTTCTTTGGCTCCGTGATCTTTGAGCATCTGTGCGGCACCAGTCAACGTGCCGGCGGTCTCGGTAATATCATCAACAAGCAGAACTCTTTTACCCGCGACATCTCCGATGACGTGGAGGGGGTCGATCTCCGTAGCACTGCGTCGGCGCTTGATGACGATGGCGAGATTTGCCCCGAGAGCCTGTGCGTAGGCGGAGGCCATTTTTACCCCACCGACATCGGGAGATACGACGACCAAATTCTCTAGGCCAATGCTTTGAATATACTCCATCATCACCGGCAAGGCATAGAGATGATCGACCGGAATATCAAAAAAGCCCTGCAACTGCTGCGCGTGGAGATCCATCGTGATAACGCGGCTGACTCCTGCGGCAACGAGTAGATTGGCCACAAGCTTGGCAGTAATGGGGACACGCGGCTGGTCTTTGCGGTCCTGACGTGCATAACCAAAAAAAGGAATGACCGCCGTAATGCGTGCGGCACTGGCTCGGCGTGCGGCATCGACCATGATGAGGAGTTCCATCAAGTTTTGATTCGTGGGAGGACAAGTCGGCTGGACGATAAAAATATCTCGTCCGCGAATATTTTCGTTGATTTTTACGAGCGTCTCTCCGTCGGGAAAGGAACTGACGGTTGCTTTTCCTAGGGAAATCCCGAGGTAGTCGCAAATTTCGCGTGCTAGGGATTGGTGGGCGGTGCCGGAAAAGACTTTAAGCTCGGACTCGAAGCGATACATGGTCTGGGGAGAGTAAGCAGGGCTAAGTGCTTATGAATAGTATTTTTGTATTTCTTTTCCGAATTAAATCGCCGGGAAGTTCAAAAAAAAGCTGCGCCTGAGACGCGTTAGAGCCTGTGGACACAAAGCAAATTTGGCAAAAAACCGTTCTTTTTGGCCCAAAAAGTTGCTCTTCAACGCGTCGAATCACGATTCGCCTCAGCTCATCACAGCACAGTATTTTGGACACAAAAATCTCTCGTTTTTTTTATCTAAAACCCTTGGGTCCACAGACCCTAGTCCGATTTTTTTGTCAAAAATTTTTCAAAAGCCGCAAGAGTTTCGGGACTAACGTGATGTTCTATACCCTCTGCATCCATACGGGCTATATCGGGAGAAATGCCGAGTGCTTCGAGAAATGCAACGACTGTTACGTGACGAGCATTAGCTTTCTCGGCTAAAGTTTCGCCGGCAGGTGTAAGGAAAATCGAGCGATAGGGCTGCGTCTTCACGAGTCCCTCGCGCTGGAGACGCTGCACGGTACGAATGACTGTTACGTGCGTGACGCCAAGTGCTTTTGCAATATCCGTAGCGCGAGCTTCTCCGTGCTGAGCGATGAGACCGGCTATGACTTCTACATAATCCTGAGCGCGTTCTTGAGCGTGCGCTAGGCGCGTCTGCTTTTGAATCATGGCATTTTCCAGTGTCTTTTTTTTGGATAAAGAACGGCGCGATGACTTTTTCGCAGTAGGCTTTGTCTTTTGCTTGCTGCCTGCGGCTGAACCGCTGCCAATTTTTGACTTCGTCTTTGTCCGGGGTGTGCTCATATTCGTTTCTATACAGAAGTTTGCCAAATAAGGCGCAAAGAGTCTAAACGGAGAGGCGCTTCCAGTATAGCTTTTTCCAAAGCATGCAAATGTTCTTCTAACCCTATTATTTCTTCGGCTCGGACGTGAGGGTTTATTTTTTGAAGATCGCGAAGGCGTTGCAGTTCATTTTTTAGACGAAGCTGCATTTCGATATTTGCTTTCTTCGTGACTTCAGCAGCCTTTTCCTCGGCATATTTTTCCGATTTCGACAACATGCCTGGCAGGACTTTATTTTTAATTTTTGAGTTATCGAGAAGTTGAAAAATATTTCCTTCTTTCAATTCATTTGGATCGATCTGAAAAATATCCTCATGATTTTTCCCCTGCGCATCGACAACGATACGAAGTGCCGTGGCTGGTAGAAATCTATCAATATGCAAACTCGGTGCAGCAATTGGCTCGACGATATAAATCGTTTCTAAATAAATCGTTTGCGCTCCCTCCCTTTCCAAAATTGCGAAAGCACTATTGCCCTGCTCGGAACCTAACAAAAGATCAATGGCTCCGGTAACAATAGGATGATCCCAACTCAGAAAACCTATTTCTTCACGCTGAAGGGCGCGTTTACGATCTGCCGTGAGCGTGAGCCCTTGCTCGGGAAGCTCTGGAAAAGCGTCCGTCGTAAGGCCAGCCGGAGTTGCTAAAAAGGTGCGCTTTCCGAGTTCTTCAACTTGAACACCAAAGTGATCAAATAGACGTAAGATAAAGTCATCAAGACTCGTATCCGCGTCACGCTCTGCAATTTGTTTCACCCAATTTTCAGCGACGGCAGGACGGAAAGAATTCATTTGCAATAAAAGATCTTGTCCGCGTTCGAGGTCTTTTAAAATCTTCGTATAAAGGCTTTTCGTATCACGAATAAATTCTGCCAATGCTTTACTAGAGCCTTGTTTTTCCAACAATTCTCGCAATCGGCTCCCGAGCGTTTTCAAAATACCGGAACTTCCTTCGACGGATTTTTCAAAAGCATTTAGCCCCTCATGATACCAACGAGCGAGCGTCTCCATTTGGCTATTAGCCGGATAGGGAACATGGATCGATATCGTCTGGGTTTGCCCGATGCGATCAAGACGCCCGATACGCTGCTCAAGCAGCTCGGGATTCGTTGGCAGGTCAAAAAGAACAAGATCATGTGCAAATTGAAAGTTCCTCCCCTCACTTCCAATCTCGGAACAAAGTAAAATTTGTGCTCCATTTTCCTCGGCAAACCATGCCGCATTGCGGTCGCGCTGAAGCAAAGTTAACTCTTCGTGAAAGAGCGCAATTTTATTATTAATACGGGCACGAAGAATATCATCGAGAGCAAAAACTTTTTCACGCGTGCGACAAATAAGTAAAACTTTGGCTTTTCGCCTCGTGTTCAAAAAATCAACCAACCACGTGATACGCGGATCAGAGTCTAATTGATAGCTCCTCTCTCCATTCGACTCGTCCTGCGTCCACTCATGTCCAAGATTATCGAGACTGGCTTCGAGTTTATAAAGAAGAGCTTTGCGTTTTGGAAAACCTTTCATTGCCGAACGCGTATTTCGGAACATAACACGCCCCGGCCCATGCTGATCGATGAGTTCTTGCAAGAGTTGTTTAGCCGTCTCTTGTATTATAAGAACTGATCCATTTTTTAGATCAACGAGCTGCTTTTTGATTCGCTCGGGGTTAGCCTTGCAAAGCTCTCTAACTGTCTTTTGGTCTGTCTCCGTCAGTTTTTTTCCATCTAATAATTTCGCTGCAACCCTAGCTGATTTCTGATAGTCCTGTTGCTCTTTTTTAAAATGCGAAAAATCGCTGTAGCGAGCCGGATCCAGCAAACGAAGACGAGCGAAATGCGCCTCTGCACCGAGTTGCTCCGGTGTAGCTGTTAGAAGAATAACGCCCGTCGTTTTCACAGCTAAAGCCTCGACCACTCGATACTCTGAACTAGCCTCCTCAGGAGTCCACTCTAGATGATGCGCCTCATCGACAATTAGCAAATCCCACTCTGCCTCTATGACTTGCCGAGCACGTTTTTCATTTTCACTAACGAGCGAAAGAGGGCAAAGAATGATCTGATCGTCTAGGAAAGGATTACTATCTTTTTCTCCCGCCTCTATAGATTTGCAACGCTCTTCATCAAATATACTGACCAGAAGATTGAAACGCCTCAAAAGCTCAACAAACCACTGATGAACAAGTGGCTCGGGAACAAGTATAAGAATACGCCCGGCCCGCCCACAGCGATAAAGGCGGTGCAGAATAAGACAAGCCTCCACCGTCTTTCCTAGCCCAACTTCATCAGCAAGAAGCACGCGAGGCAAAAGCCGCGAGGCCACTTCCTGCGCAATATAGATTTGATGAGGAATCAAATCCATCCGTCCACCAAGAAAACCATGTAGTGGAGCATGGCGAATTTCGTGCCGATGTTGCAAAGCCTCAAAACGAAGATCAAAACTCCTATTATCATCCGTATGCCCGGCAAAAAGGCGATCCTCCGGCTTACTGAAGCTCAAGAAATCAGAAAGTTCCGTTTCAGGAAATTCCACCCCATTACAAAAATAAATTAAAAGCCCTTCCCGATTTTCCACCGCATCAACAAGATGATTTTCACCAGAATGAATTTGAATCGAATCACCCTCGCGAAATTTCACCCGCTTAATCGGAGCGATTTTTGCAGCGTATTGCCGCAGCGTGCCGCTCGCACGATAAAGCAAAAACACATGCGCAGACGTTACATCGACAATAACTCCAATTCCCAACTCAGGTTCCATTTCACTAACCCAACGCTGCCCTTTTTGAAATTTTTCCATAGACGCGAAGAGTTAAAATAGAAGCAAAGTGTCAGGGAAAGATGTTTTTTTTAATAACGCGAACGAATTGCCGCAAGATGGGCCGTGAATCCATCAGCCATGAGCTTAAAACCATAGCTCGTAGGATGAACTCCATCCACATAAGCACCCGAAATTCCGGGAGGTAAAAGACCGTCGCCATCTATAAAATACAGGTTCTTATCTCCACGCTTTTTCAAACGCACATAAGTCTCGATACAAGTATCACGAAGTCCATCTCTTACTTCCCGCTCTTCACTCCCCCAAAGAAGTCTGTCCGTCGGCGGACAGCTTGCGATAACAATCGGCGTTACGGGATGTTTTTCGCGAAGGATTTTGATAAACTTCGGAAGGGTTTTTGGAAAATTTCGTCCTCCGCAATTTCCGGCATGGTCGAGAATGAAAATTTCCGCATCAATCTCACGAATCAATTCAGCAACCTCCGGCTCTCCCCTCCCATTCCCCGAAAAGCCAAAATTAATAACTTCTGCATCCAAATTCCGTCCGACAATAGATACAAAATCGCTGCCCGCCGTATTCGCACAGCCTCCCTGAGTGATGGAAGTGCCATAGAAAAATAAACGCCGCGTATTTTTTGCAGCAGGCAAAGGAGCAAGCTTCGCAGCACGATCAAAAGCAAGCTCAACCTTCGCCAAATGCGAATACAGAGGAAGGTAAAAACGATACTCCCTTTCCTTTTTCGGAAGATTAGAGATCAACTCGGCGATTGTAATAAGTTCCCCGGCCTGCGGAACCGCTGTCGCAACCGGCTGCCAAAGATTTTCGTTTTTAAAATAAAGTTCGCCCCCGGCATTTCCCGTCAACGGCATGTGCAACATGGGGCGACAACTATCCAGCGTGATGCGCGAGACGATACGGCTTGCGTCGGTTTTAAATGATAAAAAAGCACTCGAAGGACAATAAGACAAATTTTGAACCCCCTCAGAAAGACGATCCGCCGCACGGTCCGGAAGACGACGAAAACTTTTTTGCCTCCGATTTTCCCCAAGCCAAGCCAGTCCGCGCAAAGCAAATCGACGATCAAAAGCATCGACCCAAACCAAATTTTCTTGAGAAGGTCTAGCGGATTTAAAGTTCTTATCAATATCCTCAATCTCAAGTTTTTTGCGATGAGCAGCCATGCGAAAAGTCAGGCAAATTTAGACAAATAAGCCGAGCGCAAATTTTAAAAAAGTGTAATCAAAATAAATCTCTAAACACTGTAAACTGCCGTTACCGGAAAAAAATCGTCGACTCATTTTAGAAAAGCTTGGGATTACCTACACTGCATAGATGCTGGAAATCATAACCTTTGTAATGCAAGCAGAGTGCATTTTCGCAAAGCTTTAAAAAATCACTCCTTTTCCAAAGCCTCTCGAAGCACAGATTCGTTTAAACTTTTTCCAATGGTAGCAAGACTACTTTTCTTGAGATCCAAATACCGACGTGAAACGGACTGAATATCTTGCGGGGTCAACTTTTCATAGCATTCGACCGTCTCTTGTGGGTCTGGAACTTTGCCAAAAGAAAGCACGGCATGACCAATCCGTGAATTTTGAAAAACAGTCCTCTCCATTGCCATAAGGCGGCTTCCCGTTAGATAACAAACCGCACGCCGGAGTTCATTTTTTGAAACAGGACGATCACGGAAACGTTTTACTTCACGATTGATTAGACGCAGCGAGGGATATATTTTTGCGCTGTCCAATGCAAGGGAAAGGCTAAGTTGTCCCGTATCGCTCAGATAATTCGGATGCGATGAAACACTATAACAATACCCTCGTTTCTCACGTAACTCCTGAAAAAGTCGCGAGCTAGAATTTCCCGCTAAAAGGACATTCAAAATATTCATGGCAGAGCGGTCGGAATGCGTAATCGACGGACAAGGAAAGGCTAGTTGAAGCTGTGTCTGCTGAATATCTCTTTCTTCGAGCACGACACGCGCACGGTGCCTTATCGAAGCCGTAGATTCAGGATCTACCCACGTCGATATCTGAGACGCAGAAGCGGTAAATTTTTTCTCCACAAAACGCAAAAATTCTTCGTGAGCTAAACACCCTGCCGCGCTGATGCACGTATTATCAGGTAAATAGTGGTGCTTTAAATATTTTTTGAGCTCTTTAGAATGAATGGTTTTGATAGAATCTAGCGTGCCCGTAATTGGGCGAGCCAGCGAATGCTTTTTCCAAAAAACGGTGTTTAACAAATCCGATATATGTTCCGCCGGATCGTCGTAATACATTTGTATCTCTTCAGCAATGACACTGCGCTCAAGATCGACATCCTCTTTCGCCAAGACGGAGTTTTGATAAAGATCTACCAACACATCGGTAATTTGCTTGAGATAGCAAGCAGGTGCCGTAGCGTAATACGCCGTGCGTTCTTGATAGGTGCAGGCATTTATGTCGCCGCCAATTCCTTCGATTTCTTGTAAAATACGCTGCGACGTGCGGCTACGGGTTCCTTTAAAAAGCATGTGCTCAAGGAAATGCGAGATGCCGGAAAACTCTTTCGGCTCATGCCGAGAGCCACTCCCAACCCAGATGCCGACGGCAACCGACTCGACCCAAGGCATCTCGTAAGTAACCACACGGAGACCGTTTGCAAGTTGCGATATTTGACAAGGCTGCAAAATCGATATGTCAGACATCCCCTTGAAATCGTCGCGAAAGTATATCTTCGGCAAGCTCTAAGTCTTGCGGAAAAGTGATTTTGAAATTCGGTATCGCACAGGGAAGAATGCTGACACCATGCCCACTGGCAATAATGGCCGAAGCCTCATCCGTAAGAGGAGTCTTCTTTTTAGCGGCCTGGTGAAGCGCAGCAAAAAGAAGGCTAAGCTGAAAAACTTGCGGAGTCTGGATACGCCAAACGTGTTCACGGTTCACCGTGCTGGTGAGCAGACCATGCGGCCTATACGCATCATCGATGCTGGCTCGGTGAAGTGTGTCGGTGCAAGGTTCAGCAAGGGTGCAGGACCCATTTTTTTTTGCAAGCACAAGTGCTTCGCTGATTTGCTCGGGCAAGATGAGCGGACGCGCTGCGTCATGGATGGCCACATAAGCGCAGTCCGGTGAGAGCGCATGGAGGCCATTTCTCACAGAATCAGCGCGTTCTTCTCCGCCTGGAATAATTGCGCAAGATTTGCTCACTCCCCCCAAAGACTGTCGTATGTTCTCTGTTTTGGGATCCGAGCAAACAAGTAAAATCCGCGTAACCTCGGGGCAGACATCAAAAGCTTGCAGCGAATGGGCGAGAACGGATTTCCCCGCTATGTGAGCCGCGAGTTTATCAAACCCCATGCGACGACTCGATCCGGCGGCAACGATGATGGCTTCCACTTCGATGCGTCAGCTCAGGCGAGTTGTTTCTGCACTTCGCCACTCAGCGTCTTGCCATCCGCACGGCCCGCCGCCTTGGCATTTACGATTTTCATGACAGCACCCATGTCCTTGCGAGAAGTCGCGCCCGTCTCCGCAATCGCAGCACGCACGATCTCTGTGACCTCTGCCTCACTCAACGGAATGGGTAAAAATTTTTCCAAAACCGCAATTTCAAGCTGCTCGTTTTCGGCAAGTTCCAGCCGTCCGGCTTGTTTGAAACTCTCGATCGAATCGCGCCGCTGTTTGATTTGCTTGCGAATTACTTGAATGCAAGCCGCATCATCCAGCGCACCACTCGCCCCACCCTCTGCCGTGGCAGCATAGGTAAAAGCAGATTTCAACATACGAAGCGTATTCACGCGCAAGGTATCTTTTGCCTTCATCGCTTCCTTCAGATCGTTCATTAAAATTTCAGAAATTGTCATCCGCTCAGCCTATGCGCTTGAGTTCCAGACGTAAATCCTTTCTCTTCAAAGCATGTCTGAAATTAGAACCCGCTTTGCTCCATCACCAACCGGTTATTTACACGTCGGAGGTGCCCGAACCGCTCTATTTAACTGGCTCTACGCCCGTAAACACGGAGGAAAATTCATCCTCCGAATCGAAGACACCGATGCCAAACGAAACACCGATGCAGCCTACCAAGTCATCTACGACGGCCTCCGTTGGCTCGAACTCAACTGGGACGAAGGCCCGGAAATCGACGGTCTTGGGGGCGGCGATGCCGGTCCCTACTTCCAGAGCCAGCGCAATGCCATCTATGAAAAACACCTCGCAACCCTCCAATCCAAAGGGATGATTTACGAAGACGAAGGCGCACTCCGCTTTCGTTCCCCACGCAAAACGGTCGTGCACGACGACCTCGTTTGCGGCCACATAGAGTTCGACATGTCCAATCCCCTCACCCACCCCGACATGACCATTCGCCGCCCCGACGGCTCGTGGATTTTTCATTTTGTAAATGTCGTGGACGACCTCGAAATGCGCCTCACCCACGTCATTCGCGGCGAAGACCATCTAAGCAACACCCCCAAACACATCGAGCTCTACCAAGCCCTCGACGCAACCCCACCCAAATTCGCACACATCCCCCTCATCCTAAATCACGAAGGCAAAAAACTCAGTAAACGCGACGGCGGAGCCAGCATCACCCAATACATCGACCAAGGCTACGCTCCCGAGGCCGTAAATAACTACCTCTGCCTCCTCGGTTGGTCCCCAAAAGACAACCGCGAATTTCTACCACTCGCCGAAATCCAAGAACTCTTCGACCTCCACAAAATCAACCGCCGAAACGCCATCTTCGACCTCGACAAATGCTTCTGGCTCCAAGGCCAGCACATCCTACACATGAGCCTCGACCGCTTCGTCGATCTCGGCCTCCCCTTCCTCGACCGAGCCAACATAGCCTACGGCACCCGCGAAGCAGCCACTCCCGTCCTCGAAATCGTAAAAGAAAAAATCAAACACCTCTCCGACCTCCCGCAGTGGACCAGCTATTTCTTCACCGAAAAAGCTGAGATGGACCCCGCCTCGGTGCAAAAAGTTTTCGGCACCCCCGAAGCCTTCGATAAACTCGCCCTCCTCCGCCAAGCCTACGCAAACCTCGACGACTGGACCGCAGCCACTTTGGAGGCAACATTAAAAACCACCGCATCCGAAAACAACTGCAAGACCGGCACCCTGATCCACCCCGCCCGCGTCGCCTCCAGCGGCCGCAGCGTCGGCCCGAGCCTCTACCATATGCTCGAAGTCCTCGGAAAAGAAAAAGTCCTCACCCGCTTCGACCACATGCTCGAACAACGCAAGCCTATCGCAT
>JBKEAD010000097.1:0-1872 GCA_047971915.1 Chthoniobacterales bacterium
TCGAGTAAAATCTCGATACTGCGCCCGATGCGGACTTTACCGACGGAGTTGAGTCCGAAGTGTTTCATGGCACCTGCGGTGGCTGCGCCTTGCGGGTCGAGCACCGAGGTCTTGGGCATAACGGTAACAATGGCCTTTATCACAAGAGAGAATTTTTCACCTGCTAAAATTACCGCAAGCGAAAACTGATTTTTTTAACAAAAAAAAACGAAGTCGTGCTAGGAATCCTCCGTCTCTTCGGCGTCCGCTTCTTCTTCGAGCTCTTTTCGCAATGAGTTTGAAATAAAAGGACGTACGAAACCATATATTAAAAAAGCGACAAAAATCAGTGCCGGTGCCCATTCGTAATACATCGCCGCAAAAACGATTATCACGATTATCATTAAAAAACGTGGTATCGACCGCTGCGTGCGCCAATTAAACCCCTTAAAACTAGGGTACTTCACATGACTAAACATCATGAATGAAAGAAAGAGCATTAATGGAGGCAGAACCCAACGTGCCGCCCCGAGGTCGCGTTGCCCCTCATTCATCCATAGCATAAAAAGCGTAAGCGAAGCGATTAACCCGGCGGCTGCCGGGATTGGAAACCCCTGAAATTCTTTTGATCCACCAGTTTCTGAATCCGCAGCAACGCAGTTAAAACGCGCCAGTCGAAGCGCACCGCAAACTAAATATAAAAAAGCCAACACACCACCAATCTTCTCAAAATCAGCCAGCACGATCTGGTAGGTCATCAAAGCCGGAGCCAAGCCAAAGGAGACAATATCGGCTAAAGAGTCAAACTCTCGCCCAAAAGGACTTTCGCAGCCACCCAACCGAGCCAGCCGCCCATCCAAAAGATCAAAAACACAGGCTCCCAAGATAAAAGCAATCGCTTCGTGATAGAGTCGGACCGGATCTCCATCGGCCTGGAGCATTAAGGCCGCTTCGATAATTTTTAAAACCGCCGCAAAACCGCAAAAAAGATTTCCGGCAGTCATCAAATTCGGAAGCAAATAGATTTTAGGCCCCTTACCGTTTCCGCCGCTTACCGGATTTTTTACTACATTTTTTACTCGGTTTTCCATTGTGCAATAATTGTAGCTCCGCCTTGAACGCGATCTCCGACCTTTACACATGCACTTGCATTTGCTGGTAAAAAAAGATCGGTCCGTGAGCCGAAGCGTATCATTCCAAACCTCTCTCCGCGCTTCACATGGTCTCCGACCTGCGACCAAGCGACGATGCGGCGAGCGATAGCACCCGTGATTTGCCGCACGACGACCTGATGCTTTTCATTTTTTATCAACCATGTTCGCCGTTCATTTTTTGTCGCTGAATACGGATTTCGCGCATCTAAAAATTCTCCCAACTTATGCTCTGAATGAACCACCTCTCCATGAATCGGCGCACGATTCACATGCACATCAAAAACGCTCAAAAAAATAGAAACACGCAACGCAGGTCCGTCGAAGTAAGGCGCATCATCCACAACATCTACAAAATCCACCTTCCCGTCTGCCGGCGAAACAATGTCTTTCTCATCCGTAGAAATATCTCGAGCCGGATCTCTGAAAAAATACAGTGTAAACAAAATTGCTGCCGAAATAAAAACGGCCAACCATGCATTAATAATCAACGCCCCGCCCCATAAAAGGAGCAGCACGGCCAATATCCATCTTCCTTCCCATAAAGCTCTGCCTTGCACGCGAACATCATAGTCAGACTTCCGCATTCGGCTAGCCCATAATGATTGAATTCTTTTTTCGAAAAGCTAAATTCGCAAAAAGCAACAGAACCCAAAATGAATAATTCCAACGATATCTCACTAACCCGCGACTGTGACGCGGTTCAAATTCCCAGTGGCAATCCCATTGTGCTACCCGTCGG
>JBKEAD010000099.1:0-5119 GCA_047971915.1 Chthoniobacterales bacterium
GCAAAACATCGAAAGCCAACGCAAAAAGTTCTGGAAACTCGCTTCCGCCTTCGGCTGGAAAAATCTCCTCGCCCTCCTCCGACGCCGCCTCAGCATCGAAGAAGCCCTCACCCGCGCCGGCAAAGTCCTAGGCTGCCCCGTCGCCCCCATCATTCTCGACAATCCCGAAGCCTCCATCGACGTCGACAAAGTCTCCGACCTCTTCGCTGCCGAAGAAATTTTAAAAAAACGCAAAGCTCTTTCCACTCTCACCACAACCACACCATCACCCGGCAAAAACATCGCCATTTTCGACCTCGACCGCACCATCACCCGCCACGGCACCTACACCTACTTCCTCCTTTCCCTACAAGATTCCCGGCTAAAAAAAATCACCCTCCTCCTCCGCATTCTCCCCCAAGTGCTCCGCTACAAACGAGGGAAAATCACCCGCCTCACCCTCAAAGAACGCATGCTCGTCCTCGCCATTGCGGGTAAAACCAAAGAACAAATCTTACTCGGAGCCAAAAAATTCACTATCAAAATCTTAAAAACCGACCTCCGCCACGAAGCCCTAAAACGCATCGTAAAACACCGCAACCAAGGCGACCACCTCATCCTCGCCACCGCCAGCATCGACCTCTACGCCCGTATCTTTGCAAGCAAACTCGGCTTCGACCAGCTCCTAGCCACCACCACCCACTTCGCCGCCCGTGGCACCCAAGCCCTCTACATCACAGGCAAAAACTGCTACGGCTCCGAAAAACTCCACCGCATCCAAGAAGTCCTCCAATCCCCACCAACCACAGACCGCGACAAGCTCACCATCACCTTCTACTCCGACGACGCCTCCGACCTCCCCCTGCTAACATGGGCCGACGAAGGCATCGTCATCTCCCCCAAAAACAAAACCCGCCACCTCGCCAAAAAACAAAAGCTAAAAATCGAAGACTGGTAAAAAGCCCCCTACACACAGTTTTCGACACACAGCCATCCCATAGATTCTAAAACTGGAAAAAGGAGCCTGATTTTACCTTACTCTGAGAAGGTTTTCGCCTTTTTTACAGTTTGAGTTTTTCTGCCCACAATTATCCCGTAGACAGCGCGATTTACAGGCAAACTTCTGAAAACCTCCCGACTAACTTAAATAATTACTTGGTGATAGGTTGAAGAGTAAAGCCGAGTGTGGCGGCTTGTTTTTCAAGGATTTTGCGACGACGGGATTTGCTTTGAATGCTCATTTTAAAAGCCTCTTTTTCATCATAGGATTTCTGATTTTTTATCATGCCATAAACGATTCGGGCCAGCTTGTGCGCGGTGGCGGTAATGCCTTCAGCTTTTCCCAGTTTGCTTTTTAACCTCCTGAGGTAGCCTCCGAGTTCGCTTTGCGATCCTTGTAGCCCAAAGGCTCCGAGGCGGAAGGCTTCGGCTACAACGACTTCACTCCTAATTCTCCTTTCGGTGTCATTTTTATTTGGCGCAATATGATCGCCCAACTTTCTCAAAGGCAGCCAGTGCCTTTTGCAAATCATCGTGGGAGTGCGAGGCTGATATCTGTGTGCGGATGCGTGCTTGACCTAGCGGCACTACGGGGTAGCTGAACCCTATGACATAGACGCCTTCTCGCAACATCGCATCAGCAAAGGACGCGGCCAAGGCGGCATCTCCGAGCATGACCGGGCAGATCGGATGAGTGCCCGGTAAAATAGTAAAGCCCAGCTGCTCCATCCCGGCGCGGAAAAATTTTGTATTTTCCTCTAGTTTATCTCGCAGATCCGTGGAGGCGGTGAGAATTTCCAGTGCTTTTAGGGAACCTCCCAAAATTGTGGGACAAACGGTATTGCTAAAAAGATAGGGGCGTGAGCGTTGGCGGAGCAGGTCGATGATTTCCTTTTTGCCGCTGGTATAGCCACCGCTGGCACCGCCGAGTGCCTTCCCGAGAGTTCCGGTCAATATATCAACTCGATCCATTACGGAATGATGTTCGTGTGTGCCGCGCCCTGTTTTTCCGATAAAACCTACGGCATGGGAATCGTCCACCATGACCAAGGCGTTGTATTTCTCCGCCAGATCACAAATTTTATCCAAGTGAGCAATGTATCCATCCATCGAAAAAACGCCATCGGTCGCGATGAGCTTATGGCGTGCATCGGTGGCTTGGCTGAGTTGCCGTTCGAGTTCTTCCAGATTGTTATTCGCGTATCGATAGCGTTTTGCCTTACAGAGACGGACGCCATCAATAATGCTCGCATGATTCAAAGCATCGGAAAAAATCGCATCTTCGGAGTCGAGCAAGACTTCGAAAAGTCCGCCATTTGCATCAAAGCAGGAACTATACAGAATGGTGTCTTCCATACCGAGAAATTCACTGAGCCGTTCCTCCACCTGCCGATGAATCGACTGGGTGCCGCAGATAAATCGCACAGAGGCCAATCCATAGCCCCAGCGATCCAGAGCCGCATGGGCTGCTGCTACGATTTCCGGGTGCTGCGCCAAGCCGAGGTAATTGTTGGCACAGAAATTCAGCACCTCACTGCCGTCGCTCACTCTCACGGTTGCCCCTTGAGGTGTTATGAGCACGCGCTCTTCTTTATGCGTTCCGGCTTTTTTGATTTTAGCAAGTTCAGCTTGCAAGTGGGATTGGTAATTTTTGTCCATAAAATTTATTTCCAGTTCAAGATGACCTTGCCGGATTGCCCGGACATCATGACTTCAAAACCTTTTTCAAAATCGTCGCAAGAAAAGCGGTGTGTGATGGCCGGGCGAATGTCCAAGCCGCTTTGCAGCATGGCGGACATTTTATACCAGGTCTCATACATCTCCCGCCCATAAATTCCTTTGATGGTGAGCATGTTAAAAATCACCTTGTTCCAGTCGATAGCCAAGGGAGCCGAAGGGATGCCGAGCAGAGCTACTTTGCCACCGTGACAGAGGTTCTCAATGAGATCATGAAAGGCTGCTGCGCTACCGGACATTTCCAATCCAACATCAAAACCCTCCTTCATGCCGAGCTTCTGTTGCAAATCCTGTAAACTCCCCGATTGCGGGTTATGCGCTACCGTCGCTCCCATCTGCCGAGCCAGCTCCAGACGGTATTCATTCACATCCGTAATCACCACATGACGCGCACCGGCATGGCGCACGATCGCGGCTGCCATGATGCCGATCGGCCCGGCCCCGGTAATCAGCACATCTTCGCCCAAGACATCAAAAGAGAGAGCCGTATGCACGGCATTGCCGAAAGGATCGAAAATCGCGGCAACATCCGGATCGATTCCCTCGCGATGACTCCAGACATTTGTCACCGGCACGCTGATATACTCGGCAAAAGCACCCGGTCGATTCACGCCGATTCCCGAGGTATCTTTGCACAGGTGTCGCCGCCCCGCTAGGCAGTTGCGACATCGGCCACACACGACATGCCCCTCGGCACTCACTACATCGCCGGGATGAAAATCCACTACATTGGAACCTACCTCCACAATTCGCCCGACAAACTCATGCCCGATGACCATTGGCGTCGGAATCGTTTGGCTTGCCCAATCGTCCCATTTATAAATGTGCAGATCCGTTCCGCAAATACCGGTGCGGTCTATTTCGATCAAAACATCATTGATTCCGATTTTCGGAATCGGCACGTCTTGCATTTCCAAACCGGGACCTCGCTGTGCTTTAACAAGTGCTTTCATAGGAATTTTTAAAAACTTCAATATAGTGGATTTCTGTCCACCATCAAGGAATAACTTCCATGATACAGGAATTTTGTTTACTATATCGAAATGAAGAAAAATCTCTCCAAACCTGCACTCGATCCTATTACTGAACGATTCGGGCAACGTATCCGCCAGCTTCGAAAGACTCGAAATTGGTCGCTGGATGCTTTGGCGACAGCCAGCGGCGTGAGTCGATCTATGTTGAGCCAGATCGAGAGAGATCAAGCCAATCCGACACTCGCCGTTAGCCTACGTATTGCGCGAGCTTTCGGTATAGGGCTTAGCGAACTGTTGGAAACAACGGAAGCATCTTCGTCGATAACGGTCATCCGGGTCGAGGATCGCACCTACCATTATCGGTCGGACAATGATTGCCGTATCCGAACACTCAGTCCTCTAAATTTGGAAAAGGATGTCGAGTTTTACGAAGTCAGCCTTCGGCCCGGCGGGGCTCTTCGCAGTGCGCCTCATTTCGATGGCACGCGTGAGTTTCTCACCGTCCAGCGAGGCTCTGTAAAAATCGAATCCGGCACCGATAGCGAAATCCTTAGCAAAGGCGACTCGGTGAATTACCGCGCCGACATAGCGCATTCCATTATTAATCACGGCAAAGGCGAAGCCGTGGTTTTCCTTGTGGATATCTATCAGTGATCTTCACACAGGCGTCTTGTCGCTAGGTGGTAATTTTTTTAATGCCCCAGGAGTGTGAAGATGGCATGAATAGTCAGCCCCATCGCTCCGCCGACTAGCGTGCCGTTTAGGCGGATGAATTGGAGGTCGCTGCCTACGGTGATTTCGAGTCTGTCGGCCATTTCGCTTGTGCCCCATTTTTCGATAGTCGAGAGGATGAGCTCGCGGGCGTGGGGGCGGGCGGGGAGGATGGTTTTTAGGACTTGCTCGCCGAGGAAAGTATTTATGCTGCTACGAGTGGATTCGTTTTCGTGGAGTTGTGACGAGAGTGTGAGGATGGCTGCGCGGAGTTTTTTTAGGACAAGGGAATCTTCGCTCCGGCAGTCGCGTAGGAAAAATTGTTTCAATTCCGTCCAGGTCTTTACGGAGAAGTCATCTACGAAGGTGCTCTGTGCCAGCGTCTCTTGCATCTCTCCTATTTTTTGCGCCATTTCGGGGGAGGATTTTAAGGATTTTATAAATTTCTGAACCTGCTGATCGAAGGATTTTCGGAGCGAGTGATTGGGGTTTTCGGAGGCTTCCTCGAGAACGCCTTGGACTTTTTCGATCATTTTTTCTGCTACAGCTTCGGCTAGATATTTTCGGATCATTTCCAGCGGAGCGGCGAAAAGATTAACACCCGGGATGCCTTTGACGATCTCGAAGGGAATGGGAACTTCTTCCTCAATTTTCTCCTGAATAACCTCTTTGTGAGACAAAATCAAACTTTCGGCGGACTTTAGGATACTGTCGTAGAT
>JBKEAD010000117.1:0-8565 GCA_047971915.1 Chthoniobacterales bacterium
ATCTTGTGCTTTGATAAATTTAACTCTTAAAATATCCACTATATCTTGATGCGAATTTTTACGTTGCTCATAGCCTTACTGCTTGCCCAAACGATTTTTTGGGCTTGTCAATCGGTCAAAAGTAAATGGGTTCTGCCGTCGGTTGCGCAGGGTGGTGTCGCTTCGGTGCAGGGGGTTTATTTCTTGGATGGGGATTGCTATTCGCGGATGGAGCGAGCGCGGCAGGTGGAGGCTTCGCCGGGGTTGATTATTCAGCGGCATGATTTTGAGAATTTTCCGGAGTGTGTGCATTCGCATGCGACGGCGTTTCTTGTTTATTTGATTGTTGGGCTTTCTAAATTTGCTCCGCGTGGGGCGGGTGCTCCTTTGCCGCTGGAGTGGGCGGGTGCGTGGGTTTCGCCGATGTTGGGTTCGTTGTTGCTTTGTGCGGTTGCGGCGTGGGGATTTTTTTTGCGGCTTCGGAGTGTGCCAGCGGTGCTTTTTTTGTTGGCCGTTTCGCCGATTTTGCTGCACGGCTTTGGGGTTGGGCGGCCGGATCATCAGTCGCTGGTGACGCTTTTAGTTGGGATTGGTCTGATGTCGGAGATTGCTCTTTGGTATTTGCCGGGGGGGGCGCGGCAAGTGCGCTGGTGGCAGATCGCTTGGGGGATGGGGTGGGGGTTTGCGCTGTGGGCTTCTTTGTATGAGCCTCTGATTTTGTTGGGGTTGGTGCTGGTGCTTCGGGTGGCATTTACTCCGCGAGCGGCTTGGAGAGATTTGAAAAGGCATTGGCTTGCACCACTTGTGACCGGGGTTTTGTTGTTGGTTTCTTTTTTACTAGAGGGGTTCCCGAAGGTGTCGGCTAGTGGGGCGAGTTATGAAGAATTTCAACGTTGGGCGCAGAGTATTGGTGAGCTTGCCGGAGTGCCCGTGCTGCAATCGGCATTTAGTTGGATGGGGTGGCTGGCGTTGCCGCTGCCGTTTTTGCTGGTGGGAAATTTTTTACAAATGTGGCGTAAGCGGGAAGCAGGTAGTGGGTCACGTCTTCGTGAGCGAATACCATTACTTTTGTGTATTTTGTTTATAGTGGTCGGAGTGCTTTTGGCTTGGCATATACGTTGGGGGTATTTTTTTGTGCTTGTTGGAGCACTGGCCTTGCCGTGGGCGTTGGGGGTTGTGCCGTGGGTTGTTTTGCGTTATGCCGTGTTTTTTGTTTCGCTTTGGCCATTGGCTCAGGAATTGGAGCGCAATCTTTATCCGGAGGGTGCGGCACTTGCTCAACGAACGGAAAAATTACGTGAAGCGGCAATGCTGCGTTACGAAATGCTGAGGCTTCCTCGCGAAAATAGGGGGGCGATTTTGGCTCCGTGGTGGATTACGCCGGCAGCGAGCTATTGGGGGCAGGTGCCCGGTATTGCTGGCAGTTCGCATCAAAGTCTGCCGGGCACGCTTGATGTTACGCGCTTTTTTATAAGCACGAACGATCACGAAGCTCTTGAGATTTTGAAAAAACGTCCGGCGAGTTGGGTGATTGCTCCGGCGAGTGATCGTGTTCTTGGGCAGGCAAAGTTTTTATTTCCAGAAGCGAGATTTTCTGCCGAGCATCCGCCACTTGCGATTCGCTTGGATCGGAGTCCTTCGTCGGTGCCAAGTTTTTTACAACTCGAAAATACGAACCCTTATTTTAAAGTATATCGCGTTGCTTTGCCCTGAGCTTTTGAGCTATGTCGGCAAAAAAAGAGAGATGTAAATTTGCTAAACTCAGGTTACGTAGGGCTTTTTTTATTTCTATTGGCTTTCTCATGTCGGTTCTAAATCCGACGGGTTGCTAAGTAGAGCAAAATTAAGAAAATTGTATAACTGGCTGATATTATACGTCTTCTATTGTTTTTTACGAAAAAATTTATCCGTTCGATATCTTCGCTCAAGGGATAAACAAAACACTAAAACCAGTAAATTTGGGTTGACTCTAAAAACTCTTTGTGGGACAAAGTGGGCCAATGTGGAGGAAAATTACTTAATTTTTCAAACGAATACTAAATGGGTACAAAAAAGCAAACACTAAAAACAGAGAGCGGTCCCACTGAAGGGGATTGCTTGTTTTTTGGCACCTTTAATCGGACTCTTGATGCCAAAAAGCGCGTTACTGTGCCCTCATCATGGCTGCGTGGTCGTGAAGTAGAACTCTACATCATGCTCTATCAAAAAGATGGCCAGCCCTGTCTGCGAGTCATGCCCCAAAAAACCTTCGAAGCTGTTGCGCAAAACATACAAGACCTAGAAGGGCCTACGCCTAAACAGAAACGCGATATGGTTGAGATATTCTATAATGCGGCACGCTCGCTCAGCCTTGATTCCCAAGGAAGAATTTTACTGCCCGACGACTACTGCTCCATAGCGTCTTTGAAAAAAGAAGTTGTTCTTACTGGAAGTAAAGACCGCTTCGAAATCTGGGACAAAAAAATTCAGGCAATCAGTCTCAAGCAGAAACAAAGCTCTCTTCTTGAAATTGCCGATTTGATCGGACTCTAAAAATTAAAAAAACACCCCTCGCGAAACAAACATCCCTTCAAACAAACAACACGAAGCATCCAATGAATCGATCTATCCCAACTCACTTTTGAGAGTCGAGACGACTCATTCAAGATGCAAACAAACAACATCAATAACTCGAAAAGAAAAAACAAAATCAACTCGCCCCGACGCTATGAACTACTTGGATTGCGCAAGCCAAATCACCCTTTCTCCGCTAGGATTGGAGCGTGAGGAAATGGCTTACCATACCCCTGTCATGCCGGAAGAGGTGCTTTCTTTTCTAAAACCCCTTTGCGGCAAGACAATACTCGACGGCACCCTCGGTGGCGGCGGACACACCCGACTCTTGCTCCAGGCCGGAGCTTCTGTCATCGCACTTGATCAAGATCTGGATGCTATTTCAGAAGTGGAAAATAGCCTATCGACTCAAGAAAACAGGCATCTACACGAGCATCTGCAAATTAAACATTGCAACTTTCGTGAGGTTGATCTCGCCCTTGCCGAACTCAGTGTCTCGCAAATCGACGGGGCACTTTTGGACCTCGGCGTCTCCTCGCATCAGATCGACGAAGCCGAACGCGGCTTTTCTTTTCAACAAGGCGGTCCACTCGATATGCGAATGGACAGACGTTCCAAAATGACTGCTGCCGATCTTGTGAACTTTGCCGATTTTGAAGAGTTGCTACGCATTTTTCGAGACTACGGAGAGCAACATCGCGCATCGCGTGTTGCGTCACGCATTATTCAAGCACGCGAACAAAACCCCATACAAACAACAGACCAACTCACCCAAATCATCGAGTCTATCATTCCACGCAAAAGCGGTAAAAGCCCCGCTACGCAAATTTTTCAAGCCATCCGCATTGCCATAAACGACGAGCTCCAAGCCCTCGAAGAAGGTCTTGAAAAAATCACCCGGCATTTAGCACCGGGCGCACCCTTTGTCGTTCTGTCCTTTCACTCTCTCGAAGATCGAATCGTAAAACATTTTTTCAAAGCACGGAGCCAAACATGGATAGACCGCCCTGAATGGCCCGAACCACGCAAAAACCCCAACCACTGCTTCGACCTTTTAACACGTAGTCCCATGGTCGCAGGACCAGAAGAAATCAAAAAAAACCCCCGAGCTAGAAGCGCAAAACTGCGTGCCGCTCGCAAAACAAACTAATCCTATGAACACACGCCGCAACACCACCAACCCTATTGAGTCTTCCCGCATCATACCATTTATCCTGATTGTTGCCTTCGTCACCGTTGCAGCTTTCAGTTATGTTTTTCAAATAAACCGGCAGCATTCTCTCGGAAGTAAAATCTCCCAAATCGAATCCGAACTCAGCGAAATTAGCTCCTTCAACCAAGGGTTACAAGCAACGGTCACCAGTCTGACATCGCGAGCAGCCATTCAAAATAAAATGCACGCCGGCCTCATCGCCATGACACCGATCAACGGAAACAACATCGCACGTTTTGGTGCACCCGTCCTCTACGTCGATGCCACCGAATTCCGAAACACATCCGCTCAAGCCTCGAAGAATTAAAAACCTAGTGAAAAAATGGACCACCTCAACCCGAATCGGCCTAGCTGGCTGGATACTCGGCATCGCATTCACGGTGTTTTCGGGGAGGCTTGTCTATTTGCAAGTCGGCCAACATGAAAATTTTTCTCAGTTAGCTGCCCAAAAAAACTCTATTCGCCAAGTCATCTATGCTCGTCGTGGCAGTATCATCGACCGCAACGGCGAAGTCTTAGCCACGGATATTCCTACACGCACGGTCATTGTCGATGGCTCACACGTCACCGATCCCAAAGCTCTAGCCGAAGTTGCCTCCCCCTTTTTAGACATCAGCGTTGATGAACTCACCGAAAAATTCACGACCGACCGCAAATATCTCGTCATCAAAAAAGACGTAACCGAAGACGTCGCCATCCGCCTCCGAGACGCAGCACGCGCCAAAAAATTACCCGGACTTTATTTCGAACAAACCAGCCGCCGCATTTATCCAAACGGCAAAATGCTCAGCCACGTCATCGGCTTTGTAAATCATGACGCTGTCGGCGTCCAAGGAATCGAGATGACGATGAACTCCTATCTCCAAGGAGAAAATGGATTTCGCCACATCGAGCACGACCGCACCGGACACGAACTCGCCGTCTATCGTGGCTTAGAAAATCCCCCAAAACACGGATATAATGTCCGCCTCACCATCGACATGGCCATTCAGGCCATTCTCGAAGAAGAACTCGAAAAAGCCTACAATGATCTCCAACCCGAGAGCATCTCTGCCATTTTTCTAAACCCCATCACGGGCGAAATTCTCGCAATGGCCAATCAGCCAAATTTCGACCCAAACGACATCAGTGCGGCCCAACCCGAGCAGATGAAAAATCGCGCCATCATCAGCATGGTCGAGCCCGGGTCCACCTTCAAAATTGTCCCCGTAGCAGGTGTGCTCAACGAAAATCTCACAACGCAAAACTCACTTATTTTTTGTGAAAACGGAAACTACCACTACGGAGGTCGCGTGCTCCGAGACCACCACGGCTACGGCAATCTCTCCGTCCACGACATTCTCGTAAAGTCCTCAAACATCGGAGCCGCCAAACTCGCCATGATGACCGGCGATCAAAAATTCTACGGCTACATTCGTAGTTTTGGATTCGGAGAGCGAACCGGCATCGAGCTCCCCGGCGAAATTCCCGGCCTCGTCCACCCCCCCCACCGTTGGAGCAAAATTTCCATCACCCGCATACCCATGGGCCACGAAATCGCCGTCACACCCATCCAAATCAGCATGGCTATGGCCACCATTGCCAACGGTGGAAATTTAATGGCACCCCAAATCGTCCGCGAAATCGTAACGCCGGACGGACAACAACTAAACGCCTTCTCACCTCAAATCGTCCGCCGTGTCGTCCGTAGCGAAGTCACTCGCGAAATTCGATCCGCACTCAATGAAGTCGTTAGCACGCGAGGCACCGCACCCCTCGCTCATGTCGAAGGTTATGAAGTCGCCGGCAAAACGGGAACGGCTCAGCGTGTCGATCCCAAAGGCGGATATACACCCGGCAAATACGTCGTCTCCTTCGCCGGATTTCTTCCTGCCGATGCCCCCGAAATCGTCGGTTACGTCGTAGTCGATGACGCAAAATCTCTCAACGTCCCAAACTACGGAGGACTCGTTGCAGCACCTATTTTTTCACGTATCGCCGAGCGCACCGCTCGCTATCTCGACATTCCACCGACCCTTCCGGCTCTGCCGCTAGCGTCCGTCGGCACCTCACCTCCACAGCGTTGACCGCATGAGACTCTCTCAACTACTCATCAATGTTCCAGGAGCACCCGGCCATCTCGCACGTGATCCCGAGGTCAGCGGCATCAGTTACGACTCGCGCCGCACGCAAGCCGGTCACGTCTTTTTTGCATTACCCGGAACAAAAACAAACGGGCAGGTTTTTATCTCCGAAGCCGTCAAAAAAGGAGCCTCCGTCGTCATTTCACAAGATGCCGACTGCTCCGGCGACGCGGTTTTTATTCACGTCCCGGACGCCCGTGCAGCTATGGCGCAAGTCGCCGCCAACTTCTACGAAAACCCATCCAATAAGCTAAAAGTCATTGGCGTGACCGGAACAAACGGGAAAACAACTACCGCATGGCTCGTCCGTCACCTCATGGAGGCAGGTTCTCAACACTGCGGCCTCATCGGAACGATTGCTTACGATCTCGGCGGACGCGAAATCCCCGCGCCGCATACCACCCCCGAAGCACCGGATCTGCAAGCTGCCCTCCACGAAATGCAGATCTCCCGTTGCAAAGCCTGCTCTATCGAAATCTCCAGCCATGCCCTTGCGCAGCAACGCAGTGGTGCCATCGCATTCACCGCAGCTATTTTTACAAACCTCACCCAAGACCACCTCGACTATCACCAGTCGATGGATTCTTACTTTGAGGCAAAAACGAAACTCTTCGAGCAAATCGCCGAAACCGGACGCAAAGGAGCCAAAGCCATCATCAACAGCGACGACCGCTACGGACATTTCCTGCTCCAAAATTTTGAAAAAAAATTAAAACTTATCCGCTACTGACTCGGTATAGTAAATGATTTCCTTGCCAGCAATATCCAAAGCAACGCCCTCGGCACGCGCTACCGCCTCGAAGCAAAAGGCCGCGAATTTCTCGTCCGCCTCCCCCTCATCGGCCTTTTTAATGTTTACAACTCCCTTGCAGCACTAGCTGCCGCCTCCAGTGCCGGGGTCGATTTGCGCAAAGCCGTAGAAGCCTTAGCAAGCATCCCCCAAATTCCCGGACGTCTTCAACGCGTCCCCAGTAAACGCGATTTTCAAATTTTTGTTGATTATGCTCATACCGAAGACGCCCTCGAAAATGTTTTAAAATCCCTACGCGAACTGAAACCCCGACGTATCATTTGCGTCTTCGGCTGCGGCGGAGACAGAGACAAATCCAAACGCGCCCGTATGGGACACGTCTCCGAAAAACTCGCCGACATCAGCATTCTCACCACGGATAACCCACGCTCCGAAGATCCTGAAAAAATCTTGGCCGACATCGCCTCGGGCATGAAAAGCAAACGTCACGAGATTTTGCCTAATCGTGAGCAAGCCATTTTCCGTGCCGTCGAGATCGCCGAAGCCCAAGACATCATTCTCATCGCAGGCAAGGGCCACGAAAACTACCAAGAAATCAAAGGCGTGCGCCACGACTTCGACGACGTCCGAGTCGCAACGTGGGCACTCAGCGACAAAGCCCCCTCTTTTTCTCGCGAAACAGACGAAAGCAAAAGCGAAACCATAGAAGTCAAAAGCTCCGACAACCCCACACACAAAGAACCCACACTGCAAGACAGCTAATACAATGGACTCCACTTCGATCAGCACGATTGCAAACTGGTGCGGCGGCCACCTCGATGTGGCCAACACCAGCCTTGCGGAGCTATGCATCGAAGCCATCAGCAAAGACACCCGCTCGATACCGCCCAACAGTCTTTATCTTGCCCTGCGTGGAGAAAAATTCGACGGCAACGATTTCCTCGCGCAAGCCCACAAGGCCGGAGCGGTCGCCGCAATTGTCGATCGACCAAATATCTCATCGCCCGATAAAAATTTTCCACTTATCCGAGTCGCCGATTCGCTCACAGCACTCCAAAATCTCGCAAAAGTATGGCGCAAACAACTCCCTCTGCGCGTTGTCGGAATCACCGGAAGCAGCGGTAAAACCAGCAGCAAAGATCTCATCGCAGGCGTCCTCAGCCACCGCTTCAAAACAAACAAAACCCAAGGCAATCTCAACAATCACATTGGCCTCCCTCTCAGCATCCTCAGTGCCAATTCACAGGACCAAATGGCCGTCTGGGAAATGGGAATGAACCACCCCGGCGAAATTGCCCCACTCGCTGCAATCGCCCAACCCGACATCGGCGTCATTGTAAATATCGGAACTGCCCACATCGAATTTTTGGGTTCGCAAGAAGCCATTGCAAAAGAAAAAGGCGAGCTTCTCCGCAGCCTCTCCTCGGACGGAATAGCTATTTTAAATGCGGACGACGCATTCACCGATCTGCTTCGCACACAAACCCAAGCAAACATTTTTACAGCCGGAATCGAAAATGGCGATCTACGCGCCGAAACCATCAGCGAAGGAAACGATGGCATAAAGTTCACCCTACGTTACCTCAACGAAACGGCACACACCCAGCTTCAAACACATGGCAAGCACATGATCAGCAATGCCCTGTTAGCCGCTGCCGTCGGCCTGAAAAGCGGACTCTCTCTCTCAGAATGTGCTACTGCTTTAAGCAAAGTAATCCTCACTTCCGGACGCCAACAACTTCGCAAAATCGCAGATAATCTTTTCATCGACGATACTTACAACGCTAATCCCGATTCTATGCAGGCCGCCCTTCGCACGCTTTCAGAAATCCCATCCGAAGGCCGCAAAGTCGCCGTTCTCGGACGCATGGGCGAGCTCGGTTCCTATGCAGCCGAAGGCTACGCTCGAACGGGCAAAAATGCCGCTCTCCACGCAAACATCCTCA
>JBKEAD010000186.1:0-1948 GCA_047971915.1 Chthoniobacterales bacterium
GCCGATGCTGAACAGAGGGAGACTGCTGGCGTGCTCGATACAAGAAAGCAGCTCGCTGACATTTTCGCGATGGCAGCCGACGCGTCCCATACCGGTGTCGAGTTTCAAATGCAGCCGGCCGGGGGTTGGGGTGTTGCTGATTTTTCGCTGCTTGCTCAGGTGCCGTAGCTCTTCTCGACTAGATACCGTGAAAATCAAATTTGCCCAAAGAGCTTCGTGCAGATTTTCTTCGATGGTGGGGCCGAGCAGGAGGATGTCTTTTTTACAAAAGGAAATTTCTAAGGCTTCCCGAACGCTTGCCACGGCGAAGGCGTGTACGTCAGGGGCTAATTCTTTTGCGACGCGAGTGGCTCCGTGACCGTAAGCGTCGGCTTTTACCACGGCGATGAAGGCGGGCGGCTTTGTGTTTTTTGCAGATAAATGTTCGCGAAGAATTTGTGCGTTGTGCCGCAGCGCAGAGAGATCGATTTCGACCCAAGATCGGCGTTGCGGAGGGAGTGGTTCACGCGGCATGTCCGGCTCCTTTTTTGTCCTTGAGAATTTGTCGACGCAAAAGGTCCAGTGCGGCTTGCGAACTTAGATTTTTAAAAGTTTCACGGTCGGACTCGAAGTGTTTTTTTATGACCTGAACGGACTCTTTCGGCGAAGCCATTGCGATAAAAACGGTGCCTATAGGTTTTTCCTTGCTGCCGCCGGTGGGGCCCGCGATACCCGTTAGAGCTAGGGCATAGTGGCTGCCGCTTGTTTTTTTTGCGCCTTCGGCCATGGCGGCGGCGACGGGTTCACTGACGGCTCCATATTTTTCAATAAGCTGTGGAGAGATATTCAAAAGCTGGGATTTTGCTTCGTTGGAGTAGGTAATGAAGCCGTGGGTAAAAACTTCGGATGCGCCGGAAACATTGGTGAGGCGATGTCCGAGGAGGCCGCCTGTGCAGGACTCAGCGGTGCTCAGGGTGCTGTGAGTTTCTTGGAGTAGCTTTACGACGATTTCTTCGAGCGTTATCTCTCCCTCTCCGGCGATGTTTTCGCCCAGTTTCGCCTCAATTTGCGGGTGAAGTTCGGCTAAAAGTCCTTTTGGTCCGATGAGGCGCAAATCCACTTCATTCGGTCGGGCGCAGTAACCGACTTCAAGGTTCGGGATAGCATCGAGTTGCAGACCGATCATTTCTTCAACAGTGGATTCGCCGAGACCGATGATTCGGTAAGTGTGTTCGGAAATAGACTCGCTGTTTGGGAGAATTTTTTTTAGCCGAGGTAGGACTTGGCTTTCAAACATCGGGATGAGTTCGCGGGGTGGCCCGGGGAGCAAAAAAAGATGCGGTGAATTATTTGTGGTGGGTATGTAGATGCCCGGTGCCGTGCCGAAGTCGTTAGGCAAAACCTGTGCGCCTTGTGGAATAAGGCATTGCCGAAGCATGCGTTCCCGAAATGGGTAACCCCGTCGTTGACAACGCTCACGGATTTTTTGCTCTACGGAGTCGTCATGGAGCAGAGGAAGCTTGAGTAGCTCAGCAGTAATTTCACGAGTCAGATCGTCGGTGGTGGGACCGAGCCCCCCGGTGACAAAAAGTAATTCATTTCGTGAAATGGCAGCCTGAATCGCATCGCGTGTGAAGTTGCCGTCAGGCGCGGTTGTTTGACTATCCACGCGAACGCCGAGTGCAAAGAGCTGCTTGGCTAAGTAGGGTAGGTGAGTATTTACGACGTTACCCAGAAGCAGTTCTGTGCCGGTATTGATGATTTCTGTTTTCAAGAAAGCAAAGCATCCCTAAGAAGCCAAGAAGCGTCAAGCATGAGGCTAGCCCTCTTTAGTAGCTGCCTTTTTAAATTTTTTTAGAAGGAGGTATTTGGAGGTGTTTTGAGTTGATTTTTAAATTGCACGCATGGGTCCCACGTCCTCCCCAAGCCAGTCGCTGTATTGGATCGGTTTTTCTCAATTTTCCCATTT
>JBKEAD010000187.1:0-3905 GCA_047971915.1 Chthoniobacterales bacterium
CCGATAGCCGCACAATCATCACAAAGACGAAACCACTCTATCACGAGCAGACGATTTTTAGCAGCGGAAGTAAGTCCGACATCTGGTATACTGGCGATGTTTTCCTAACCGTCAACGACGGAGCCGACCCGCTCATCAATTTCAAAAACGAAAAAAACAAAGGGCGTATCACCGATTACTCAAAAACAGATTTCCCCGCTTTTTCGTGGATTTCTAAAAAGAACTTTATCGGCATCCAAAAAGTCCTCGGGCGCGACTGCCTCGTCTTTAGGGCCAAAATCAAAAAAGAGGCGGATGACCCGCTAATCGACACAATCGCCTGCGTCGATCTCCAGTCCCGCCTACCCGTCGCCATGCAGGGCGACATCACGCAATACTATCAATTCGGCCCTGCCCCTACGGCGATGCTGACCCTGCCGCCCAACGTGCAAAAAGTTGCGGACCTCTGGATAGAGGCGTTCAAGCAATCCGCCCGAATGTCCTCGCGGCCCTAAATGCCATGAAATTCTTATTTAAAAAACACCTTCCCCTCCTGCTCGGCCTCGGGTTTGTCGGTTCTTTTCTAGCCACGGCCTCCGGGCAAAATACCATCGAACTCCCGGCAGCCGATGCAAAAATTATCGGGCCAAACGCACGCTTACAAGGCGAAGAAACTAAAGAAATCACTTGGTGGACCCATGCGGACACCTCTTTAAACTGGACGGCAAGCATAAAGGAGCCGGGCAACTACGAAGTCATTCTGGATTATTCACTTTTCGGAACCAACAACGGCAGCGAACTCCTACTCACTACCGGAAATCAAATTTTGAAAATATTCCCTCGTGCCGGAAATGGGCCGGAGGACTACCAACGAGGCAGAGTCGGAACGGTAAACATCGAAAACCCCGGCCGCGTCGAACTGACCATCAAATCAGCTTCCGAAGGTGAGGAATATGTTCTAAATCTTCGTTCTGTCCTTTTACAAACGCCTTCAGAAGATTCCACAAAAACAATCGACATTGGAAAAAATACGATCTCCCCCGCCGAGGATGGTTCTTACCTGCTCGGCGCAGAAGGTGCGAAAATAAAAGGAAAAAATGCGCTGCTCACCCCGGCGAACAATGGAGAAAAAATGATTTCCTGGTGGAAGGACGTGGATACAAGCCTCGAATGGATGCTCGATATTGAAAAACCGGGCAGCTACCGCGTGGAGCTAGACTATTCGCAAACGGAAAATCAAGCCGCTTCCAAACTCGCCATCACTATCGGCAATCAGATCTTTAAAGTGCAGCCTCCCGATGACAAAAATGACGGCGAATTAAAAACCGGAAAAATCGGCGAGATCAAAATAGAGAAAGCCGGCCCCCTTCAAATCACGGCGATTCCCATTTCAAAACCACGCACTTTTATGATGAATCTTTACTCCATTCGGCTCGTGCCAATGGATAAAAACGAACCCGAAAAAACGGATTCCGCCGACAAAAAAGAGGAATCCAACATGCAAATACCCCCGATTCAACAATCGAAAAAAGGAAACATCCTGCTCACCGCCGCTGATGCCCAAATCGACGGCAACGACATCCAACTCGAAGGAACGGACGACAAATACCTCTCTTGGATAAACTTCCTCGACCGCTCCATTGTCTGGCACGTGAAAGTAGATAAACCCGGAGCCTACAAAGTCCAGCTAGACTACGCCCTCGGAAAAACCAGCCTGAACACCCAAGTCCAAATCGGCGTCGAGGGCACTTCCAAACTACCTACAAAAGTGAACAAAGCCGTCAAAATCGAATTTCAAGCAGGTGGAAAAACCCTACGAAGCGTGCTCAACACGGGACGAGATTGGGACGACTACATAAAAGAAACAATCGGCAAAGTCTCCCTAGAAAAAAGTGACGACCTGAAAATAGTGCTAAAATCCGCAGACGAAATCGGAACAACCATGATCCGCCTACAGTCCATATCCCTAATCCCGGTTTCAGAGGAATAATGCCAAAACACAGCCATCCCATAGCCTCCAAAAATAGACAAGGGTTGACTGATTTTAGCTTGGTTTGAGCGAAGATTTGACGATTTTGTAGGTTAAGTTTTTTTTCTTCATGGGTTCTTTTGATAAGGAGTCATTTATGAAGAAATAACTAGAAAGGACCTCGGCGTGTGTGTAGAGGCCGAAATCCCGCGGTCGTTTTATCAAAACGACCCTACCGGGGAGGGCTGCTTTATTTTTAATTATCCTTATGGGATGGCCGTTTAAAAAATAATACGCTTCGGCCCTTGTATCCTAGCACTCGCCTGTTAGGTATCTCAGCAGCTATGTCAACGTCTTCGCATAAACGACTTCGTATTCTTGTGCTCACGGAGGGAGTGTCTTTTTTGATTCTTCTCTTCATTGCCATGCCGCTAAAATATTTTGGCGGCATGCCGCATGCCGTAAAGTATGTGGGCTGGGCGCACGGCGTCCTCTTTATTTTACTTTGTGCATTGTTACTGCAGGCTCTTATTTACGGAACCTTACGCTTTAGTCGGGTCGTGCTGATTTTTATAGCATCTCTATTGCCGTTTGCTCCCTTTATGATCGATCATAAATTACGCGATGCGGAAATCGACTCGGATGAGCCGACGGTATAGATCACGGGAGAGAAAGCTTTTCCCACCGATGACCTACCAAACTCCGTTTTCGCCTTTTTTAAGCGAACACGCAAAAGCGACCAAAAGCTGAACAGTGTGCTCGATATCCAGCAAATCCACCATTTCGCTGGGCGTGTGCATGTAGCGTAGAGGAATGGAAAGAAGTCCTGTGGCCACTCCACTCCGTGCAATCTGAATCGCTCGGGCGTCCGTGCCCGTCGGGCGTGGATCCGCCTCTATCTGATACGGAATTTTATTTTTTTCGGCACAGGCTACAATGCGGTCAAAGACGAAAGGGTTGATATTTGGTCCACGGCAAATGATAGGGCCTCCGCTCTGCTCGAAGCGACCGTATTTTCGTAAATCGCAGTCCGGCGAGTCCGTGGCGTGACCGACATCCACGGCAATGGCGATTTGCGGATTCACCGAATGCGCGGCGGTCATAGCTCCACGCGTTCCGATTTCTTCTTGCGTTGTGGCGGCGGCGGTGACTTTTGCAGCGAGCTTTTTTCGATGATCTGCCAACCTCGAAATCGCCTCTATCACGGCATAGGCACCAGCTTTATCATCAAATGCACGGGCAACACCGACACTTCCACGCACGAGTTCAAAACTTTGATCATAGACAGCCGTGTCGCCGATTCTTACGAGTGCCTCGGCTTCTTCTTTGCTCTTTACACCGATATCGATCCAGATTTCATGGATTTCTGGAACTTTTTTACGATCTTCGGGACTCATCAGGTGGATGGCTCGTTTGCCAGTGACACCCTTGATGATTCCTTTTTTTGTCTGAATTGCCACCCGGCGTCCAGAAATCATCACTCGGTCATGGCCGCCGAGGGTGTCGAAATAGAGAAAGCCATTGTCATCAATAAAAGTAATAATAAGCCCGAGTTCGTCGATATGCCCTGTAAAAAGAAGACTGGGATCGCCATCAGGATGAATACAGGCAAAGCGATTTCCCATCGTATCTTTGCTGTAAATATCGACCTTGTGACGAATGAAATCATCGACGACGACTTGCGCCTCATATTCCGCCCCGGTCGGAGAACGCGCATTTAGCAAGTCTACAAGAAAGTCGGGTGCTTTGTAGGACTTTATTTTTTTCATGCTTTGTTTTTTACGAGGAGCTTTTTCTTTAGTCGGCATGAGAATACGATTGCCGCATTATCCACAAAACGCAAAACCAATTATCCTAAATTACGGGAATTGAACGTGAATGAGCCGTGCAAGTGCTTGTTTCGACAGGCTTTATTCAAAAACGCAGGCTCACCCATTCGGTGAATCGAGGCTTTTGA
>JBKEAD010000191.1:0-10039 GCA_047971915.1 Chthoniobacterales bacterium
ATGAAAATCATATTTAATATTGGAAAAGCTGCCATACCCTGCACCATCAGATTTTCAAAAAAAACAGGAAAAAAAGCAGGAAACTAACTATCCACCTACTCCCCTACCGCTAACAAAATCGTCAAAGGCAGCATCAAAATAAACCCCTCCCGATAAGCGGCCAATACCCGCTCAAAAACACTTCTAATTTCGTAATTTACGCTCATGAAAGCAAAAACTCATCTTATCTCTACGAAATTGGAGAGACTCAAAAATAAATAAGCAGGGGAAAAATATACAAAATTACTTCATGCTCATAAAGTAAAAAGTAAAGATCTGTGAAATAAATTTAATCTATAAAAATCACGAACTACAAAAGCAAATCCGCGCAAACCTTTTTGGCATCCAAAACCTCGCGAGCAAAACTCTTGGCATCCCGCGAAAAACGCTCCCAATCCCCGGCGACCTCTTCCAACTTTGCGACGGCCTCCGCCACCGAATCGAACCCAAGCACGCCGGCATTTTCGGGCAAATACTTGCTCCACCCCGTATCCTGCACCACCGCGGGTCGCCCGGCGGCAAGGTAACATGCCGTCCGACAACTAAACCAACCCGAGCGTGAGGCTACATACCCATGCTTCGCCACACTCCACTCCCCAAGCGAACCCGCGATAAAATCTCGATACGACCAAAAATCCGGAATCACTTCATCCGGCTCCAGCAAATGCCAGCCCACACCCTCCAGCCGCTCTGTCGGACGCTTATTTCCGATGCCTGCATTCATCGCCAACATGAGTTTCTCTTTCGTTTTACCCGGCAGATTTTCAAATCTCGCAAACTCCAGATCTTTCTGCCCATACAAAGCACCCTCATACTTCTGCGGCGGATAGCTAAACCAATTCATCACCGTCGTCCACGCGTCCGACACATCCACTCGCGGCGCAGGCCAGTCCTCTGCATCCCAAAATTCCAAAGCCACCGGCTGGATCGTGGCCTTCCAATCCCAACCCAAAGTCGGCACTAGGCAGTCCGCCTGCCCCACATTTAAACCAAAAGTATAGAGTTTCTCATGCGCACGAACCGCCGCACGATAAATCCCCGATTCCTCCACTGCTAGCTTGATGTGTGTGAACATCGGATCCCCATCCAAAAATAATTTGCAGGGAATTTTGTCGGTCAACTCTGTCAGCCCACAAGCCCCCGCCACATTTGCCAAAACATCTGCCGACCGCACCAACTCCTCGGCTTGTGCCGACGACAGCGAACCGTGAAAGCTCCCATCCGCCCCATTACGATAAATCCACCGCTTCTCGAAACCGAACTCCCGCATCACCTTTTCAATCTGCCGAAGACTGAAACTACAATCCTCCGTCACCGTTTGCCGCTCTGCATCATAGGGCCAAGCACCCGTATCCTCCAAATACCAGACCTCGTGCCCCAGAGCACGAAAGCCCAGCATCTAGAGAATAAAATCCCACACCACTCCGCCGAGAGCATGTTGGCCAATGAGACCTGTTACGAGTATTCTCATCGCCTCAATACTCCTGCGGTAAAGCCCGCTCCGCCGTCACGAGTTTCTCATAAAGCGGCACCAAGCCCTGCGGTAAGATACGCGTATTCCCCACAACTGCCATAAAGTTCGAGTCACCCTCCCAGCGCGGCACAATATGCCAGTGCATATGATCCTGCACCCCGGCACCACCGGCACGCCCCACATTTAAGCCAACATTGAAACCCTGTGCCCTCACCACATCGCGCAAAATATCCTGCGCACGAACACACAATTTCCAAATATCGATCTGCTCTTTCTCACCCAGATCCCGCATCTCACAGACCTTCCGATTCGGCACTGCCATCAAATGTCCCGATGCATAGGGGTATTTATTCATAATGAGAAAAGCCGTCGCACGCCGACAAACCACGAGATGCTCTGCATCATCCGTCGCCTCCGCCGCCTCCAATAAAAAATCCCGACTCGCCTTATATTCCGCATCGAAATACTCCACCCGCCAAGGACTCCACAACGACTCAATATGCTGCTTCGGAAAACTCATAGCCCGGCAAGTTTAATCAAACTCCTCCCACAAAAACCAGCACACAAGTAAGAGTTCTCTAAAAAACGGGTATTAATGAAGCTCCCTCACAAAACCCTTCACGGAATCGCCCGCCTCCCTACTTCACCTTTGGCCGTGGCTTTAAATCTCCGTCTCCAAATAACTCCATCAGTCCGTCATCAATCCGAATATCAATCAACCTCCACTGTCCGCCCGAAGCATAAAAATAAAACCTCCACCGCAGCGGCAAATCTGTATTCAAAGACAAACACGTCATCCGAAACAGATGCTTTCCCGCTGCCTGTGAGCTTACAAATTCGAATCCGGCGATCCCGCCATAAGCCGCAATCGCCTTCTCCGTCTGCTGCTCTAGAGCCTCCACATCCGCCTTATTTTCGGAAATAATTGTATCTTTGGTTATCCCTTCGTAGGCCGCGGCAAGCTTCCCCTCACGAAGCAAATGAAAGAAATTTTTTACCTGTTCGGCAGGTGTATTCTTATCCTCACTCAAGACAGATGCTTTCACATCCGGCTGCGACTCTCCGGGATTAAAAACTATACGCTTCTTCTTATCCCCGCTCTGCGCATACAGAGCAGCCGCCAAAAACAAACTCCCCAACACCACCGAAAGCAAAACATGCTCACGCCAAACTAAAGCCGGAAAAAAACGCCGATTCATCCGCTAAAAGAAAGCTATTTTTTCAAGGATGACCACTTTTTTTAACTCGTAAAAATCCGCAGATAAAAGCTTTGGGCATCAAAGCGAGCGAGCTGCTTCGACAACAGCATCTGCCGTGATACCGAGCTCTTTCATCACCTGCCCACCCGGAGCACTCAATCCAAAGCGGTTTATCCCGACCGATTTTCCATCCAGCCCGACAAAACGGAACCACGGGTCGGAAACACCGGCCTCGATCGAAACGCGTTTGCGGCAAGCTTTCGGCAGCACCTCTTCCTGATAGTCCGCATCTTGGCGCAGAAACCTTTCAAAACACGGAAGCGAAACAACACGCGTCCCCTCGCCCAAGACCTTGGCCGCTTCGATGGCATGCTGCACTTCAGTCCCTGCCGCCAAAAGAATATACTCCAAATCCGTCGTTTCTTTTTTAGCAATATATCCCCCACGCAGAGCACCCTCGCGCCGAGTCGCAACCGGGATATTATTGAGGGTAGGCACCGCTTGCCGCGAGAGCGCGAGCAAGGTCGGCCCATCTTTTCTCGTAAAGGCTGCCGCAAAAGCACCTGCCGTCTCCTCCGGATCGGCCGGACGAATAACATCCAAATTCGGAATCGCACGCAAGGCCGCCACCGTTTCCACCGGCTGATGCGTCGGTCCATCCTCCCCAACGCCCACCGAATCGTGCGTAAAAATATAAACGGTCGGTAACCCGGAAAGCGCGGCCACGCGAATCGACGGGCGCCCATAGTCGCTAAAGGTCAAAAAAGTAGCACCACTCGCATGGAAAATTCCGTCGTAGGCGAAGCCATTCATGATTCCGCACATGGCATGCTCGCGAATCCCAAAGTGGATGTTACGCCCCCCACGATCTTCAGGTGTGAAGTTTCCACCCCCCTCGATATAGTTAAGCGTCGAACCGTGTAGATCAGCACTCCCGCTGATGACAAGTGGAAGTTTTTTACAAATCCCTTGCAGTGCCATGCTCCCCGCCTTGCGTGTTGCCAGAGCCGAGTCAGCAGGGAATTCAGGTATCGAATCCAGCGGACAGGGCACCTCGCCACTCAAAGCTTGATCCAGCACCTCCGCCAAATCACGGTTTGCAGAACGCCACTCAGCATAGACTTTTTCCCAGGCCTCATAGTCCGCAACAAGCCCCTTTTTATGCTCCGCAAAATAGGCCTCCGTAACGGGATCGACGTAGAATTTCTCCGCTGGAAGACCAAGTCCCACCCGGGCCTCATCTGCAAATTTTATACCCCCCTCACCATGCGCTTTACTCGTTCCGGAAACCTCCGGAATACCTTTTCCAATCAGCGTCTTGGCCACAATAAACTGCGGCTTACCCGAACTAGAGTTTTTTGCTTTTTCAAAGGCAGCCGCCACGGACTCGATATTATTTCCATCGACTTGGTGAACTTCCCAACCATACGCACGATAACGCTCCGCCGTATCTTCGCTTTGGGTAACGTTTGCTAGGGCATCCAGCGTCACATCATTAGAATCATAGATAAGAATGAGGTTATCCAAACGCAAATGCCCCGCCAAAGCCGAGGCTTCCGAAGCGATTCCCTCCTGCAAACATCCATCACCAGCCAGACAGACGACATGATGAGCAAAAATTTTGTGTTCCGGCGTATTAAACTTTGCCTCGCACATCTTCGCAGACATGGCATATCCCACAGCGTTAGAAACTCCCTGTCCAAGCGGCCCCGTCGTCGACTCGACACCCGGTGTCTCGCGAAATTCAGGATGCCCCGGTGTGATGCTGTGAAGCACGCGAAAATTTTTCACATCGTCTCGCGAAACCGCATAGCCCGAAAGGTGCAACCAACTATACAGAAACATACTGCCATGCCCGGCACTCAAAATAAAACGATCCCGATTCAACCAACGCGGTTCATCTGGATTATAAGAAAGCCCACTTCCAAAAAGTGCTGCTCCGATTTCAGCGGTCCCCAGCGGCAGGCCAAGGTGACCCGACTTGCAGGCAGCTACCGCATCAATTGCTAATCCGCGAGCGTCACGCGCGGCCATCGTTAAAGCATCAAAATTAAGACTCATAATTCTTTTTGTGTGTGGCTCCTAGATAACTGAAGAAAAGCAAGTCTTGGCAAGCCCCGTAATTATTTTTTTCTGTAACAAAGATCACACGAGTAAAGAATTTGTCTGGTCGCGACGAAGGATTTCGCTAATTTTCGCTAAATTATGTTAAAAGCAGGTATAGTTGGGCTCCCCAACGTCGGAAAATCAACGCTCTTCAACGCCGTTACACGCACACGCAAGGCCCAAGCCGCAAACTTCCCTTTTTGCACCATCGAACCAAATGTCGGCATCGTCAATGTCCCCGACACACGCCTTGAAGCCCTATCCAAACTTGCAAAATCAGAAAAAATCATCCTCACAGCCATCGAGTTTGTTGACATTGCCGGGCTCGTAAAAGGAGCCAGCGAAGGCGAAGGACTAGGAAATCAATTTCTAAGCCACATCCGCGAAGTCGATGCCATTTTACAAGTCGTGCGGTGTTTTGAAGATAGCGATGTCCACCACGTCGCAGGCTCCGTCGATCCCGTGCGTGATATCGAAGTCATCAATACCGAACTCGTCCTCGCCGACCTGACTTCTCTCAACAAACAACGCGATCGGCTTCAAAAATCCGCGCGAGGCGGCGACAAGCAAGCCCAGCAGGAACTCGCCCTCGCAGAAAAACTAATCCCTCACTTAGATACCGGGCGGACTGCCGCTACTGCGGACCTGAGTGATGACGAACGCTCTCTAATGCGCGGCTTTTTCCTACTCAGTGCCAAACCCCTCATCTTCGCCTGCAACGTCTCAGAAAACGATCTGGCCGAAGATAAAAACAACCCCTTCGTCCAATCCGTAAAAGAATACGCCTCCAAACAACTCAATGCCGAAGTCATAAAAATCAGCGCACAAATCGAAAGCGAACTCTCAGACCTCAGCCCCGAAGAAGCAAAAGATTTCCTCGCTGATCTAGGCGTAGCCGACAGCGGCGTGAGCCACCTTATTCGTGCGGTCTATCACCTCCTCGGCCTACGCACCTACTTCACGATCGGTCCCAAAGAAGCACGGGCTTGGACCATTCACAGCGGAGATAAAGCACCCGCAGCGGCAGGTGTCATCCACTCCGACTTCGAACGCGGTTTTATCGCCGCCGAGACAATCGCGAGCGAAACACTCCTAGAGCTGGGCTCGCACGCAAAAGCCCGTGAAGCCGGCAAACTACGCATCGAAGGAAAAGAATACATCGTAAAAGATGGCGACGTCATGGAGTTTCGATTCAACGTCTCCAACTAAAATCTCCTACCGAAAATGAAACTCCCCTCTCTCCTCTCTCTCTTTTTTGCAATCGCACTATGTCTCCAGGGACTTTGCGCCGGAGACGTAGAGCCCGAAATGCTCAGGCTCGCCCAGCAAGAACTAAAAACACAGGGCTACTACGCCGGGCCGATTGACGGCGTCTCGGGCAGCCAAACTGCCGCTGCCGTCCGACGTTTTCAACTTGCCAAAGATTTAAAAGTGACCGGAAAACTCAACCGCCAAACCCTACTCGCCCTCGGCATCCACCCCGAAGTCCGCACTTCAAAAGCACCACGGGCCGACACCCTCGCTTTTGCAGAAATTTTTTCCGGCGGCCCCTTCGTAAACAAAACTCTAAACGAACAACAAGAGATTTACTTTTCCATCCGAGACACCCTCCAAACAAACGGCTACCTCAGCAAAGAAAATATCGCCGACATCCCAAATCAGGCTTTTAAAGAAGCCTTAAAAAACTGGCAAACCGCAAAAAAACTCCAAAAAACAGGCCGTATCGACACACAAACAGCCAAACTTTTAGGAGCACTTTGATAAAGCGACCCTACCGCTACTTGGCAAACGCCCCTAGTCGATAAAAGATCAAGATTAGGTCTCAAAAATTTTTCCTTTTGGTCGCTAGCTGGTATTAACTAACGACGCTGAAGCCTAAATGTTTTACAGAGTGATAAACACCAAAGACTAAGACAATCAAAAACAAAGAGAGTAAAGCCGAGGGCATTGAGCGATTTTTAAAAGCAAATACCGAAAGCCAGACAGCCAAAACAAGCATCCCCATCGGAACCGCACACAATGCCAAACAAAGCAAATTTGACGATGCAAAGAACGGCAACAAAACATTGCTGACAGACTCCGGCAAAATACGAAGATAAATCGTTGGAGAAAGCAACAACGTCCCATAAGCCTCCGTAAAAAAACGATCCACCCCCTGCGAAAAAACATAAACAAAGGCGACCAACGGACCCAATAAAATTGTTAGATTAACAGGCATAAGTTTATGGAGGAAGCGACTGCCGAAGCTGAGTCGATGCTACCCGCACGCCCGTCCGTTTTCAAGTATAAAAGAGAAAAGGATTCATCGCAAAAATAGGAAACGTCGGGCGGGATGCAGGACACCCACATAAACAAAAATACAATTTTTTCGAAACTTTTTCAGACGACGTGGGTTTCTCTCCATGAAGCTTATGAAACCAAAACATATCCTACCAATACTAGCCGGTGTCACTTTCATCGGATTACAAGCAGTCAGTGCTCAAGACGGACCTCCTCCAAAAGATGGCAAAGCCTGCTCTCAAGAATGCCGTAAAAAGTGTGACGGCCCTCGCGGAAAAATGGGAAAGAAATTTTGCAAAGGACCAAAAGGTGCTCCGAATCCGGGAGAAAGAATGGCGCAAATGCTAGCCCTCACTCCTGAGCAAAAAGAAAAGGCTAAAGCCATCATGGACTCGAAAAAGCCTCAGATCGACGCCATCCGCAAAGAGGAACGTGAAAAAATAAAAGCCGTTTTTGACGAAGCGGAAGCCGAACTTCGCCCCATCCTCACACCCGAGCAAATCGAAGTCCTCGACAACTCGAAAAAGCTCCGCGAAAGCAGCAAAAAGCTCCGTGAGAAAAGTGACAAAACCACCACAGAAGAAAAATCTGAGTAACACCAAGAATCCAAACAAAACGCCTCATGCGTCAACACGCACGGGGCGTTTTTTTTATTTTAGTATTACTTCCTCAATACAACCTCTTCCTTCATTTTCTTCTCAGAGGGCAAAGGCTTTGCCGGAGACGTCGGCAATGGTTTTGGAGCATCCTCGTTCCGTTTGTTTCCCCCATCACCTCCCCCCTCCTCCTTTATATGCGGATCAAAAAAATGGTCCACCGCCAAGAAGATCGACTTGGAATGACGTATAAAGAGAATGTTAAAAGTGATAACTGGCACCAAAATAAAAGTAAGAAGCTGCCAAAGCGGAAGATCATATTTCCATTCTAAAAAAAGATACAGAACCAGCCCCAGCAAGCTGCCAAAGCCATAGCTCAACGCCCAAATCGACAACAAAAAATATCCCGGTTCGCGCTCATAAGCATACCCGCAACGCGGACAACCATCCAAAGGCGTCGTCCAATCCTTTAAACTACGCGTTTTTAAAAACGGCAAAAAAATCAAAGAAACCCCACAGGTCGGACATCTCAAAAACAAAGCACGCCGCAAATACAAAAAAGCCGTCTTAATATTACGTTCAATTTTCATACAATTTTCACAGACAATGCGCCCCCCAAACGCTTACGTCAATTGCCATTCCGCTAAAATCCCCTTCTTCGTCGATCCAGCTAGATCTGGATGTCCTTCCAAGATCTTGAGGAAAGCAGGTTGCGCTCCCGGTCGGATTCATGGAAGGAAGATGGCTTGTTTATCTATGTTAGCCCATCAAACAATTCCCCCCGATTGGGCAGGACTCACGCCGGATTAGAGGGCTCTTCACATAACGCCCCGGCATTTGCTTTTGTCCGGTCCGGATCATCTCCACAAGCATCTTGCAGGCTTCCTCCGCAATCCCCGCCATCGGCTGCGCCAGCACCGTCAAGGTTGGCGACGTATGCTCACTCAGAGACAAACCCGTCCCCCCGACCACGGCAACTTTCCCCGGCACCGAAAGCCCCAACTTATCGCATGTCCGAAGCACCGACGAAGCAATAAGGTCTCCACTACAAAACACCGCACATCTCCCGGATTGCCGAGACAGTAAATTTTCTACCTCCTCTTGCTCTTCCTCCGCCAACCCAGATGCAGATTCCAAAGAGACCCAGTGAACCGAATCCAGGTTTTTGCCTCCCTCCAGCCAACCTTTCAATAATCCGTAAAGCCGATCACTATTCGAAATCGTCCCCAACGAAGTGCTCAAAAAAAGCACACTATCATACCCCTGACGCGCAAATTCCACACCGACACGCTCGCCCCCCTCAAAGTTATTTGCTGAGACAAAATTTGCCGTCCTGGCCTTCTCTATTTTTCCAAAACTAACCCACGGAAGCCTGCGCTTTTCAAAGCCCTGAATCAGCGATCCCACAGCAGAATTTGTAAAGAAAAACGCCCCCCCCAGACGCTCACCAAAACTATCCACACGCTGCCAAAACTGCTGCCACCGCCCCTCTTCATTCTCCCCCTCCACATCCTGTATCGGCAGGAGCGAAGCATGAAAACCATCCTCCAGCAAGTGCTGGCTCACACGCTGCAAAATCTGCTCCCCCCAGCTATCCGGAATACTGCTGCCGCTCGACGGAGCAATCCGAACCGCCACTAAAATCTCCGTAGCCTTTGCAGACCTCCCATCCCGCTGAATAATTGGCATCTGATCCACAAAAGACCCCCTCCCCCGCGTCCGCTTGATAATGCCCCTTTTCTTCAAATCCTCCAGTGCCTTTCTCGCCGTAATCCGGCTCACCCCATGTAGATCGCACAGCTCCTTCTCCGTCGGCACCTGAGCCCCCATCGGCAGCTTACCCGAAAGAATTTGCGCCTCCAAATCCCGCCGAATCTGCTTATACATCGACATACTTCTACCCTGATCTTTCTTCCGCTGCCTCAAAATCGACTCCTTATCTACACTCATAATCCCGAAAAATTAGCAAGTTTTGTTATATTATCAAGATATTTGTTATAAAATAATCCTGTCGCAGACAATTTGATCACCCTATAAATTCGCAGATTTAACCATCCAATTTCAGATTTTATTTAAACCTAAATACCTCCGAGCCATCGTATTGAGTCAAATAAAAATGCCACCGAGAGCGAGCCCGCCTTTTCCCCGAACCGATGCGCTGTTTTTTGAGCGATCTTTCCGACAGACCACCACAATGGGTTTTCGGAATGTCACAGTTTTTTTCAACCCATGTGAGCGGGATCGTTTTTTCTGTTAAAGCCATCGCAGTGTATAGTGTGGCTGCAATCCCACGGTCGTTACCAGTTATTTCGTAGAAATGACTCTTTATCAAAACGACCCTACCT
>JBKEAD010000213.1:0-6470 GCA_047971915.1 Chthoniobacterales bacterium
AGGAACAATTTCAACGAACGGAAAGCTCACTCTCCGGATTAACGAATAATGGTTGATCTTTTTTGGAATGATCTGTCGCGTGATTCTCCCTACCCCGCCCCTTTCCTCGTTCTCGCTGAGCATCGTTTTGAGAAATCGGCGCAACGAGAAAGAAACCAACGATGCTCAATCCTAGCACACAAAGAACCAACGCTCTCCATTTAATCCGCTTGGCAATCGCATTTTTAATAAACGACCAATTCAGGATCAGATGAACGCTTAGGAACGCTAAAAACAAATAGGAAGTCCATAGGTGAAATGCACCCCACTCGTGTCGAGACATATCGAACATCTCCAGCCCATGACCTCCCTTAAAACCGGGCACCAATCGATAATGAATCAAAAGACCCGTGCCCAATAAAAAACAAAATAGAAACCACAATGCTATATCGACAATAATCCTCAGCCGCTTTGTATTCATTTTTTTTACTCCTGTCGAAATATCGCACAGTCACCGGAACTCCCGCCTGACTTTTGCGAATTTCCCAACAGCCGTGCGGAATAAATCCAACAGACTGCCATCCAAAAATCACAAAACCCCACCATCAACGCAATACAATTCACTACCTCCAAAGCGATCCTTTATCCTAAAAAGAAAAATATTTGAAATAAACGAGCCGATCCGGCAAAGCACCCGTGTCTGCCTTCGCAGTTTAGAGTCTGTATTTCTAAAAGCCTGCAAAACTTCCTTTATTTTTACCGAGATTCTTGACCTCGGGCTTAGAAAAATTAAGTATTACCAGCCTATGGCACTTACAGTTGGAAACAAAGCACCCGATTTCACTCTCAGTTCAAACTCAGCGGACGGCATCAAGCGCATTACGCTCAGCGACTCTTTTGGAAAGCGCAACACGTTACTCCTTTTTGTCCCGATGGCCTTCACCAGTGTTTGCACCGACGAACTTTGCGACTCTTCACAAGGACTCAAGCAACTCGAAGGACTGGACGTTACCATCTACGGCATCAGCGGCGATAGCCCCTTCGCCCAACAGGCATGGGCTGAAAAAGAAAACATCGCTGTCCCTTTGCTCAGCGATTACGAACACGAAGTCGCCAAACTCTACGATGTAGCCTACGACTCCTTCCTACCCGACCTCGGCCTCGGCATGAGCGGTGTCGCCAAACGCTCCGCCTTCATCGTTGATAAAAACGGCATCATCCAATACGCCGAATCCTCCGATGACCCCAAACGGCTTCCAAATTTCGAGGCGATTAAGACAAAGCTGAGCGACCTAAAATAGTCGCTTCCAAATTCTCTCCTTTAAAGAAACATCTGCTCACTGTAGCGGATGTTTCTTTCTCCTATTCTAAACTCAAATAAATCTAAAAAATAGACTCATGGACACACTTCGCAGCTTCAAAACAGGCGACGGCTCTCAAGCAAACTACCACTCGCTTCCGGCTCTAAAAGAACTCGGCATCGCCGACGTCTCCCGCCTCCCCGTCTCCATCCGCATCGTCCTCGAATCTCTCCTCCGCAATCTCGACGGACGCAAAGTCACCGAAAGTGACATCAAAAACCTCGCCAACTGGAACGCCAAATCTCCCGGCGACTATGAAGTTCCCTTCACCGTAGCCCGCGTTGTCCTCCAAGACTTCACCGGCGTCCCCCTCGTCGTCGATCTCGCTGCCATGCGCGACGCAGCCAAAAAAGCAGGCGCAAACCCCGCCGTCGTCGAACCCCTCGTCCCCGTCGATCTCGTCATCGACCACTCCGTGCAAGTCGATTTCTCCGGCTCCCAAGCCGCACTTGACCTAAACCTCGACATCGAATTTATCCGAAACCAAGAACGCTACGAATTCCTAAAATGGGGCCAACAGGCCTTCGAAACTTTCGGCGTCGTCCCTCCCGGCATCGGCATCGTCCACCAGGTAAATCTCGAACACTTGGCCAAAGGCGTCCTGTCTAAAGAATCTCAAAACTCAAAACTCAAATCTCAAATTTTCTACCCCGATACCCTCGTCGGCACCGACTCCCACACCACGATGATCAACGGTCTCGGCGTCGTCGGCTGGGGCGTTGGCGGCATCGAAGCCGAAGCCGGAATGCTCGGACAGCCCGTCACCTTCCTCGTCCCCGAAGTCGTCGGCGTTTACCTCCACGGCAAGCTCAACGAAGGCGTCACCGCCACCGACCTCACACTCAAAATCACCCAAATGCTCCGCGCCCACGGCGTCGTCGGCAAATTCGTAGAGTTTTTCGGTCCCGGTGCCGAAGCCCTCTCCTCCCCCGACCGCGCCACCATCGCCAACATGGCACCCGAATACGGCGCAACGATGGGCTTCTTCCCCGTCGATGGAGAAACCATCGCCTACCTCCGTGGCACCGGACGCAGCCAAGAACTCTGCGCCACGGTCGAAAATTATTTCAAAGCCCAAGGCATGTGGGGCATCCCGCAAAAAGGCCAGATCGACTACACCGACGAACTCACCCTCGACCTCGCCAGCGTCGTCCCCGCCGTCTCCGGCCCAAAACGCCCACAAGACCGCATCGACGTCCCTGCCCTCGGCGAGACTTTTAATAAACTCTTCACCGCACCCGTAGCGGACGGAGGCTTCGGACGCGACGTAGCCACGCGCAACGACGTAGCCGAATTTGACCTCGGCGGCGGAGCCGGTTTCTCACCCGAAGGCGCCAAACTCCTCACCGACAGCGGAGTCGCCGTAGCCGAGCCCGAGACAAAAACAAAATCCCGCATCCAGCACGGCTCCGTCCTCATCGCAGCCATCACCTCCTGCACAAATACCAGCAACCCCTCTGTCATGCTCGCCGCCGGACTCGTTGCCAAAAAAGCAAACGAACTCGGCCTCACCGTCCCACCCTACGTCAAGACCTCTCTCGGCCCCGGCTCCCGCGTCGTTACCGACTACCTCACCGCCACTGACCTCCAAAAAGAACTCGACCAACTCGGCTTTGAAACCGTCGGCTACGGCTGCACCACCTGCATCGGAAATGCCGGTCCGCTAAACCCCGAACTCGAAGCCGCCCTCAAGTCGAAAGACCTCGTCTGCGCCTCCGTCCTCTCCGGCAACCGCAACTTCGAAGCCCGTATCCACGGTTCCATCCGCGCAAATTTCCTCATGTCGCCTCCCCTCGTCGTCGCCTACGCCATCGCCGGACGAGTCGATATCGACCTCACAAACGATCCGCTCGGCAGTGATAAAGACGGCAACCCCGTCTTCCTAAAAGACATCTGGCCCAGCAGCAGCGAGCTCCAATCCGTAATCAGCTCCGCTCTAAAACCCGAAGTTTTCAACAAACTCTACAGCAACCTCGACACTGCCAACGAAAAATGGGTCGCCATCGAGTCCTCCACCGGCGACACCTACGACTGGAATGCAGACTCCACCTATATCCAGCTCCCGCCCTTCTTCGAAAACTTCAGCCGTACGGCAGCCGACAAAGCCGAAGACATCCTCGACGCCCGTCCGCTCGGCATCTTCGGGGACAGCGTAACGACCGACCACATCAGCCCCGCCGGAGCGATCACTCCGACCAGCCCCGCCGGGCAATACCTACTCGAACACGGTGTCGAAAAAGCCCGCTTCAATTCTTTCGGCTCCCGCCGAGGCAACGACCGCATCATGACCCGAGGCACCTTCGGAAACGTCCGAATCAAAAACCTCATGACCCCCGGCATCGAAGGCGGATACACCCAATATTTTGGAGACAAAGAAGTCGCCGCGCCCGACCAAGAAATCGCCGCACAAAACGGAGCCAAAGCAACCTTTATCTACAACGCCGCAATGGCCTACAAAGAAGAAGGCCGCCAACTCATCGTCATCGGCGGTGAAGACTACGGCATGGGCTCCTCCCGCGACTGGGCAGCTAAAGGCACCGCCCTGCTCGGTGTGCGAGCCGTCATTACAAAAAGCTTCGAGCGCATCCACCGCAGCAACCTCATCGGCATGGGCGTGCTCCCGCTAAACTTCAAAAACAAAGCCGACTACGACAAAGTAGCCAATCTCCACGACGCAACCTTCTCGCTCACCGGCATCGCAGGCGAGCTAAAGCCCATGCAGGAAGCCACCCTCACGGCAAAGTCTGCCGACGGCAGCGAAGTCAACGTCCCGCTCACCGTGCGATTGGACACGCCAGCCGAAATCGACTACTACCTAAACGGAGGTATCCTCCCCTACGTCCTAAACCAAATCCTAGACGGATCAGGTGCCTAAAGTGCCCTGTTGGAAAAAGGGACTATTCAGGGCATGATGTAACTTTAATTTTTCTTCTGCCCTGTTTCTATCTTCAGAAAAAGGATCAATTGCATTCGCAAATCTATCATAGAGACCTGCAAAATTCTCCAACTCTTTTTTGGGAATCATTTACGCGTGCAGATCGTAAAGTCGAACACACTTTAGTCTCGTCTTTAAGGGTCTCAAAATCGGTTGTAGTGAAAGTCATGCCCGAACGCCGAGCGGTAGCATATAGTATAGTCGGTTCAAGTGAAATGACAACTTTGACCCGATAGCAATTGTTTTTACAAACGTTAATCAGCCAAATGCCCGACAAACTAAACTACCGCATCCTCGGCGAAGACCCACTCAGCACCGAAGAAAAAATCGCCAAATACACCGGCGACGTCGATTGGCACTACCTCCGTCCGCATTTTGCAAAAGGCGACCTCCTCTACGTAACCCCCGAACTCGACTTACAGAAAGTCGCTCAGGCCTTCGCAAATGACGACAAAGCCCAAGTCGAGGCTTGGCTAAAAGCCGCCGACATCCTAAAGCCCGACAAACTCCATGCCGACTGGTGGAAAAAAAGCAATTCCCGCTTCAACACCGCCATCGTCTATCCCTTCCTCCTCGCCCAGCCATTAAAAAATACGCAGTAACCGCTCACGGACGAAATTTTAAAGCAATGCGTTTCTGTCAATAGTTTTTTTTACCGCAAACGCGTATCCTATTGACTCTACGTCCGACTCGACTACTAATAATCCCTCACTTTTTTCTTTAAAAAAATACATGGCAACCAAAAAAGCAAAATCCGCGTCGTCCCGTAAGCAAAAAGCTGCTTCCACTAAAACCACCTCAAAAGCTCCAAAATACGTTTACATTTGGGGCAACGGCAAAGCCGATGGAAACGGCAGCATGAAACCCCTCCTCGGCGGCAAAGGCGCCAACCTCGCCGAAATGACCCGAATCGGATTGCCCGTGCCTCCCGGCTTCACCGTTACGACCGAAGTTTGCACCTATTTTTACGACAATAAACGCACTTACCCAAAAGTCCTCCGCGCACAAATGGAAGCCGGTGTAGCCAATATGGAAAAAATCATGGGCTGCAAATTCGGTGATGACAAAGGCTTCCCGCTCCTCGTCGCTGTCCGCTCCGGTGCCCGCGACTCCATGCCCGGTATGATGGATACCGTCCTAAACCTCGGACTCAACGACACCACCGTAGCCGCACTCGCAAACGCCACCGACAACGAACGCTTCGCGTGGGACTGCTATCGCCGTTTCATCCAAATGTATGGCGACGTCGTCCTCGGAGTTCAAAAACGCCCAGACGAAGATCACGAACCCTTCGAACACGTCATCGAGGCCTACAAAGAAGAAGTTTACGGAAAAGACATCGTCGATTCCGATTTGACAGCCGGAGACAACAAAGCACTCGTGGCACGTTTCAAAAAACTCGTCCACGACCGCACCGGACACGACTTCCCCGAAGATCCGTGGAAACAACTCGAAGGCGCAGCTGGTGCCGTCTTCGGCTCATGGATGAATGACCGCGCCATTGTCTATCGCCGCAAATACGGCATCCCCGCCGAATGGGGCACAGCCGTAAACGTGCAAGCTATGGTCTTCGGAAACACCGGCAAAAATTCCGGCTCCGGCGTCGCCTTCACCCGTAATCCGGCCAACGGCATCAACGAAATCTACGGCGAATTTCTCGTCAACGCACAAGGAGAAGACGTCGTAGCCGGTGTCCGCACACCCGACCCGGTCGCTAAAATGGCCAAGGCTCTCCCGCAAGCCTACAAAGATCTCATGAAGGTCCGCCAAATCCTTGAAAAACATTTCAGAGACGTGCAGGACGTAGAGTTCACCATCCAAGAAGGCAAACTCTTCATGTTGCAAACGCGTAACGGCAAACGCACCGCCGCCGCTGCACTGAAGTTCTCCATGGACATGGTCAAAGAAAAACTCATCACGTGGAAAACCGCCATCGAGCGCAACCCCGCCGACCAGCTCGACCAACTCTTGGCACCCGTTTTCGATTTGGCAGAATTAAAAAAAGCCAAACAAATCGCCAAAGGACTCCCCGCCGGCCCCGGTGCCGCTTCCGGTAAGATTTACCTAAATGCCGACCGCGCCGCCGCCGCCGCAGACAAAGGAGAAAAAGTCCTTCTCGTCCGCGTCGAAACTTCACCCGAAGATCTGCGCGGAATGATCGCTGCCGAAGGTATCCTCACCTCACGCGGAGGCGT
>JBKEAD010000025.1:0-17267 GCA_047971915.1 Chthoniobacterales bacterium
CATTTAAAAAAATGTTCCACGTGGAACAATCCGTTTTCGTGATAGTTTAGCGTGAAAATCTCGCGTGGATCGTTTTTTAAATCTGTGGAATGGAAGCTGAAGAGTGGCGGAGGGGACTGGCCGGGCTGTTCTTCGAGAGCAGCAAGGTTTATGCTTTTTTTCAAAAGACGGCAGGGTGTGCCTGTTTTAAAGCGTCCTATCTCGAAGCCAAGCTGTTTTAAAGAGTCACTAAAAGAACTGGGAGCATCTCCCATGCGTCCGCCCTGTTGATTTCGCTGCCCGACGTGAAGAAGACCTCGCATGAAGGTTCCGGTTGTGACAATGACCGCCGAAGCATGAAAAATAAGTCCCAGATTGGTTTCGATACCGATAACCCTGTCATTTTTCGTCAGAAGTTGGGTGACGTTGGCCTGTTTGATGTCCAGATTTGGCGTTTGTTCCAGCAGCCATTTGATGCGGAATTGATAGGCTTTTTTATCGCATTGAGCGCGAGGGGCGCGAACAGAAGGGCCTTTGCTGGCGTTGAGCATACGGAATTGAATGCCTGTGGCATCGGTATTTAGACCCATGACGCCGCCTAGAGCGTCGATTTCACGAACCATGTGTCCTTTGGCAAGGCCGCCAATAGCCGGATTACAGGACATTTGCCCGATGGTATCGACATTTTGGGTGAGTAGAAGCGTGGAGCAGCCCAAGCGTGTGGCAGCATGGGCTGCCTCGATACCGGCATGTCCACCTCCGATGACTAAAACGTCGTAATGTTTAGGATAAATAAAGTCCGCCATTTAAAAAAATGTTCCACGTGGAACAATCGTGGGAAAAGCAACTTTTCGCAAATCTTAAATTTGCTTTCTCTTCTTAGTAGGGTCGTTTTGATAAAACGACCGCAGCGTGTGATGTCGTAAGCGAAATTCCGCGGTTGTTTTGTCAAAACGACCCTACTTTGCAGATTTTTCTAAAATAGTGGCTCTATTGTTTCGAGGGTTTCTGTGTAGAGCGGGTGGTTTCCTCCTCGGTTGAGTTCGTGTAGGAGGATGTCGAGGGTGTTGTTGCGTCCGACGGGTAGGATTTGCTCGATGGAAGGGCAGGTTTTGCCTTCGACATGGACGTGAAAACTATGGCTTTTTTCATCGTAAACGAAGGTGAACGTTGCTTCTTCGGAGAGGAAGGAGAGTTTTTGGATGCCTCTGCCTTCGACTTCCGCGAGTTCGAAGGAGAGGTCTTTTTTATTCTTTGTGATAAAGTAGGGTTTTTGGAGCAGATCGGTGAGTTGCCAGCCGAGTTGCTTGGCAAACCAACCCAAGAGAAAAATCGCCGTGCTGCGGCAGCCGGTGCCGTATTCGATACGGAAATTTTTTAGTTTATTAAGCTGAGAGAGGGCAAAACCATTGTCAAAAAACTTTGCGATGGCGAAGCGTGTTTGGAGAAGACGCGCCCAATTCAGGTCGCAGAGGATGGTGTGTCTGTTAGGGACTAAAGAATCTGCGGGTTTTGCGAAGCTTCGAGCTAGGTCGATTTGTTCGGAGAAATTTTCCCAATCTCGGCTGTCGAAGAGTAGGCGATCAACCCATGACCAAAATTTCGTATTCAGGGATTTGCGAAAGTTTCCCTGCCACCAAAAATAAAGCGGCAAATCGCTGTCGAGGTGACTGAAGACGATATTGGGAAGAGCTTCGTCGATATTGCCGTCGAGTTGAAAAGTGATTTGCTCGGAGCAGATTTGGCGTTGATTTTTTCCGCTTTTTTGGCAGTGAGCACTAATCCATGACTTTGCAGAAGTCTCTTTCGCAGAAGGATTTGCAACTACAAGAATGGCGCGGCAGGCGTGTTCACCGGCGAGCTGGGCGATGAGTTGGGTATTTGCTTCGGCGGATTGGAAGTCTTCGGTGTAGATGACAAGATTGATGAGGGAGGCGCGGGTTTTTGTATCGTCGGTTTGTTCCCAAAGTTGGCCGAGGGATTTTTCGATGGCACCTAATTCGACGGGTAGCCCCGGGTTGATAAAATCGCTGAGTTGAGTGCTCATAATCTCCTCCAACTTGCACCGTGGCGTTTTAGTAAATTATCGGCTTCGGTGGGTCCCCAGGTGCCGGCGGAGTAGAAGGCGAGGTCTTCGGATTCGTCTTCCCATGCGCTGCGAATGGAATCGACGAGTTTCCAGGCTTCTTCGACCTCGTCGCGGCGGGCAAAGAGCGTGGCATCTCCGCTCATGGCGTCTAGTAGAAGGCGTTCGTAGGCTTCGGGTGAGGCTTTGCCGAAGGAGGTGCCGTAGTGGAAGTCCATTTTTACGGGTTCGATGCGCACGCTGGAGCCGGGTTTTTTTGCACACATGCGGAAGGAAATTCCCTCGTCGGGCTGGATGCGAATGATGAGGACGTTGTCATCGAGGACTTCGCCGGTGTTTTTAAATAAAACGGGCGGCACGCTTTTGAACTGAATCGCGATTTCGGTGCCTCTTTTCGGAAGGCGTTTGCCGACACGGATGAAAAAAGGAACGCCGGCCCAGCGCCAGTTGTCGATATTTAGTTGGAGGGCGACATAGGTTTCGGTAGATGATTCGGGCGGGATGTTTTCTTCGTCGCGGTAGGCGGGCACGCGGGAGCCGTTGACCGATCCGGCTCCGTATTGGGCGCGAACGACGTGCTCGAGAGCCGCTTTTCCTTTTAGTGGACGGATGGAGCGGAGGACTTTTACCTTTTCGTCGCGAATGCTATCAGCGGTCAAATCACTGGGCGGTTCCATAGCCGTGAGGCAGAGAAGCTGCAAAAGGTGATTTTGCACCATGTCGCGCATGGCACCGGATTTGTCGTAGTAGCCACCGCGGCCTTCGACTCCAAGTTCTTCACTAGCAGTGATTTGCACATGGTCGATGTATTTTGCATTCCACTGGGTTTCGAAAAATGCGTTGGCAAAACGAAGGACCATGATGTTTTGCGCAGTTTCTTTGCCGAGGTAATGGTCGATGCGGTAGGTGTCTTTTTCGGGGAAGGCTTTTTGGACGAGCGTGTTTAGTTTTTGTGCCGTTGGCAGATCGATGCCGAAGGGTTTTTCGACAATAACCCGCGCCCAGCTTCCCTCAGCGGCTTTATTTAATCCGCTTTCATTTAGGTTTTTTAGGATGACTTCGAATTGGTCGGGTGCGGCTGCGAGATAAAAGAGGCGGTTGCCGCGTGTGCCGCGTTCTTGGTCGAGTTTTTCAAGACGCTCGGCGAGGCTTTTATACCCTTCAAACTGGTCGAAGGCACTGCGGTGATAAAAAACATTGGAGGCAAAATTTTCCCAGAGTTCTTCATTGATTTCTTGGCGGGAGTGCTTGATGGCGGCGGCTTTGAGCTCTTTTCGAAAAAGCGCATCGTCTTTGTCGCGACGAGCAAAGCCGACAACGCTCACCGACGGCGGCAAGCTCCCATCGACGGCGAGATTATAGAGTGCCGGGACGAGTTTTCGATGCGTAAGGTCGCCAGAGGCTCCAAAAATAACGATGGAGCAAGGCTCGGCCAAAAGGCGACTAGAGAGTCCTTCGCGCAAAGGATTAGCAGGGTTTTCAGTAGAAGGCATAATAATAAAAAAAGAGTAGGAAAGCAGACGTAGCGGGATGCCTCAACAAAGTCGGAAGCAAAACGTCCACACGTTTACGAAAAAAATGAGTCAATCAAATAATGCGTTTGGTTCTAGAGATTTTAACAAAAGCTTTCAAGACCTTGTTGCATTACCCGTTTATGGCTCGTGATTTTACGGAAAATTTCGTGACCCCAAAGGAGTTGTTAATCGGTTTTTCTCTATCTTTTTCCCTTCCAAACCGCAGCATCGATTGCGGCCCAGATGTGGATGAGCCATCCGAGGGTCCCAAAGGAGATAAACCAAAGAAGAGCTGCTCCTCCAAAGAAAAAAACAGCCGCTAAGAATCGTCCCTGAACGAGCTGACCAAGACCTGCGATAAAAACGCTGGCCAGTGCTGCAATGACGTTACCCGCGGAGCCGGGGCCGGGTGCGCTACTACTCATACGGTCATAAAAAAAGAAAGAGAGAGAAAATGCAAAGGCTTTTCGTTTTTTTTAATCCCGATGATAGGGATGTTTGCGCAAGATGCTGTAGGATCGATAAATTTGCTCACAAGCAACGAGTAGAGCTAACTCATGTTGTAGGGTTGCAGGCGAGAGTGCCCAGAGATGATCTGCTTTTTCTCGTGCCTTCGCAGCCAGTCCATCACCTCCGCCTATGATGAGTGCGGTTTGTTTTATCGAGCGAAGTTCGAGCTCCTGAATGTATGCTGCCGCTTTTCGGCTTGTCCAGGTCTTGCCGCGTTCGTCTAATACGATTCGATGGCAGCCCTCACTCGCCTCCAAAAGTCCTATGGCCTCTTGGTCCTTGTTGCTGCTTTTTAGAAAAACCAACTCAAGCGGCACAAAATGCTTTAAGCGAGCAAGGTAATCTTTAATCCCCTCCGAAGCCCAAGAAAGCTTGGGTTTGCCAACGGCAATGATTTTCCAGCGCATTGAACGGTTAAAAAAAATTACCGTTAGGTTTTTAAGCCTCTACTTTTTCTTTAATGGAGTGGGGATTGAAATCTGCGGCGTGGTAAGAACTGCGCACAAGAGGACCGCTCGCCACAAATTCAAAACCTTTCGAGCGTGCAATGTCTCCGTAAAGATCAAAAGTTTCGGGCCGTATGTAATCGACAACGGGTAAATGCTGAGGACTCGGACGCAAGTATTGACCGAGGGTGAGCACCTGCACGTCGGCTTCGCGCAAGTCATCCATCGCCTGAAAAATCTCTTCTTCTTTTTCGCCGAGACCGAGCATCAATCCGCTTTTTGTCACGACAGATGGTGAAAGTTCCTTCGCACGTTTTAGAAAGGCTAAAGATAAAGGATACTTTGCACGCGAACGAACAAGGGGGGTTAGGCGTTCGACGGTTTCGAGGTTGTGATTAAAAACATGCGGACGTGCGTCGAGCACTTTTTTCAACGCAAAATCTTTTCCGTTAAAATCCGGCGTTAGGACTTCGATAACAATTTCCGAATCCACATATCGAACGGCTTCTATCGTTTTTGCAAAATGCTCGGCACCGCCATCCTGCACGTCGTCTCGTGCTACGGCGGTGATGACGACGTGTTTGAGCGAGAGACGGCGCACGGCCTCGGCGACACGCTCCGGCTCATCGGCTTCGAGGGCGAGAGGCTTCGCGGTCGAAACAGCGCAAAACCCGCAAGCTCGCGTGCAGTGCTCCCCGGCAATCATAAAAGTAGCCGTTCCTTGGCTCCAGCACTCCCAGCGGTTTGGACATTGGGCACTCTCGCAAACCGTGTGCAAATCCAGATCGGCAACAAGTGCTTTGGTGCTGAAAAAAACAGGGTTGGAAGGCAGGCGAACTTTGATCCAATCAGGCTTACGCTCTTGGTGCAAAGTGGGATCCATTTTTATCTTAGGCATGGCGAGAAAAGCTTAGCAGCACGCACGAAGGGTGCAACTGCTAAGAAAATTCTCAAAGGAAAAAAATTTTTTTCTATCCTTCGTGTGCTCCCGGCTTGTCAAAGCCACTCGAAGCAGAAATGCTAGCGAGCTTCATGCCCGACGAAGCTATAAGTCCAGCACCTCAACTCCGCGCTACCAGCGTATCACGGACTTTTGCCATTGGAAAAAATCGTTTGCAAGTGCTGCGGGACATTGATTTAGAAATTCGACGAGGTGAGTGCGTCTTTCTCTGTGGTGCTTCCGGTGCCGGTAAGACAACACTTCTCTATACACTTGCCGGACTCGAACGCCCTGAAAAAGGCGAGGTTTTTTTTGAGGAAAAATCGCTCTACGCGATGCGCAGCGACCATCTCAGCGCGTTACGAAATGCGCAAATGGGTTTTATTTTTCAAGCATACTTTTTATTGCCGGAGTTGACCGCTCTCGAAAATGTTCTCCTCCCGGCGATGATCGGTCGGCGCGATGCAGAAACACGTGCCCGAACCTTGCTCAAACGCGTCGGATTAGCCGATCGCGTAGATCATTTGCCATCGGAACTAAGCGGCGGCGAGCAGCAGCGCGTCGCCATTGCGCGTTCCCTTATTAATGAACCCGTGATTGTTTTTGCCGACGAACCAACCGGCAATCTAGACTCCAAAACGGGTCAGAGCATCGTCGCTCTCCTCCTCGAAATCGTGCGGGAGGAAAAAAGAACCCTCGTCGTCGTAACACACGATCAAGAATTAACGCAATACGCGGACCGAACACTCTGGGTGCGAGACGGCAATGTTTTTAAAGAACCCCGATAGGCGAGGCGATCTCAGATTTGAGATCTCAAATCATCCCCCCTGTCCGTGGCGCTGCGGATTGACTGCGGGCAGTGATTAGTTACCATATTGACCTCGGAACCCTTTTAAAATTAGGGGGTTCCGAGGTTTTTGTTTAAAACATTTCGAGTTGCGCGGGTGGGGTTTCCGTTCGGATTCGGCGTTTTCCATAGAAGACTTCCATTCTTTCGAATTGCTTGTCGGTGAATTGGCAGACACGGACTTCGCCATCCGGTGGTACGGAGGCGCGGACGCGTTTTAGGTGGACTTCGGTGTTTTCTTTGCTGGCGGAGTGGCGGTAGTAAACGGAGTATTGCATCATGGAGAAGCCGTCTTCGAGAAGGTCTTTTCGGAATCGGGCGTATTGTTTCCGTGCCTTTTGAGTGTCGGTGGGGAGGTCGAAAAAGACGATGATCCACATGGTGCGGTAGGCGGAGAGTTCCATGGCTATTGCGTGCGGTAGGTGGGAACGCTTAGGATTTGGTGTTTTTTGGTGAGGAGGTTGTAAAAGCTGCTTATGTAGCGGGGCAGGGTGGCGAGGAGGGGACCGGTTTCTCCATTGAGAACGACGGTGTGAGTGAGGAGATCGAGGAGTTGTTTACGGTTGGCTGGTGTGAGGTCGGGTGTGGGTTTGTTTTCGCTGAGTATTGTTTTTACGCATTGATCGACTAGGGGGCGGAGGGGTTCCATTAAATCGTCAGCTAGACAGAATGGGTTGTCGCGTTTGTGGTGGAAGACGCCGAGTGCGGGTTGGAGTCCGGCTGATACAAGAGCGCGGGCGGTGGCGGCGCGGATGATTGCGTAGCCGTAGTTTAAGAGGGCGTTGAAATGGGATTCGCTGTTTGGATCTCGCTTGTCTCCAGCTTGGTAGCGATCTGGGAAGAGGGTGGGCCAGTAGATGCGGGCGGCTTGGGCTTCAGCGTTTTCGGTGTCTCCGGATTTTACGTTTTGGGCTAGGCGGAGAAGTTTTTTGCGGAAGGGATCGGTGAGGAGAGAGGCTTGGGCTAGTATTTTTGCTTGGATGATTTGTTTCCAGCATTGTTTGTGGGCGGGGAGGTCGGCGTTTAGTTGTGCCCGCATTCGGGGGACGAGTTCGGTGTGGGAAATGGTGGGGAGGAGGAGGCCGGCTGGGAGGTGTTTTTCGTTGCAGATGATGACGACGGCTCCGTGTTCGAGGAGAGCGTGGAGGAGGGCGGAGGAGAGGGAGATGGCAGGGTGTTGGAGGATGAGGACACCGATGTCCTCGCAGGCGTAGGTGCGTTCGCCATCGTCGTTGGGTAGTTTGATGACGAGTTGTTTGTGTCGGAGAGAGAGGCGGACGGGGCGTTGGGAGATTTCGAGGGTGTGTTTGATCATGGGGGGGGGATTTAAAATTTCAAAGTGGAGATTCAGCTATCATGCTTGGTTGCTGGCGAGAAAGCCATAAGGAAAAAAGCCACGCTTTTTGGGGAAGGGCTGCGTCAAAATTTTTTGAAAACTATTGTGAGGTTTTTATTGACTCTTAAAAATTTTGTTTAGAAAACTTACTAATCGCAAGGGTTACTTCCATAATTTTCGGTGGAATTAAACTATTGCGGCTACGAATTGAAAAATGAGTAGTGATTGATTACCAGTCCATGAGAGCACGGATTTAACCTACAAAACATCCGTGCTCTTTTGTTTTATTACTGGAAACGAATTTCACCTGATGGGATTACGGTGACTTTATGAGCGTTGGGAAAGTTTTTTTCGAAGGTGCTTGGTTTGCAACTGAATAGTTTCCACTTTTCACTGTCTTCTTTGCCTGTTGAGGATCTGCCATCCGTATGTGAAAGGAAAAACATCTGTTTGGTGGTACTAGCGATAGTATTGTAGATGAAAAGGTGTTTGATGTTGTCTGTCACAGCGATGAGGCTGTCGCCGGAGCAGAGGTGGAAGCGGTATTCGGCTTCGGGGTGTTCGTTTGGCGGGGTGGTGCGGATGATGGGTTCGCCGGCTCGTTTGCGGCGAGTGGCTTCGAGGAGAGTTACTGGCTCGAAGTGGCTTTTGCCGTCGCCTAGAGAAAAAATGGCTACGTGGTGGGTGTTGCCGGGGATGACCAGTTCTTTGGCGTTTTTTCTGGGGCGTAGCGGTATGGCTGCTTGGTTGGGAATGAGGAGGCGGGCTTTTTTGATGGGGGTGCCGGATGGGAGGGTGATCTTTCCTAGTTCGGCGTCTTGAAGTGAGTTTTTCTTTTTGAGTTTGTTGAGTAGGTCTTTTTGTAAGCGAGCGTCGTCTGCGAGGAGAGAGCGAATGTCGCTTTCGGCAAGGGAGCTGTGTTGCTTAAAGTATTCCTGGAGTTCGTTGGGTAATTTTTTACCAAAGTCTTCGAGGTAGAGGACTTTTTCTTGCTTGAGGTAAGACTCAACGGTTTCACGGACGGACTTGTCTCGGATTTTTGAAATTTCTTTTTCGGTTAGGCTTGAGAGTCTTTTGCGACGAACAAGGATGCCGGTGTATTCGGTGGAGCCGTAGTTTGTTTCTTCGTGGAGGGGACCGGAGATTTTACGGTTTGCACGGTGAGAGACCCATATTTTGTTAAGGGATGTAGCTGTGCTTTCACGGAAATTTTGCCAAGGGGTTGAGAGGTTTTCGATGATGGGCTTTAGACGGTAGATTCGTACGGGTTTTCCGCTTTTTTCGTCGGATTTGGTTTTCCAGTGGTTTTTATGTTTGAGTTGTTTGGTTACTTTTTGCAGAAGTGAACGGTCGCAGGTGGCGATGACGATGGCGTCGAGAGCGTGGTGGCGGTGGTCGTCGCGGTTTTTGAGGTCGAGGAGATCGTTTCGTAGGAGGTCATTGAGTTGCCATTGTCTGCGTAGGAGGGCGGTGTGTTTGCCTTTGCTGCAAAAAATGCGGTGTTCTTCTTTTTTGTCGTAGAGGAGGCTGAGGAAATGGCGGGCGACACGGGTCATGTAGGCGGTGTCGGTGGCGTCGCGATTGGCGAAATCGTCAGGGAGTTTTTCGGCGAGGAGGCGTTTGCGTTTTGGGTAGGGGAGGTTTTGGGCGCGCTGTGCGATCTCTTCCATTTGGTAGCTGTCTTTGCCGAGCCATTTGGTGGGGAGGCGGTCGCCTTTGAGTCGGTTTTGTTCGGCGAAGGTGATGACTTTATTCATATAGGAGTTGTCATTGGCTCGGCGTGGGTAGATGTGGTCGATATCGATTTCGCCGCTGAGGAGTTGCTGGATGGAGATAGAGTCGCCTGAGTAGATGCAGGTTTTGTTTTGCTCTTCCCAGAGGCGGTAGAGTTGGATGGCGTCGCGGGTGGGAGCAACTCCGTATTTTTCGAGTTCTGTTGCTGCGGCTTCTCTTTCTTTTTTATGTTTGTTGTTTTGTTTGGTGTGCTCCTCGCGTTGTTTGGCGGTCATTTTGAGGTCGCGTGCCATTTCGAGGTGGATGGCTGCGGGTTTGCCGTGTTTGCGGATGATGGCGTTAACTACTTTTCGGAGTTCGTGGAGGGCGCGGAGAACGAGGGGGTTATTTATATGTGGAAAATTTTCGTCGTAATGTTCTGTATCGTTGGGATTGGTGAGTTGGATGAGATGGGGGAGGGTGTCGAATGTTTTGTTGGCTAGTTCGTCTCGGCGTGGGTAGCCGGCGAGGTGGCGGGCGGAATTTTCGTCGTCTCCTTTTTTGCCTTGGTAAAGGCAGCCTTGGCGCATGTAGGGGAGGAGTTTTTCGAGAGCTTTGATGGAGAGGGAGCAATAGCCTGCGGGGAGAGCTATTTTTAGTAAGCTGTGGATGTCGTTTTCGGTTAGTTCAGGGATTTGTTTTAGAAAGTCGGAGGTTTCGTCGTCTGTTCGTTGAATGACTTTTTTGCTGCCGTTTTCGGGGAGGGTGAGGATTTCGACGATTTGGTTTTTGATGTCTTCGGTGAGTGTTGGCCAAGTGTTTTTGAGGGCACTCGCGAGTTTATTTTCGGTTGCAAGTCCGCCGATGTTATCTCGCTCGTCTTTTTCTAGGTTGAAGGTGATTTGAGATTCTTCGGGGCTGTCGGGGAGTTTGGCGATTTTCTTTTTGAGGGCTTTGAGGGTTGGTTTTTGGGTGGTGGAGAGATAGGCGGTGGCTATGTGACGTTCTTCTTCGGTGAGTTTGCGTTCCTCGGGGTTGCCGGGTGTGGATTGGTCGAGGATGCGGAGGTTGTTGAGTTCTTGGAGCATGCGAAACTCTTGAAAACGGCGGTCGGCGATGGGTGCACGGAGTTCGTTTTTTTCTAATTCGCAGTGGCCGATGGAACTGACTGGCCAATAGACGCGGCGTTGGAAGAAGGTGAGATTTTCGAGGCCGAATTGCTCGAGAAGAGTTTGGGATTTGTCGCGAGGGATGGGTTTACTGACAGCGGTGGGATCTTTTTGTTTGCCGTGGCTGCCGTAGCGGAGCTTGTCGGTGAGATCGGAGTGGTGTTTGACCTGAGTTTGCCAAATGAGAGAAAACTCGTCGTGGAGCATTTGACGGCGAATGTGGCGAGCGCGGAGGCGGATGGCGTTGCCGTATTCTCCACCTTCTTGTTTGCGGAGTTGATAGAGGTGGTTGCCTAGAGTTAGGTATCCTGCTTCTTCGATTTCTTTTTGGAGGCAGGAGATGTCGCCGAGGAGTCCTTCGAGTTGTTTTTTATCGTCGCCTTCGGCTGCATCGAGTTCGGATTTGCGTAGGGAAAGGAAGCCACGACGTTGGTTTAGATGGAGAATGATGCGAGCAAGTTCGGGGAGAGTGATTTTTTCGTGGATGGCACGGCTGCGGAGTTCGTAAACGTCGAGGTTTTCCCAATGTTGGAGTTCGGGGACGGTATTGGGAATCCAGTTGAGGTCGGTGAGGATGGTGCGGATTAATTGTTTGCGTTTGGATTTACGGGTGGCACGGCGGCGGGCTGTGCGAGCGGATCGACGTTTTTGGTTTAGATGGGTGTCTTTGCCGGTGCCGAATTTGTCGATGCCGGCGGGGAAGATGCGGACGCCGGAGTCGATTTGTTTGTCTTGAGTGGAGATGCAGGCCCAGCCGATGGAGGCGACACCCATGTCTAGTCCGAGGGTATAGTTTTTCATTAAAACTTATGATAGTGGTTGACGTGGTGTTTTGGAAAGCCTATGAGTGGCGTCGGTAATTAATCACTGCTTGTTGTTTCTTTTTGTAGCAATAATCAGATTTTGCGGGCACTGCTCTACGGAGCATCCCGCTTTTTTTTGATTTGAGATTTTTGTTGCAGGGATGCTATTATTTTGTGAATTATGAAAGGTTTTTATATTGAAGCTATTCGGCAGCTTTTTATTTTGTGTCTTTGGGGTTTAGGCATCGTTGTGGCTGCGTGGTTAGCGGTTCCGTTGCTGCTTCTTTTTTTGAGCTTATTCATGTAGATTTGAAATTTCAAATTTGAGATTTGAGATTCTTCTCTCTAGCTTGGGGGCTTGAGTTTTTTGAAATTGTTTAGTCGGGTTGGGGCGGTGCCTTTTGTGGAGGGGCGGTTGGCGTTGCTTGGGGAAAAGGAGTCTTCGGAGATTGTGTTTTCGGATGTGCATCCGTCCGGGTGGGGGTTTGTGGTGGCGTTGATTGCGAATGCGGTGAAGGGGCCGCTGGTGGTGGTGTGTGATGATGTGCGGGGGCAGGAGGAGCTGGCTTTTGATCTGGAGGTTTGGGGTGTGGAGGCGGAGGTTTTTCCCGAAGTGGAGGTGCCGGTGTCGGATGCGGTGTTGCCGGATGAGGAGGTGATGGCGGAGCGTTTTGATTTGGCGCGGAGGATGCAGGAGGGGACGTTTGCGGGGGTGCTTGTGCTGACGAGGGCGTTGCTGGAGGATGAGATTCCGTCGGTGGCGAGTGGGGATTTGGCGTCTTTGAAATTGCAAGTGGGGGTGGAGCGGGATCCGGAGCTTTTGGTGGAGGAGCTTGTTTCGTGGGGGTATGAGCGGGTGGAGCAGGTGTATGGACGGGGGCAGTTTGCGCGGCGGGGTGGGGTGTTGGATGTTTTTTCGTGGCATCATGCGTTGCCGGTGCGTGTGGAGTTTTTTGATTTGGAGGTGGAGTCGTTGCGTATTTTTGATCCGGATCGGCAGGTTTCGGTGCGGGCGGTGGAGGAGTGTGAGTTTTTGCGTGCGGGGGGCGGTGAGCGGCTGGTGCCGATGCGGGAGTGTTTGGAGGGTTTTTGTGCGGTGCGGGTGGGAGATGATAATGGGGATGCTTTGCCGGTGTGGATTCATGCGGGTGCGGGGGAAGGTGCGGCGGATTGGGGGATTTTTCCGACGCCGACGGCGGGTTTTGGTGCGGGGGATTTTGTGTTGGATGAGCTGCGGCGGGGGCAGTTTTTTGAGGAGTTGGCGGAGTGGCAGCGCGATGGCTGGAGGGTGGTTTTTTTCTCGAATAATGAGGGGGAGTGGGAGCGGTTTCGGGAGCTGGCGGGGGAGAATGGGGCGGATTTAAAAGGCGTGGTGTCGGTGGAGGGTGGTTTGTCGCGGGGGTTTGTGGTGCCGTCGGCGCGGGTGGCGGTGCTCTGCGATGCAGAGCTTTTCGGGAGGACGACGAATCAGCGTTTGCGGCGGCTTGTGAAGCGGCGGGAGGGACTCATTGCGGCTCGGGCGAACTCGGATTTTACGGAGTTTGAGGAGGATGATTTTGTGGTGCATGATGAGCATGGGGTGGGGCGTTTTTTGGGTTTGCAGAACCTGAAGGATCGGGATGGGGAGCGGGAGGTGATGGTGATCGAGTTTGCTGAAGAGGCGAAGCTATATGTGGATTTGGAGGATGCGTGGCAGGTGGCGCGGTATGTGGGGATGGGGAAGCGGAGGCCGGATTTGTCGAAGCTGGGGGATGGGCGATGGGCTAAGGCGAAGGGGCGGGTGAAGCGGAGTATCTTTGAGTATGCGCAGGGGATGCTGAGTTTGCAGGCGGAGCGGGATACGGCGGTGGGGGTGGCGTGTGCGGCGGATTCGCATTGGCAGCGGGAGTTTGAGGCGTCGTTTTTGTTTACGGAGACGGAGGATCAGCTCAGGGCGATTTCGGAGAGTAAGGGGGATATGGAGTCGGTGAGGCCGATGGATCGGCTGATCTGTGGGGATGTGGGATTTGGGAAGACGGAGGTGGCGATTCGGGCGGCGTTTAAGGCGGTGGACTCGGGGCGGCAGGTGGTTTTTTTGGCTCCGACGACGGTGTTGGCGCAGCAGCATTTTGAGACCTTGCGGGAGCGGATGAGTGATTATCCGATGGTGGTGGAGTTGCTGAATCGGTATCGGACACGGGGAGAGCAGCGGCGTGTGCTGGAGGGGTTGCGGAGTGGTGGGGTGGATATCGTGGTGGGGACGCATCGGCTGGTGTCGCCGGATGTGGAGTTTAAAAATCTGGGGTTGGTGATTGTGGATGAGGAGCAGAGATTTGGGGTGAAGCATAAGGATATTTTGAAGGAGCGGTTTCGGCTGGTGGATGTGTTGACGCTGTCGGCGACGCCGATTCCGCGGACTCTATATATGGCGCTGATGGGGGCGCGGGATATGTCGCTAATCGAGACGCCGCCGCCAAATCGGAAGCCGGTGGAGACGGTGATCTGTGGGTATGATGAGCGGGTGATTCGGGATGCGGTGCAGCGGGAGCTGGATCGTGGGGGGCAGGTGTATCTGCTGCATAATCGGGTGCGGACGATTGAGAAACTGGCGGGGCGGGTGCGTGAGCTGTGTCCGGGGGCGCGGGTGGATGTGGGGCATGGGCAGATGGCGCAGGGGGAACTGGAGGGGGTGATGAAGCGGTTTGTGGAGGGGAGGACGGATGTGCTGGTTTCGACGACGATCATCGAGAGTGGGCTGGATATTCCGAATGCGAATACGATCATTATTGATCGAGCGGATATGTTTGGGCTGGCGGATCTTTATCAGCTTCGGGGGCGTGTGGGGCGATCGGGGGTGAAGGCGTTTGCGTATTTGATGATTCCGAGGAGCTTGGTGTCGGTGGGGTCGGCGCGGAAGCGGATTTCGGCGATTAAGCAGTATTCGCAGCTTGGGGCGGGTTTTAAAATTGCGATGAGAGATTTGGAGATTCGTGGGGCGGGAAATATCTTGGGGACGGCGCAGAGCGGGAATATCATTAGTATCGGGTTTGATTTGTATTGTAAGATGCTGCGGCGGGCGGTGCGGACGTTGCAGGGGGAGCGGGATGTGCTACGGGTGCCGGCGGGGTTGGATTTGGATTTTTTGGTGGAGTCGGAGGGGGAGTTTGTGACGCATGGTGGTGATTGCGTAGCGGCTGCGTTTTTACCGGTTTCGCTGGTGCGTGGGTCGAAGCTGCGGATGGATGCTTTTCGGCATTTGAATGAGGTTGTAAATAGGGAGGAGCTGGAGAAGCTGCGTGGGGAGTGGGTGGATCGGTTTGGGAGGTTGCCGATGAGTGTGGAGAATTTGATTTTGTGTATGCGGATTCGGATGGAGGCGTCGCGAAGGCGGGTGACGAAGGTGGCGGTGCGGGAGGGGAAACTGATGTTGACGAGGCGGGGGGATTTTTTGTTAATTTCGGGGAAATTCCCGCGTTTAATTGAAATGGATGGGAATAAGAGATTGCGTGAAGTGGCAGAGTTTGTAGAAGCTTTGGAGGTATGAAGATGTGTGTTCGTTTAAATTTCTTTTTTGCGGTGGCGTTGGCTGTGCTGTTTGGGTCGGCTTTTTCTTTGCGTGCGCAGCAGCAGGCGGAGGTGGTGGATGGGATTGCAGCGGTTGTAAATGGGCAGGTGGTGACGATTTCGCAGCTTCGGGATTTGATTGGTGGACGGGAGCGGGCGATTCGTGAGGCGTATCGCGGGGAGGAGCTTCAGGAGAAGGTGAAAGAATTGCGCTCGAGTGCTTTGAAAGACTTGATTGATCGGGAGTTGATTTTGCAGGAGTTTAAGAAGAGGAAATTGGCGATTCCGCCTTATGTTGTGGATAATCGCGTGGATACGGTGATTCGTGAGGAGTTTGGTGGGGATCGGGCGGCGTTTATTCGGACCTTGCGTGCGCAGGGGTATTCGTTGACTCAGTTTAAGGAGATCGAGCATGATAAGATCGTGGTACAGGCGATGCGGCAGGCGAATGTGAAGAATAATCAAATCGTATCGCCGACGCAGATTGAGGCTTTTTATCGGAAGAATCGGGAGGCCTATACGATACCAGCGCAGGTGAAATTGCGGATGATTGTGTTGCGCGATGAAGGAGATGTGAGTGGTGGTTTGGATGATTTGCCGGGGACGGAGGATAAGAAGGGGATGGCTGAGGAGATTCGTACAAAGATAAAAGAGGGTGCGGATTTTGAGCAGATGGCGATGATGTATTCGGAGGATCCGACGACTCAGGAGCTGGGTGGTGACTGGGGATGGATCGAGCGGGGAACGCTGAATGAGCAGTTAAGTAAGGAGGCTTTTTCTTTAGCGAAGGGGGCGGTTAGTCCGGTGTTGCAGTTGGGGAATTCGTATTACATTTTATTTATTGAGGATCGGCAGGATGCGAAGGTGAAGCCGATGAGTGAGGTGAGGGAGGAGATCGAGCAAAACTTGATTCAGAAGAAGCGTTTGGAGGCTCAGGATCGTTGGTTGGATACCCTGCGGGCTAAGGCGTATATTAAGATTCTGACGTGATGAAGCGGCCTGTGATTGGGCTGACTGCGGGGGATCTTGCAGGGGTCGGGCCGGAGGTTTTGGCGGCGGCATTGGCTTCGGCGGATAAGGGCGTTGCGGAGTATCGGGTGATTGGTCGTGCGGAGGCACTGGAGCCGGGGTGTCCGAGTCGGGAGTCTGCGGAGGCGGCGTTGACTGCTTTAGAAGAAGCCGTGGAACTGGCGAATCAAGGAGTGATCGATGCGGTCGTGACCGCTCCGGTGTGTAAGCATGCGATGCGGGAAATTGGGTTTGCTTTTCCGGGGCAGACAGAGTTTTTTGCAGCGCGGGCGGGGGTGGAGAGGTTTTCGATGATTTTGACTTCGGAGCGGTTGACGGTTTCGTTGGTGAGTATCCATGTGTCTTTGCGTGAGGCGGTGGAGATTTTATCGCCTGAGCTTATTTGGAAGGCGGCGGAGCATTTGCGGGAATTTTTGCTTTGTCGTCGGAGTGGAGAGCAGCCGCACATTGCGGTGGCGGGGTTGAATCCCCATGCGGGAGAGTCGGGGGATATAGGGGATGATGAGATTCGGGTGATTGCTCCGGTGGTGGCGAAGCTGGAGCGGATGTGGTCGGGAATTTTTTGTGGACCGATCTCGCCGGATACGCTTTTTCATCGCGCGGTTGCCGGGGAGTTTGATGGGGTGGTGTGTATGTATCACGATCAGGGATTGATTCCGCTGAAGTTATTGGCGTTTGATTCGGGGGTGAATGTGACGTGGGGGTTGCCTTTTATTCGGACGAGTCCGGATCATGGGACGGCTTTTGATATTGCAGGGAAGGGGGTGGCTTCGTCTCGGAGTATGAGTGAGGCGATCCGGGTGGCGGTGGAGCTTGTGCGTGGGCGGTCGTGAGAATGGGTGAGCACCAGGAGTTTTGGGCTCGCTGGTGCTCGTTTGGGTCGGCTGTAAGCCGGATTCTGTTTCTGAATTTTTGGGCGAACCCTATGTTCAGAAGACGGTCATTTCTCTAATCGACAGGCGGGCCTGTCGGTTCCTCCCGTGAAGGGATGGTGCGACTAATACCCGAGGTCTCGCTATGGAAGCTGCCGGGCTGGCCGTCCGTTCCTCTGTTATGTCTTGCACCGTATGGGGTTTGTCGTGCCTCGGAGATTACTCGCCGAGCGGTGGGCTTTTACTCCGCCTTTTCACCCTTGCCCTTGCGGGCGGTTTGTTTTCTGTGACACTTTCCGTGACATTTTGCTTTCGCAAAACATCCCCTGATTTTCATCAGGCATACTGCCATGTGGTGTCCGGACTTTCCTCTCTCTTTTGCGCAGGGCAAGAGACAGCGACCGTCCGCCGACGGGATACATGGTTTCTGAAAAGTGATGTGTTTGCAAGTCTGGGAGTGTTTTTTACAAATATTTTGGA
>JBKEAD010000027.1:0-7868 GCA_047971915.1 Chthoniobacterales bacterium
CTCATCACCATGATGGAAAAGCTCATCGAAGAAAAAGACGGAGTAGTCAACCAAGCCGAATTGAAACGAAAAGAAGAAGTCCAAAAGAAGAGAGTAGCAGTCTTCAAAAAGAGAACCGGACGCACAAAAATCCCGCACCTCAACCACGCACCGAAAAGGCTCTCTCAGCGCTCCGTAAAATTTATACGCTGGTTTAAAAAATTATCTGGATCTGGAACGCGATTGGAACGACGCCATCGCCCAACTTCGATCTATCAGCACTTATGATCTTATTTTTGGACACCGTTGTCAGAAATAAAAACCGAGCAACCTTTTCGGCGATGGTCAAATTTACCCATACGCTTGGAGCAAAACACATCACGGGATTACCCGGCGTTTTGCATAAAGAAAACGATCCCGCAAACAATTGGGAAATCGCTGTCGAAGAAGCTACATGGAGACTCAATCTCTGTCGGCAACACGAAATCACCTATGCCATCGAAGCCCATGTGGGTTCGATTTTACCTGATCCGAAAACGACACTGCGCTTTTTAAAAGACGTCCCAAATCTTACACTCACGCTCGACTATGGACATTTCATTTATCAAGAAATGAGCAACGAGGACTGTCATCCTCTCCTGCCTTACGCGAGTCATTTTCACGCACGGGGAGGTGCTCCGGGTGCCTTGCAAAGCACCGTACCCGACAATACGATCGATTTTCAAAATATTGTCCGACATTTAAAAAACGCCAAATACAGTGGCTACTATTGTTTGGAATACGTGTGGGTTGATTGGGAAAACTGCAACCGCACCGACAATATTTCTGAAACGCTTCGTCTCCGCGACCTACTCACCGGCAAAAGCTGAAACAGACTCTTATCCGGAATTTTAACTTTTTTCATTTCGGTCTTCTTCTCGGCTTTGCTAGTGTCTGCGGATGCTGAAATCTCTTTTTTCTTCTTCTAACGTTTTTTTTGAATCAGATCAGACCGCGACGGGTAAGTTGAGCGTTCCTACTCGTTCTGAAATTGCGGAGTCGGATACTTGGGACCTAAATCCGCTTTTCGAGAGTGATGCGGATTGGGATGCGGAGCTGTCTGCTTTTGCCAATGATTTTAAAGAAATTTCGGGATTTCGTGGACGCTTAGGCCAAGGCCCCCAATCGTTGTTGGACGTTTTTGAGTTTATGAAAACACTGGAGTTGCGTGTCGAGCAGTTGAATCAATACGCAGCTTTAAGGATGTCGGAGGACAGTTCGAATGCGACCGCACTCTCACGAGAAGCCCGTTTACAAGGAGTAATGACGCAAATGGGAGAAGCCTTTGCTTTTGTCATTCCTGAAATTCAAGCCATTTCGGATGAGGATTTTAAAGAATGGATAAAAGATCCCCTCCTTTCCGAGTGGGCTTGGTCTTTAAAGAAAATTCGCCGACAGAAGCAACATACTCTGAGTTTCGAAGAAGAACGCATTCTCGCTTTGGGGGCAGCTGTAGTGGGTGGTCATAGCGAAACTTTTTCGCAGCTGACAAATGTGGATATGAAGTTTGGCAGCGTGAAAGATGAAAAAGGCTGTGATGTGGAGTTGACGCAAAGTTCCTTTTCTTCGCTCTTAATTCAGCGTGATCCGGCTGTGCGCAAGGAAGCTTTTGAAAAATTTTATACCGAATTTTCTGACCATCAATTTACACTAGCCTCTGCGCTATCAAATTCCGTGCGAGCCGATGTTTTTTATGCTCGTTCTCGCTCGTATGCCTCCGCCTTGGAGTCCGCACTTTTTCAAGATGATGTGCCGAAGGAGGTTTATGAAAATTTGATTAGCTCCGTACACTCGAAGCTTGAGCCACTGTTTCAATATTACGATTTGCGGAAACGTGTTTTAAAACTCGACGAAATCCATCATTACGATACTTACGTTCCGCTTGTAAGCGAAGTGAAAACAGATGTGGATTGGGATGGAGCTGTTGATTATGTTATAAAAGCTGTTGCACCCCTTGGTAAAGAATATGGAGAAGTTTTGCGGAAGGGCCTAACTTCTGGACGCTGGTGCGACCGTTATGAAAATAAAGGAAAACGTAGCGGCGCATTTTCTTACGGAACTTATCAAAGTCCGCCTTATATCATGATGAATTACAAGTCGGATGTTTTCTCGGATATTTACACTCTGGCTCATGAGGCCGGACACTCGATGCATACTTGGTATTCACAGCACGCACAGACTTATCAAGACTATCATTATCCGATTTTTTTAGCTGAAGTAGCATCTACTTTTAATGAAATGCTCTTAACAGATTATTTATTAAAAGAGACACAAGATCCGAATATGAAAACCTATCTTATAAACCGTCAGATAGATGATTTTCGAGGAACTATTTATCGCCAGACAATGTTTGCAGAGTTTGAAAAGTTAGCCCATGAAATCGAAGAATCCGGTGAAGCTCTAACATTAGATAGTTTTCGTAAAACCTATCGCGGGTTATTAGATAAATACTTCGGAAAAGATTTTATAATCGATAATGTATTAGAATTAGAATGTTTACGAATTCCTCATTTTTACAGTGCCTTTTATGTTTATAAGTATGCGACTGGCCTCTCAGCGGCAGCGGCTCTTTTTGAACAAGTGACAACGACCGGTGACGCTGGTAGATACCTGAATTTTCTAAAAAGCGGGGGGAGCAAATTTCCATTAGAAACTCTAGCAGATTCCGGTGTTGATATGCGAAGCCCTGCTCCAGTAGAAGCGGCCCTAAATTTATTTGAAGCTCGTGTAAAAGAGTTAAAAGAACTTTTAGCTTAGTTCATTATGCTTGAAAAACTTTTATTAAATTTTAATGCCGAGGTTTTTAGACATAAGAATTTTGATTTAAATTATCGAGTTTTTAATCCAGAGAAACCACAAACAGAAAATACAAAATATCCGCTTATACTCTTTCTGCATGGGGCGGGTGAACGTGGCAGCGATAATACATTACAGCTACGTCATGGAGTCGAAGAACTATTAGATTTCACTTTGAGAAAAAAGTCTCCGGCTATTATTTTAGCTCCGCAATGTCCACTGGAAGCTCAATGGGTCGATGTTGCTATGAGGGAGCCAAAAAATTTAGTTCCTGAAAAGCCCTCACAAGCACTGAGTGCGGTTTTTTCTTTACTTGATAAATTATTGGTGGACCTTCCGGTGGATTCACATCGTCTCTATATAACAGGGCTTTCAATGGGAGGCTTTGGAACATGGGATACCCTTTACCGAAAGCCGGATATTTTTGCGGGAGCGATAGCAATCTGTGGCGGTGGCGATCCGGCCACAGCCCCTAACGTTTCGCGAACTCCGGTGCAGGTTTTTCACGGGGGTGCAGATCCTATCATTTTACCATCACGCTCCAGAGAAATGGTAGAAGCCGTTAGGAAAGCTGGTGGGCGAATAACCTATACTGAATATCCAGCAGTAAATCATGACTCTTGGACACAGACGTATCATAACGACGAAGTATTAGACTGGCTGTTTAGTCAAAGACGTTTTACGCCTTAGAAATTTGCTTGTAAGCGGCTAATGCAAGAAGAGGGAAATGGTGACGATACATCTCGTATTTTAAATAAAAAACACAAGGAAATCCGGTTCCGGTCGTTGCATCTTCGTCCCAAGTTCCTTCGGCGTTTTGATTGTCAATAAGCCACTGAACGCCTCGTTCTATAGATTCACGCTGCGATTGTCCACACGCACACAGCCCCATCAAGGCCCATGCTGTCTGGCTCGGAGTGCTGGGACCAAGGCCTTTGAGGTCGGGATCATCATAGGATGCACAGGTTTCTCCCCAACCCCCATCTTCATTTTGCGCACTTTCTAGCCAGTCGCGAGCACGAATAATCCATGCCTCCTGCATATCCATCCCTATAGCAGCAAGACCACGAAGAGCCTGCCATGTTCCATAGGTATAATTTACGCCCCAACGTCCATACCATGATCCATCCGTTTCCTGTGTCGATTTTAAATAAGCCAATGCACGGCGCACCCATTTCTCGTCTTTCGAGCATCCCAACTTACCGCCAAGTTCCATGACGCGTGCCGTCAGGTCGCTACAAGTCGGGTCCAACATGGCATTGTGATCTGCAAAAGGCACATCTTCTAGCCAATGTTGAGTCACGTCTTTATCAAAAGCAGCCCAGCCTCCATCTTTGCATTGAAAGCTAAGCAGCCATTTCCATGCACGCTTTTGCACTTCGCGATGTTTTTCGCAATCTGCCGCTTTTACCAAGCGCAACGCCATTAGCACCATCATCGTATCATCCGTATCGGCATAATATTTATTGCCATGCTCAAATGCCCAGCCACTTGCTTCGGGATGGGGATTTTTCACCTTCCAGTCTCCGCGAAAACGTACCTCTCGCTCTTCAAGCCAAGTCACTGCGGTTTGAAGTTCCGACGATTCGGGATGCAAACCAGCTTCGGCTAAAGTCATCGTCGTAATGGCTGTATCCCAAACCGGAGAGAGGCAGGGTTGAATACGAAAACCCTTTTTATCTTCTAAAAATAATCCTGCAAAATCGCGCTCGGCTTTTTGAAATATAGGATGGGAGCGTTTATACCCAAGAGCCTGCAGAGCAATCATCGCATTTAACATAGCGGGATAAATCGCTCCCAGCCCCTCACTGCCTTCGCCCATGCGGTCGAGCATCCAAGACTTGGCTCTACAAAGACCTAATTTGCGAAGTGGTTTCCAGGGGAGTCGCTCATGCAGCTTGAGTAAAAAATCGATTTTTAGGAAAAAATTTTCCCAAGACCAGAAGGTTGATTTGCACTTTAATGATAGATCACTATCCTCGGTGCCTGCCGGAAAAAGTTCGTGAAGTTGCTGATCGGCAGGCAGCGGATGCGTTGGTTTATAATGATTCAGAATGGCTAATGGCCCAATAATCGCACGCGTCCAAGAAGACATTTCAAAAAGATTAATCGGAAAACTTATAGGAAGCAAAAAAATCTCTACTGGAATTGCCGGCAGATGTTTCCAAGGAAAAATTCCTAATAAAGCCAAGTAAAGTTTTCCATAAGTATTCATTTCTGGGATACCCCCCAAGCGTAAAATGTCGGCACGGGCGTCGCGCATCCAAGCTGCATCTGGCGAATCTCCGGCAAGCTTAAGTGCAAGATATCCCTTCACCGAAGCATTTAATTCCGCAGGACCGTGGCGATAAATATTCCAGCCGCCTTGTGGGGTTTGAAGTTTACGAACTTCAGCCGCACATTTTTTTTCAAGTTCGCGATCTACATCCCCTCGCCAGTGCATGTAAGTGATATAATCGGCACAGAGTGTGCAATCGACTTCTAGCTCCTCTTCCCAATGGCCATCCTCTTTTTGAATACGAAGCAAAAAGTCGCATGAAGCCGCCATTGCCTCTTCTAAACTTTTTTTATTGAAAGCAAAAAACTCTTTTGGCCGAACAACTTTTGCTGCAGATGCACTCATAATTATTTGTTAAAAAATAGAAATTTATGCCGCTGTTGCCTGCTTAGTCGGCACACCCGTTTTATGACCATTACCTGAGCTGACTCCATTAAAAGCATGAACTCGACTCCCTTTTTCGCGACGTTTAGGGCGACTTCCGAAATTAAAAACAATGTTTTGCCAAGTGTCTCCGGGCTCCGCATTGCGCCCCAGAGTCGCGGAGGGTTCGTAGCCGCAGTGCACCATACAGTTTTCACAGCGACTGTCTTTGGCGACTCCATCGACTACGCCGTAATTCTCCCACGGGGTTTTTTCCAAAAGCTCTTTGTAGCTCGAGTGGTGCGCATCGGTCATTAGATAGCACGGTCCCTTCCATCCCCGAACATTACGCGTCGGGATAGCCCATGCGGAGCAAGTCAGCTCGCGCTTGCCTGCCAAAAAATCGAGGTAAATCGGTGTCCCGAAAAAAGTGTAGCGGCTTCCCCACTTACGGATATTTTTAAATTTTTCCTTCGTCTTTTCGCGGGTGAGAAAGAAATTTTCGGGGGAGAGATTCAGCCGTTGCATCATATCTTTTTTCGCAGAGTCATAGTCGTAACCCGGCGAGATCGTATGCCCGTCAACTTGCAGCCAAGAGAGATAGTCGAACATTTGCTCAAGTTCATCCATGTCCGTTTCTTTATAAACGGTCGTATTGGTAGCGACCTGATAGCCCAAAATTTTCGCCATACGGATTGCGGCAATACATTCTTTGAAAACGCCTTCACGTTCGACGATGAGATCATGTGTGCGCTCCAGCCCATCGAGGTGCACATTCCAATAGAGGTGACTCGATGGGCGGATCGCCGGTTTTTCGGATGCTGTCTTCGTTGAGAAAATTTTCTCTGCTGGGGTAGCGGATACGAGGTCTTCGGCTCGTAATTTTTCAATGAGAGACCGTGTTGAGATAGGATCTTCGACCTGCAATGCGGTCAAATAATCTAGCATTTTTCGACGCATAAACATCCCGTTTGTGCAGATGTAAATGATACGCTTCTGTTCATGAAGCCCCGCAACGAGTTCTTCAATATGCGGATAAATAAGAGGCTCTCCACCGCAAATGGAGATCATTGGCGCGTCGCACTCCTCGGCTGCACCTAGGCACTCTTCGAGGGGCATCACGTCTTTTAGTGAAGTCGAATATTCCCGAATGCGTCCGCACCCCGTGCAGGTGAGATTACAGGTATGCAAGGGCTCCAACTGTAGGACGGTTGCGAATTTATCAACCCGACGGAGTTTTTTACCTATGATGTAGGCGGCAATTTTCGCGGTGAGCGGCAGCGGAAATCTCATAAGTGGACGAGCCTACAGCCCCAAACGCCGCTGTCAAAACAAGAGATGCTGCAATGAAAAGTTCGTCTGAGAGACTACTCAATTTCTTTTCAGGGCGTCCTTCTATTTAGTACGCCCTCGGTCGCTTATTCAAGGCCGAGTTAGGAGATTTTGGGAAGGGTTGTTAGAATATTTGAGCAGACAAAAAGAGCTCTTGGGAGATGAAACGGCCCCAAAAAGAGCGCATCTATGTTTTCGACGGCTGCTATTTCTTCTAAATTCTCAACAGCCTCCGGCGTCTCTATTTGAATAATAAAAGTCGAGTCATTCGCATCCTTCAAATAATCCTTAAAAGGTTTCAAACCATAGTCCGCATCGACTTGTGAGCCGTCGCATCCACGTCGTCCCTGCGGGTAAAATTTACTCATTTCCACAATCTCACGAACTTCGTTGGCTGTCTTGATCCACGGAATTAATAATCCCGTAGCACCCATTTCTAAAACTTTAATAATATCCGAATAGTTCGAAGGACGGATACGAACCAACGCCTCCGCTCCACCATAACGCACGGCTTGAATGATCGATCGTAAACGAAAAGGATCGATCGCCACATGCTCCGTGCAAATCCACGCACAATCAATTCCAAGTCTGGAAACAAGGTCCACAAGTCCCGGATCCTGATACCCCAGACGCGCACAAAGCACAGGTTCATTCGCCGCCAATTTTTCTTTTACACTTTTATTTTCATAAGGGCTCAAAAGCAAGTCATGCTTCCACCTTATTCGATACAGGTAAATCCCGAAACTCGCTTTTTTAAACTTCGTGGAGTCCGAGTAAAAAACGGCGGAACATAAAAGGCCCTCGACAAATACTCCGGCTAATTAAAACGTATAACGCTTTTATTTTTTAATTAAAGACGGCATAACATTCCGCTCCACTATGTCGCCAAGTATTTCCAACAAAGACCTTCAGCACTACATCAAAAATTGTGCTCGCAGCGTCGATTCCGAATTAAAACGCCTCCTTCCTCGTGCCTCGACTAAACCCGCAATCTTGCACGAGGCCATGCGCTACAGTCTTTTTGTCGGTGGTAAACGCTTACGCCCGATTTTGACCTTTGCTGCTTGTGAGGCTTGCGGCG
>JBKEAD010000033.1:0-2050 GCA_047971915.1 Chthoniobacterales bacterium
AATCGGCATATTTGATCTTCAATGTGAGGGTTTTGGCAAGGAATTTCCGTTTTTCAGCCCTGCGGTTAACCTCCCGGGCAATCTCATCGAGTGCGGCAAGCATATCCACAATTTCACCCAAATCTTCCAAGAAAGTCTCTTCGGCACCCAACGATTTACGCACCCTCTCCGACTCCACCTCCCGGTCGTCTTCACCCCTGGCAAAATGATAATAAGCAATCCCCGCCTTGCCAAACTCACGCACCAAGTCGATTTCACTCCATTGTTTCAGGTCGCACCCCGTACCAATGCCCAGTTCCGCCATGCGCGCCGCAGTCACCTTCCCCACGCCAAAAAACCTTCCGACAGGTAGTTTCCCTATAAAATCATCTGCTTTATTTGGTTCAATCACAAACAACCCGTTCGGTTTTTTATAATCTGAAGCGATCTTTGCCAGGAATTTATTGTACGAAACACCGGCGGATGCGGTAAGGCGTGTGTGGTTAAATATCTTTTGCTTGATCTCTTTCGCGATCAGGGTCGCGGAACGCAATCCCCTATGATTGACTGTCACATCGAGAAATGCCTCATCGAGCGACAGCGGTTCCACTTTATCGGTATATTCCAGAAATATTTGCATGATCTGGTTGGAAACGCTTCGATAAACATCGAACCGGGGCATTACGAAGATGATGTGCGGACACTTGCGCAACGCCGTCACCGAAGCCATTGCCGAATGAACCCCGTATTTGCGCGCCTCGTAACTCGCGGCCGCAACCACTCCCCGCTTTTCTCCGTATCCCACAGCAACCGGTTTACCCCGGAATTCCGGGTTATCGCGCTGTTCAATGGAAGCATAAAACGCATCCATGTCAATATGGATTATCTTTCGGTTCATCAACAGCAAATGTAGTTTCAATTTATTAAAATATAAAGGAAAGGATAAAAAATCATGGCGGGTGCCATTTTAGAAATAGCGCAAAAAGACATATTGGAAACAAACGGAAATGTGGATAATTTTGCCAGCCGGTTCGACGTTTCTAACCAAAACGCCATGCCAATGAAGGTGAAATTTATATTTTAACCCGTCGGATCCATCACATCAGATAGAATAAAAATTCTCCAACCGCTTTACTTCGGAATTAAAAAGGTCTTGTTTTCTTTTGGGTGTTTTTTCAAAAAAAGAAAGTTCTATCCGGGGAGAGCCTTTTCGGGTCATTTTCTTCCAAGAGACTATAATTTCACCATTCAGTTTAATCGTTGGTGAAAAGATCCCGTTTTTGGTTATTACTTTACCATAGTGGACCTCTTCTATTATTTCGGAGCGGTCCTTATAACTCACCACAAATTCATCGAACGGAGGGAGCAACAGGGCTTCGTCATTACCGGCAGGGGGAATTTTGATATCATCCCTCATCCAAAAGTCACGGCCGTTCATTGTCTCACACACGAAGTCCGCCCGGATCATTTCGACCGCCTGCCGGCATTCGGTCATGGTCAATCCCGACCACCAAGCAAAATCGGGAATGGTAGCCGGGCCGTGGCTCGTAAAAAATTTCCGGGCCAGACGCGCCAAGGCCTCGTCTCTGCAAATCGTTTTTTTTCGGGGAGCCCACTCTTCAAACAACGTAAAAGTTTGCGTCCTCCCTTTCTGCCGCCCGTTCATCAGGACTCCTTCCATCTCGGCATAAGAGATGCTCAGTTGCAGATGCCTATCGTCCAATACAATATCCTGTGCAAGCAGGGCATCTCCGATTTCCTTTTTGGTCAGGTGTTTTCCTCCTGTCAGCACTTTTTCCAACGCCGGTACAGCACGATTTATCAGCGGTTCGTCTGCGCCGAATGCTTTCGCATAGGAACGGTAGATGGGTTTCAGTCGCGGATTGGAAAGGTCAAACATCCAATGAATATCTTCCGCCGACACAAAATGCCAGGTAGGCCGCAAAATATGGGTACGGATAATCTTTCCCGTGTTCAATGCTTCATTGATATCACCCACCTTCTTGTTTTCCAGACGCACACCAATTGCCCACTTCGCCAAGTCGAGCGCTTGGGACTGCATAGCGCCCAT
>JBKEAD010000090.1:0-14111 GCA_047971915.1 Chthoniobacterales bacterium
TTTCCTTATTAAATCCAAATCTCTCAGCTTGTGGGATGGCTGTGGATTTTACAAAATAGAAAATGTTCACCGAAAAAAATTTCAGGGGTGGGATGTTACCACTATATAAGAACTTTTCCGATGATCCGAAAATAGCTTAAAAATTACCTTGTCAAGCACACGCTGCTTGTGAAATTCTGCACGGCTCTAAATTTTTCGTTTAAATCTCATGGCATACGCAATTATCCAAACTGGCGGCAAACAATACCGCGTCGAAAAGGGCGACATTCTAGATGTCGAAAAGCTAGAAGTCGAACCCGGCGCAAACGCAACCTTTGAAGAAGTTCTTCTCGTTGCCGACGGAAAGTCTGTCTCGGTGGGCAGTCCACTTGTCAGTGGTGCAAAGGTCACCGCCGAAGTTCTCGATCAAGTAAAAGACAAAAAAGTCGTCGCTTACAAATTCAAACGTCGCAAGGGCTACCACCGCACCGTCGGTCACCGCCAACGTCACACACGTTTAAAAATCACCGACATCGCAGCCTAAAAAGGCTCCCAAAAATCCATCCTCGAACTCAAATTTCGATCATTACTTTTTAAAATCTCATGGCCCATAAAAAAGGACAAGGTAGCGTAAAAAACGGACGCGACAGCAAAAGCAAGCGTCTCGGTATCAAAAAATTTGGCGGCGAACACGTCATTCCTGGTAATATTATTCTACGCCAACGCGGGACAAAATTTATTCCCGGCCGGAATGTTGGTCTCGGACGCGACTACACAATCTGGGCACTCACCGAAGGCAAGGTAGAGTTTGACCGCGGCGGACGCCGAGTCAATGTTGTCAGCAGCAACTAGGGGCTGCTGACACAAAGGCTTTGGATAAAAAAGCCCGGCAATCGGTGTAGCCCATTTATTTTACTGCCATAGCTTTTTCTTCGTGGCAGTAGTGACAGGAATGTGGCGGATCGTAGTGTGGGTGCTTCTGCTCCTCAGCTGTTAGTGGCATTTGACAATGAAAACACATCGCAGAGTGTGTTTCCTGAAGCTGCGGATCGACCCCGACACGGTGATCAAAAACGAAACATTCCCCATCGTAATGCTCGCCCCCCACTTCCTCAAAATATTTTAGGATACCCCCCTCCAGCTGATAGATTTTTTTAAAACCTACTTTTTCCATATACGGTCCCGCTTGTTCACAGCGAGTCCCCCCCGAGCAAATCATCACTACGGGCTCAGCTTTCATTTGCTCAGGAAGGCTATCGACAAATTTTGGAAATTCCCGAAACGTATCGATTCCGGCTGGTAGAGCATTATGAAAAGTCCCCATTTTCACCTCGTAATCATTTCGGGTATCCAGCAACGTTACCTTGCGCCCTTCATCAAGCCATTGTTTCAAAACGGTCGCAGGCAGTTTCGGCGCAGGTTTGCCAACCGGATCGATGCCATCAATTCCAAACGCAATGATCTCCTTTTTAATTTTTACCAACATGCGAGTAAACGGCTGCTCCGTGCTAAAACTTTCCTTAGGAGTCAAATCGTTCAGTCCCGGCAAAGTCCGAATTTTTTCTAAAAAAGCATCCATATTTTCCCGAGTTCCGGCCACAAAAAGATTGATTCCTTCGGGTGCCAGAAGAATCGTTCCCTTCAATTGTTTACTTTCACAAAATGCAAGCAGTTCCAAACGTAGATCGGGAAATGTCTCCACATCGAATGGAGTAAATTTATAAGCTGAAAAATTGACAAATCGGGCCATCGGAAAATTAAGATTAGAAAGCAGTTTACAAAAAATTCAAGTCAACATCATTCGGGAAGCGATTAAAAAATGGAGAAAATCAGGAGTGGTGAAAGAGTGTAGCTCCGACAATCCTGTTCCGTGCTTCCTAAAAATTAAACATAGCCATCCCGCAAGCTGAGAAATTTGGATTAAATAGGGAAAGCAGGAAGGCAGGAAAGATATTATTTTTTGTTCTCATCAGCAATAAATGATCGTGTGAGTTTTAAAGTAGGCTTTGAGAGTTTTTTCAAAAAGCTATTCGAGAGAACCCTTTCTACATAGACCTCTTTTCCTGCCATCCTTATTTAAAATTCAGAGGGGGGCTGCGAACTTCTGTTTTTGAGTTTGCCTGTAAATTGCTACCTACGGGATAATTGTGGGCAAAAAAAAACTCAACCTGCAAAAAAGGCGAAAACCTTCTCAGAGTAAGGTAAAACCAGTGCGACAGAAGCCGACGCCCAATCTTGAAACCCTACAAAAACCGCTTTCGCACTTCGATAGGGGGCAATTCACAGGCATTTTGATTCGAGATTTTTTGCCGATGACGCGCAATGAAATCGTAGCCGAAATTGCGAATCGGCTTTGGAATACAACGCAGCAAACTAGCCGTCCATCGCCACCGTGGAAGCTCGGCCAGCACACGAAAAGCTGCATCGCTTTTTGCAAAAACACCCTCTTCGGTAACGAGATAAACCGTATCCATACGGATTTCGTGGACACCATTTTCCGCAAGCAGTTGTTTACCCACAGGCGACTGAAGCTGTGCGAAAGTAAATTTTCTGGCGACATCGCGTTTCCAAATAAAGCGAATACTCGCGCTGCAAAACCCACATTCTCCATCGTAAATAACCGTTTTCATCCGAGGATTCCTCTTGTTGCTTTTTATGCTCTGAAATAGCCTCGCCTTCAGCAAGGATGATTTTACCCCGAATTTATTCTAACCTTCAAAATCAACTCCAAAAAATTTTTCCGAAAGGCTCAAAAGGAAGGCAGCTTTGGAGTGGAGCCATCTATTTTCTGGGTTAGATTCCTTTTAAAGAGGTCATTATTGTTGCTCTTATCGCACAGGCTTTTAAGGAGGCTTTTCCTTTCTCGCATTTCCCCATGTATTCGCAAATCCCAGCCGATACGGAGTATTTTTATCTCACCGATTTGGAGGGAAGCATAATCGGCCAGCAAGAGATTTTCGGCATTCGCTCAGCCAAGATGAAAAAACTCTACCGCTCGCGACTCGAAGCACTCACCAAGGGCGAAGAGGCTACGCAGGAACAAAAAAAGCCGCCGGCGAAAAAACACTCGTCTATATGTTCGAAAATATTCCCTTTGCTTCGAGTCGAGCCGAAATCAAAAAAAGCGGCCTTCAGCTCCACTGCGTGCGCGTGGAACGAACCGAAACATCTTTTGAAAAAGATCATAGCATCATTGCCGAACTCCGCCTGCCATGAGTTTTTTAGAAAAATTTCACCGTTACTTTCGCAGTCACGAAATCCCTTTTGCGCATTGGGAAATCCTCTTCATACGATTTGTCTTTGCATGGTTAATCTACACAAACCTCCCCGGCTGGATTCCATTTACCGAGCAACCCAAACCCGACGCGCTGGCCCACTGGATCGATTTTACCTTCCTCGTCCACACTCCGCTTTACCAAGTTCTTTGGTGGGCTGCTGTGGCCGCGCTCATGCTTTACGTTCTCGGGCTTTTTCAAGTCGTGGCACTAAGCTATCTCTCGATTTTATTCATTAGTATCGGAACGCTGGAAAATTCCCAAGGAGCCGCCGAGCATTACCGACAACTCATCCACTGGACACGCATCCTCATCGCGGGAATTTATCTCACAACGGCAATTACCAAACTCGACCGCAGCGACGGAAAATGGCTCTGGAATACTCCAAACCTTTCCGTACAAATTATAAAAACGCATGCCAACGACTTTGCCAATACCGGCATCCCGCCGGATCCTTTTTACTTTGAAACCTTACCCAGCCTGATCGCGGATAATCCTCATCTCGCACGTATTTTTTTCGCGCCGGGCTTGCTCTTAGAGCTATTTTTATTTCTGGGATTGATTAGTCGCACTTGGTCGCTAGTCATGGGCGCGAGCATCATCCTTCTTCACCGCGGCATTGAATGGCTCATGGGCCTAAACTTCGCCACACACGAATGGTTGATATGGATATTCTTTATAAATATCCCTTACTGGACCTACCGAATTTTCCGATACTTGCGGAGCTTGATCGACAATAAGTTTGCTAGGGTTCAGTCTTCAGTTTTCAGAAACATTTTTTTTGTCCCTAGCCCTAGCCTTTTAGCCCCAAACGGACGGGGCGTGCTCAAGGAAGCGTGCTCCCATTAGCTTGATCCCATCGGCATCGGGATGTAGCTCATCCGGCATGTAATCTTCATCACCGGGGCCGATAATATTTCGTCCGTCAAAGTAATGGATGTTTGCATCACCAGCAGCACGGAATTTATCGACCGAAGCCTTCAATGCCTCGCGCATGGTTGTGAGACTTTTCATCAGGTCTCCTTCGTCTGCGACTTTTTCACGCGGCGGACTCAAAATGGGAGAAATAATGAGCAGTGGCGTTTCGGGGTGCCCGTCGCGCACTGTCATAATAAACCCTTCCGCCGTCGAAGCCCAAACGCGTTGAGAGTATTCGCCGCCGGCGGTATTGATGCCGAGACAAAGACTGATGCGGTCCGCCGGAGTGCGGGCGATCAGTCGTGCTACGACCTGTTCCATTTTACACTGCCCACCATAGCCCAAGTTGAGCAAATCCCAATTTTTTTTACGCGCTACAATTGCCGGCCAAGTGAAGCCTCCACTTGCGGCCTGGGCACCATTTGTGATCGAGCTTCCATGAGTGAGCCAGCGCGAACGAGCAGGTGCCGCCTCCGCAAAAGCACCCTCATTGAGCGATAGATGATGCAAAAGCACCCGCGTTGTCGCCGGAAAATAAATATCCAAAATTTTCTCTCCATCCGCTAAATCACCTAATGCCACGGCAAAGCGTGTGGGTGTTTGATCCGTTCCTTTGCAGTTAAACGAAGCCTTTAATTCCTCATCGATAAAAACATCTACAACGTTGTCTCCATCCCACATCGGCTCTGTATTGCTTTCCATCGTAAGCTCCAAGCGAAAACTTGTGGCATTTGTTTTGCAACGAACACGAACCCCCGATGGGCGATGTGCCGAACTCCACAAGCCCTCATTAATAAACGCTCTATCCGCCACATCCAAACGAACTGGCGTGAATCCACTTGATTTATCTTCTAAACTGATGGCACCAACGATTAACGATTTAAAAAGCTCCGGCGAGAGGGCATGTAAACTCATAATGCGAAAATAAAACTATACTTTCCGCAACTCGTCAAATTTTCCCTACATCTCGCTTTAAAAAATACCATCATCGACAAAACGCATTGCTTTACCTAGCATTCGCCACCATGTCATCTATTCATCGCGGCCAATTATTACTCGTCGGAGTCCCCGGAAAAATGATCGATTCCGAAACCGCCGACCTCATCCGCCGCACGCAGCCCGGCGGTTTTATTCTTTTTGGACGAAATATTGAAAGCCCCGAGCAGCTTCGCCAACTCACGGACGATCTCCGCAGTTTAAGTAAGGTCGAACCCATCATTACCATCGACCAAGAAGGGGGGCGCGTCTCTCGCCTGAAACTCATCGGCCAAGAACCACCAAACGCCCAACAGCTCCGCGAAAAAGGCGACCGCACTCTCATTTGCCGCCACGGTGAACTCACCGCCGCCCTGCTTCGTATCTTCGGATTCAACCTCGACCTCTGTCCCGTGCTCGATATTTCCTTTGATGACGAAGCGGATAATTCCCTTCGAGGACGTTGCTACGGCACCGATGTTGCCCAAGTCATCGACTTCGCAGGTGCTTTTAATTCCGCTCTCCGGTCTGGTGGCATCCTGAGTTGCGGTAAACATTTTCCGGGTTACTCCTCAGCAACAAACGATCCCCACCACGAGCTTCCCGTGCTCGACCGCTCTCGCGAACTTATGGAAGCGCACGAACTCGCTGTCTTCCGACATTTCGCAGATAAAATCGACAGCATGATGATTGGTCACATAAACTACTCCGGCCTCGACTCCGGCCCACTCCCCGCATCGCTCTCCCCAGCGATCATTCACGATCTTTTGCGACAAGACATGAAATTTTGCGGCCTTGTAATGACCGACGATCTCGACATGGGTGCCATCTTAAATCACTACAGCTTGGAGCAAACTCTCCGGCTGGCACTCGAGGCCGGTAACGATCTCCTCATGATTTGCCATCGCACACACCTTGCCGAAGAAGCCCTGCTATTTCTAAATACTTTGCCGGACTCCGACGTCGAAACCGCTCTGGCAAACATCGCAGAGTTTAAGAAAAAAATGTCTCCGCCGACACCTTTTGACGTAGAAACTTTCACCGCACTGGACAAAGGCGTCTGGGATCTACGCGTTGCTACGCTCGGCGAAGAACGCGCCGCCCAGCGCAGCCCCGAAGACGGCAAACGCTCCCCCGTAGAAATTTACTAGCAGTCTGTCGGACTTATAATGCGCGAGCGAGAATTTTAGGAATTTAGGCTGCGTCAAAATTTTTCTGTAAAAGTGTTCAAGGTGATTGAGTGAAGGACTGATTGGTGTGTTAGTTTGAGGTTTTAGTTTGAGGTAGGTTTTCCCAGAGGCGTTCTTGAAGCCGGTCAACTTCTTCTGCTCAGGATGTATTTTGAGGCTGCGACTCATCACTATGACAACCCAACTGCGGGATTTAGGATTCCTCAACGTTCGTCGATAAGGCTGCGGTGGCGTATTAGATACGCTAGGCCGGAATACAGTGTTAGTATCGTCGTGCCGTAAACCAAGAAGGCTCCGATCTTGTGCCACGCAAATTGATACCACGCCACATCGACCGACACCCAATCGCTGAGGGCAAGGAGGGTTAGGAAAAAAATGGCCGTTACCATTTGCCATGCCGTTTTGTGTTTGCCGATTTTTTCGGCTGGTAGGACGATGGACTTTGCACTGGCGAGTGTGCGGAGGCCCGTGATTAAAAACTCTCGGCTTATTATAATAATGACCGCCCAAGCGGGCATGGCACCCTCTTTTACTAAAACGATGAATGCCGACGCGACGAGAATTTTGTCCGCGAGCGGGTCCATGAGCTTACCGAAATCGGTGACAAGATTGCGCCGCCGTGCGATTTGCCCATCCAGATAATCCGTGATCGTAGCAATGAGAAAAAGAATCAGCGCACAGGTATTTGCCTTTGGCCATTGAAGCGTCAGGGCTGCGACGAAAAAAAACGTCACGGCTAGACGACTAAGGGTGAGCTTGTTTGGCAGATTCATGCGATCCTCAAGGTAATACCAAAAATCGAAAATGAAAGTGAAGAAGTCAGTTGCCTTTCATTTCGCGAGCGGGTTAGTCTGCGGGTTCTAATACTACCTTAACTTCTAAATAAACATCTATGAGCACAAATGACATTGGTTTGATCGGTCTCGCCGTGATGGGCGAAAATCTAGTTTTAAATATGGAGAGCAAGGGGTTCTCCGTCAGCGTTTACAACCGCACAACAGCCGTTACGGAAAAATTCGCCGCCGGCCGCGGAGCAGGCAAAAACATCTTTGCCGCCAAGACGCTCGAAGAATTTGTTGGCTCACTCAAACGTCCCCGCAAAGCAATGATAATGGTAAAAGCCGGTGCGCCGGTCGATGCCGTGATCGAGCAACTCATCCCGCTGCTTGAACCCGGCGATGTCATCATCGACGGCGGCAACTCGCTCTGGACAGACACCCAACGCCGCGAAAAATATCTTCGCGAAAAAAATCTCCACTTCGTGGGTTGCGGTGTTTCCGGTGGTGAAGAAGGCGCTCTCAAAGGTCCATCTATGATGCCCGGCGGCTCCCAAGACTCTTGGGCGGCAGTCGGCCCGATTTTTCAAAAAATCGCTGCTATTGTCGATGGCGAACCTTGCTGCCGCCACATGGGGCCAGACGGTGCCGGACATTATGTAAAGATGGTTCACAACGGCATCGAATACGGCGACATGCAGCTAATCTGCGAAGCCTACTCGATTTTGAAAAACGTCCTCGGCCTCTCCGCGAAAGAACTTCACGAAGTCTTCGCCGACTGGAACAACGGCGAGCTAAACAGCTACCTCATCGAAATCACGGAGCACATTTTCACAAAAACCGATCCTGAAACCGGCAAAGCACTCGTCGATGTCATCATGGACAAAGCCGGACAAAAAGGCACCGGCAAATGGACTGTCGGACATGCCGTCGAAATGGCCGTCCCGCTCTCCACGATCAGCAGTGCGGTCGAAGCTCGCATTCTCTCCTCGATGAAATCGGAACGTGTCGAAGCGGCGAAACAACTCACCGGCCCCGCATCTGCGACCTATACGGGCGACAAAAAAGAACTCATCGACGCCGTTCGCGATGCTCTCTACGCAAGCAAAATCGTGAGCTACGCACAGGGTTTCGTGCAGCTTGGCGCGGCTGCTAAAGAATATGGCTGGAAGCTGAACTTCGGCGACATCGCCACTATCTGGCGGGGCGGCTGCATCATCCGTGCTCATTTTTTAAATCGCATCAAAGAAGCCTACGAGGCCGATGCGGATTTGAAAAATCTCATGCTTGCTCCCTTTTTCCGCGACATTCTTACGCAGTCGCAGCAGTCTTGGCGCCTTGCCGTAACGACCGCGATCAACCATGGTATCCCGGCGCCGGCCTTCAGTGCCTCGCTCGCCTACTACGACAGCTACCGCTCGGCCACGTTGCCTGCAAACTTGTTGCAAGCCCAGCGCGACTTTTTCGGTGCACACACCTACGAGCGCATCGACAAGCCCGAGGGAGAATTTTTCCATACGGAGTGGTTGGCGGACTAATACCGAAAAAAACGTAAGCAAGCATTGTGGCACAGACAATCCTGTCTGTGCCCATCAAGGGTCGCTTTATCTGAAGATGAAAAATGGAAGCTGCCCCGCTGGCGATCAACGATCCGCACAAGTCATTGCGCGGCAAACTGCGCCCACTCTTTACATGTATTTTACGCTACTGCCAAAGAGCTTTCTAGGAGACGGTGTGTGCGGAGCCATTCTTGGATGGATTCGCGGAGATTTTCTGTAGCTTCTCGCACGTGTTTTTTGAGTTCGCGGCGGCAAGCGGCCGTCGTCTCCCCGCGTTTGGCTATCGCTTCGCGGTATTCTTTTAGACGTTCTTCCCAGATTGCTAGAGCAGCATTCATCGTATCTTGCGTGCTTTGGATTGCTTGCGTCAGGTATTCGGGGAGAGGGTGCTCTACGGTGGAGAGTTTTTTTTCTAAACTTTTTTGACTCGTGCGAATTTTGGCTTTGATAATGGTTTCTTCAGGGACGGTGCGAAGCTTGGAGGCTAGTCCGAGATAGCTGAGCACTCGGATGAGCCATTTTGTAGGATCAAACTGCCAGGGCTGCACGCCGTTGCGGTAGTCGTATTGGAACTCGTGGTGGTAGTTGTGATAACCCTCACCAAAAGTGAAAAAAGCCATCAAGAGACTATCCCGAGCAGAGCAATTTATGGAGTAAGGGCGCTTTCCAACCCAATGGCAGAGCGAGTTGATGAAAAAAGTCATGTGGTGAACAAAGACAATCCGAGCAACACCTGCGATGAGAAAAGCTCCCAGAGCGGCAACCGGTCCGCCGACGAGATAGCCGATGATTGGCGGGAGCGCGAAACCCATAAAAAGCGCGATGGGGACGTAGTGGTCGTGCTGCCAAACGGCGAGACGATCTTTTTGTAAATCGCGAACCCAGGTAAGCGGTGTGTCGGGCGAGTGGCGAAAGAGTAGCCAACCGATGTGCGCGTGAAAAAAGCCTTTGTTGATGTCGTAGGGATCTTCATCGTGATCGACGTGCTTATGGTGGCGGCGGTGGTCTGCGGACCAACCGAGTGCGGAGCCTTCAAACGCGGCAGCTCCGAAAAGTAGAGTAAAGAGTCGGACCGGCAGCTTGGCTTGGAAGGTGCGGTGCGAGAAGAGGCGGTGATAGCCCAAGGTGATGCTGAAACCTGTCGCTAGAAAGAAAAAGAAAAAGAGCGAGGCTTGAAAAAGATTCAGTCCGTAGTGCCAGATATAGGCAGGAACGGCAGTGCAAGTGACAAGAAAGGTGCCGATGAGGAAGACACTGTTGACCCAATGGATTTGTTTCCAAGATTTGCTAAAACTCATGATTTTATAAGGATTTTTGAATGGTCCGGTAAAAGTTTTGCCGGATGTTTTTTTGGTTAATGTTTTTTTAAATGAAAATTTACGAGCCTTTTCGGATTCAGGCTTACTTTTTTTTCAGGAGTTGTTCGATGAATCCGGTATGGTATTTACCTGCGACAAACTCGGGGTGGTCCATAAGTTTCCTTTGAAAAGGTATCGTAGTTTCAAGACCGATGATATGATATTCATCAAGGGCGCGTTTCATTCTGGCGATGCAGGATTTTCGGGAAGAGGCCGTGGCGATGACTTTTGCAATCATCGAGTCGTAGTAGGGCGGCACGGGATAGCCTGCGTAGGCATGGGAGTCGATTCGGAGGCCACGTCCACCGGGCGCGTAGTAGAGATCGATGGTGCCGGGGCTGGGTTGGAAGTCGCGGTCGGGATTTTCAGCATTGATGCGGCATTCGATTGCGTAGCCGCGTGGGGCGGCTTTTACGACATGCTCGGTGAGGTGTTCGCCGGCAGCAATTTGAATTTGCTGTTTTACCAAATCGCAGCCATAGACCTCTTCAGTAATCGGGTGCTCGACTTGGATACGGGTATTCATTTCCATGAAGTAAAACTCGCCCTTGTCGTCAACGAGGTATTCGATGGTGCCGGCGTTGAAGTAGCCGACAGATTCGCAGAGGGCAATGGAGGCGGCACCCATGCGTTGGCGGAGATCGTTGTCCATCAGCGGTGAGGGGCACTCCTCGACGATTTTTTGATTTCGGCGTTGGAGGGAGCAGTCGCGCTCGCCGAGATGAACGACCTGGCCGTGTTCGTCCCCAAAGACTTGAAATTCGATATGGTGGGGATTGATGATGAATTTCTCGATATAAACACCGGCGTTGCCAAAGGCTTTTTCGGCCTCCATGCGTGCGGAGTGAAAACCGTTTATCAAAGATTTTTCATCGGTTGCCACACGCATACCGCGTCCACCACCACCAGCAACGGCTTTTATCATCACGGGATAGCCGATTTTTTTGGCAACTTTTATGGCTTCGGATTCGGATTCGACGATACCGTCGCTGCCGGGAGAGACGGGGACACCCGCTTTTACGGCAGATTCGCGTGCAGAGTTTTTATCACCCATGCGGCGGATAGCGTCGGGTGAGGGGCCGATGAACTTGATGTTGCAGCTTGCGCAGACTTCGGCGAAATGCGCGTTTTCTGCTAAAAATCCGTAACCGGGGTGGATGGCCTCTGCGTCGGAAATCTCTGCCGCACTGATGATACGGTCGATCTTTAAATAACTGTCCGTGCTGGAAGCGGGGCCGATGCAGATGGCCTCGTCGGCATGTTGAACGTGCAGCGAGTCGATGTCGGGTTCAGAGTAAACCGCGACGGTCTTGACCCCGAGTTCTCGGCAGGCCCGGATGATTCGCAGCGCGATTTCGCCGCGATTGGCAATCAGAATTTTCTTAAACATAGTTGCGCCTTACCTTGCCCAGAGAGATTATTTCAAACGGAAAAGAGCCTGTCCAAATTGCACGGGCTTGCCATGTTCTGCACAAACCTCATGAATCACGCCATCAATTTCAGCGCGAATTTCGTTCATCACCTTCATAGCTTCGACGATACATACGACCGTATCAGCCGTGACTTTCTGGCCGGGCTTTACGAAGGGTTCCGCGTCAGGCGATGGCGTGGCATAGAAGGTGCCGACCATCGGAGATTTTATCTCGGGTAGATTTTCTTCTACGGGCGCAGGTGCAGGTGCTGCCGGAGCCGCTGCCGGAGTGGGCGCAGAGGCTGCCACGGGTGCGGGAACCGCTGCCGCAGCAGGTGCGGTATGAATAATCGGCTGTCCGGCTTCGTTTGTCTTGAGGGTTATTTTAAAGCCCTCGCGCTCCATTTTGAAGACAGCAAGGTCATTTTTTTTCATCATGTCGATGATTGTTCGGATTTCTTTAATTTCCACAGATATTATATGGGTTAAAATGAAGTTTGGTTTCGCAAAAATCGCATCACGTCCGCCCCGAGGTCAAGTCTTTGCTGGAGGCAGGTGGGTTTAAGAAGTGAAAAACTAACTCACATTTGGAAGGAAAAGTTGGCTAATTTTTCGATCAGCGGAGAAAATACCCGCTCCTAAAAAAGCGAGAGCTATCGCTGCGGAAGCCGTTACTATGTGGGTTGCTTCAGATGATGGGATGAGTTGAGCATCTAAAAAAGCCAGTGAGACAATGGCGACAAAAAGTAAAAAGGCGGCGAGACGGGTAAAAAATCCGATGAGTAAAAAAAAGCTGATTGTGTAGCAAAAAATATCGCGTGCGAACTGAAAGGAACTCGTTACCTCGACGCTGGCAAGCTCGGAATTTTGTGCGAAAAGTGGCGTCGGATCAAAATAGGTGCCGTAAACTAAGGCAACGGCAAGGCCGACACGTAAGAGAATTCCCGCAAAAGAAGGAGGAGAGGAAAAGAAGCTATAAACGGGATTTGAATTCACAACGTGCGCACTGTAGCAAACTTTTCCGACTTGAAAACCCTAAAGCAAAAATTGAATTAACGAAGTTTCGCTGTTGTCAGGGCTTTTAAATGAGGCTATGTGTCTTGGCCTATGTCTCCGAAGAATTGGAAGCCTTTGTATATAGCCTACATCGGGCCTTTTGCTATTTTTATGCTGGGGCTGGCTGCGGTGGGCGCGGTCTCTTGGCTGGCTGGCGATGAGCCACAGCAGCTTTGGCTCAAAAATCCTGAGTATTGGATATACCCGCTGCAATCGCTGATTTGCGCGGCATTCATGATTTACTATTGGAAGTATTATGAGTTTGGGTCGTTGAAGTATTGGTGGGCAGCGGTGCTCGTGGGCCTAGTGATTCTGGGGGTTTGGATAAGCCCTCAGTGGATTTGGGGTGTTCCACACCGGACGGATGGCTTTGATCCGAATGTCTTTGCGGAAAATCCGACCTTGTATTGGCTGAGCTTGCTTGCGCGTTTCTTCCGGCTCGTCGTGGTCGTGCCGCTACTTGAGGAAATTTTCTGGCGCGGATTTTTGATGCGCTATTTTATTCGTGAGAAATTTGAGACCGTGCCTTTTGGTGCGGTGACGCTGGGGTCTTTTTCCGCCGTTACTTTCTTATTTGCTTTTGTGCATAGCGTGCCGGATTTGGCGGGGGCGATCATTACCGGTGTCGCTTTTGGTTTAGTGGCAGTTTATACGCGGAGCCTCTGGTGCTGTGTGATTGCCCATGCAGTCACCAATCTCGGACTGGGGCTTTATATCATGCAGACAAAGCAGTGGGGGTTTTGGTAGAAAATTAATTTAGCGGTGATAGCTGTTGCCTCTTATAGCCCATTTACCAACCAGTTGCTTTAAATGTCGGAGCGTTCTCAAAGAAATTCATGGCTTAGGTTGATGCGTCCGTATCAGTGGAGCAAAAACTTATTAGTTTTTGTTCCGTTAGTAGCAGCTCATAATTTTTTAAATTGGCCTTCGATTTTTTTATGTATTCTTGCGTTTATTTGTATGTCGTTGACGGCATCTGCTGTTTATGCGCTCAATGATGTCTTGGATGTCGAAGCAGATCGTAAACATCCAAGGAAATCTCTGCGGCCTGTAGCAGCGGGACAGATTTCGCCAAAAGGTGCTCTCTCTTTATCTTTGAGTTGTTTTTTGCTGGCGGCAGGTTTTCTTTTTTTGCTGCCACTAAGCTTTAGTTTTTATTGGCTGTCCTACTTGCTACTCGTTGCCATTTACATTTTTGGATTAAAGCGGGTTCCGGGCATTGATGTCATTTTACTGACGCTTTTCTACATACTACGCATCTACCTAGGGGGAGCCGCCATTGAAATATCGCCGTCTGGTTGGGTTCTTAGTTTTGCAGCTTGCACCTTTTTAAGTCTTGCACTGATGAAGCGAAGCTCCGAAGTTTTGCAGAATCTTCAGGATACCAAACGTCCCTATGGGCCAAAATCGTTTTTCGCGTTGAATATGGCCGGCATTACTCTGTCCGTGCTGGCAGGGGGAATTCTATTGATGTATGCGAGTAGCAGGCAGGCAGCATCCCTTTATCAACAGCCCGTTTATATCTACGCGGCAGCTCCACTTGTCTGGTTGTGGTTTGCGCGAGCTTGGACACGAACAATTCAAGGAAAGATGACAATGGATCCCGTAGATTTT
>JBKEAD010000131.1:0-22725 GCA_047971915.1 Chthoniobacterales bacterium
TTTGGAGGATGATATTATTTGGCAAAGGATTTTGAGAAGTCGCTTTCGTCGAGTTTGGCGGTAGAAGTTTTTTTAACGAAGGTGGAGGACGCGATCTTTTTTCTTAGGAAAGTTTCGTAGCTTTTAGCGTTGAGAGGGAACTCGATAGTTTTGTTTTGGAAGCTGGAAAAAAGCATGGCATTGCCGAGCTCGACGGAGTAAATGCCTTCCTTCGCAGGTGCGATGAGTGGAGCTTTATCGAGAATGGCGGCTGTAAAATTTTGTATAATTTCGACGTGTTGGCCGCCGTGTCCCTGCACGGGAATATCGATATTCCATGTCGGCGGAGTGGCGAATCCGCCGCTCGTTGTGCGCGAAAATTCGGACATTGGCACTTCATTTCGGATGAAGGAAAATTTGTCGTTTTCAATAACCACACGTCCCTGCTCGCCGGTGACTTCGAGGCGATTCGTGCCGGGAGCTTCGCCAGTAGAGGTGATAAAAACGCCGGTGGCTCCGTTTTTATAGTGCATGTAGGCAGTGACGTCGTCCTCTACTTCGATGTCGTGGTAGCGTCCGATCTGACAAAAGGCACGCAGGCTTTGCGGCATGCCGAAGAGCCATTGCCAAAGATCTAGCTGGTGCGGACATTGATTGAGCAACACGCCACCGCCCTCACCCGCCCAAGTGGCTCGCCACCCTCCCGAAGCGTAGTAGGCGTGTGTGCGAAACCAGTTTGTGATGATCCAATTGACGCGGCGAATTTCCCCGAGTTGGCCGGTTTGAATGAGCTTGCGCAGTTTCAGGTAGTAGGGATCGGTACGTTGGTTAAACATGGCTGCGAAAACCTGTTTTTTCGAACGGTGGGCGGCGATGAGTTTTTCACAATCCGCCTTGTGAACCGAGATGGGTTTTTCGACGAGCACATGCAATCCGGCCTGTAGAGCCTCGATGCCGATGGTGGTGTGCGAGTAGTGCGGAGTGGCGATCAGCACGGCGTCAACTTCGCCGGAATGGATCAACTCAGTGCTGGTGGTAAAGGCTTTTACGGTCGGAAATGCGTTTAAGGTATCGACGTTTGAGTCCACCAGTGCGGTGAGTTCGCAGCGGGGAACCTGACCCGATAGAATAGAGTTTGCATGGGCTTTTCCCATGTTGCCGAGACCGATAATGCCGAGACGCAGAGTTTTCATAAGTAGAGAAGAGTAGTAGGATAGAAGAAAACGGTTACCTGATTGATGAAACACCAATTAATGGCTGCGTCAAAAATTTTCTGTAAAAGTTGTTCAAGATGATTGGGTGAAGGTTTGGTTGGAGTGTAGTGTTATTTTGGTCGTTCATGGTTGTTGTCTTTCTAGTTTTCACCTTCAGACTAATGGCCTTGAACGGCTGCTTCAACTCCCTTGATGGGGTGGCGGTCTAGGGCGCAAGCCCGATTCCGGTCGGACTGATTATATCTTGGTATTACAAGGACAGGGGAAGAGAAGTTCCACGTTTAAAAACGAGCCCCAAGGCGATTTTCTGACGGTGTGTTGTCAGGAAGTAGCGGCGATTTGTTTGTCTTTGTAATATTCGACGTGCCCCTCTTCGGCGAAGGATGCGACGCGGTTCACAATGGCCTGGTGTTGTTCGGGGGGCATTTGATGAAAGCTGCGGACGAGGGCTGCTTTTTCGCGGATAAATTCGGGGTTTTCTGCGCCGGTGACCAGAGTGGAAATCGGGAGCGAGAGTGCAAAATGGATGCAGTCTGCGAGAGACAAGACATCGGGAACGATGGGGGTGGGCGTTTCCCAATCTTTGCGTTCGAGAGTATGTTTCGAGGCAAAGAAACGTCCGTCGGCAAGAGTTTTCATAGCGATGACACCGAGGCCGGCTTTTTTAATTTCCGGAAGGGTTTGAAGTATGAAACTATGGGTCGAAGCGGCATCGACGGGGTTGATCGGAAACTGGCTGGTGAGAAAAGGAGAGGTGTTTTCGGGTGTGCTCGTGCGTTCGAGCATTCGCAAGTGAGCGTAGGGATTGGCGTGACCGGTAAAGCCGATGTGACGGATTTTCCCTTCGTCTTGGGCTTTGAGTGCTTCGGTCAGGACTCCCGCTGCGAGGCGTGCATCGACATCGCTAGGACTTTCGAGGGCATGAATTTGCCAGAGGTCGATGTGGTCTGTTGCGAGGCGGCGGAGGGAACCTTCGATGTGTTGGCGGATGGTGGCTGCGTCTTTGGCCTCCGATTTGCTCATGAGAAAAATCTTGTCCCGATATTTTGGAGTTAAAAATTGTCCGTAGCGTTCTTCGCTAATATGAGGGCCGTAGGCTCGGGCGGTATCGAAAAAGCGAACACCTTCTTCTAGGGCGGCTTCGATGGTGGCTTGGGCAAGTTTTTCAGTCGTCCAACCCACATGAAAACCACCAAGCCCGAGGCAGGTGACGGAGATTTTTCCTGAGCCGAGGCGGCGTTGGGGGAGCACGGCACCGAGTGAATCGGATGATGCTTTTGTCGTAAGGAGCGGAGCAACCGTAGCGGCACTGGCCAGCAAGCGAAGAAAATCACGGCGATTCATAGCGTGTAATCCTAAGGGAGTGAATGAATTTTATCCAGTATTTGTTATTCCTCTTTACGTCCTAGAATTGACTCAAATGACATTCTACAGGATCATTTGAGTCAGTTTGCCTTAAGTGAAAAGCTATGAGTTCTTCTGGAAATTTTGAAAAAAGCGGTTAGAACGGGGGCATGTCTGTTTGTGTTTGCCGTTTAGCTAGGGTGCTTTTGGTGTTTTTATTTTTTCTTAGCGGTCTTCTTTTTATGGGCTGTCAGGGGGATAATCGACACCGTATCATTGTCAGTGTTCCAGATCAAAAATTACTGCTTTTGCGGGATAAGATGCCGATAGCGATTTATCCAATATCAACTTCTAAATTTGGGCTTAATAGTCAACCGGGAAGCTATGGAACTCCGCTGGGAAAACATAAGATTAAGAAAAAAATTGGTGATGGTCTGCCGCCGGGTGCAGTTTTGAAGTCCCGTTCTTTTACAGGAGAAATTTTGCCGCCAAATGCTGAGGGGCGCGATCCTATCGTTACGCGCATTTTATGGCTGGAGGGCTTGGAGCCTCGCAATAGAAATTCGTATGAGCGCTTTATCTATATTCATGGAACGCCGGAAGAACGTAGATTGGGAGAGCCAGCGAGTTACGGATGTATTCGTATGAAGTCTTCTGATATAATACAACTCTATGATATTGTTGGTTCCGGGGCGAAGGTGCAGATTTCAGAAAATCATTTAAACCCGGAGCTTTTGCAGCAAATGGAAATGCAAAATAGAAATTTATAATTTCAGAAATTAAGACGCGTCTTTTTGAGATGGGGATAAAAATACATTTTAAAAAATTACTCGTTCTTTTCTGTCTATGCAGCATTTTAGCTGTCTCTATTGCTTATATTAGGTTATTCTCGCCAACTTTGAATTTGGCTGATACGCCTACACCAAATTTTGAACTAGTTGATATAAACGGAACTTTAGAAGCTGACGATTTTGATCTACTTATTCGAATAATCCAAGAAGAGTTAGAATTTGATAAAATTCATCTCAAACTTGCTAATAATATAGTTATTCCAATTCGTTTATTTGAGGAAGATGAGAATTATAGAGCTTTTCAGAAAAAGATATCGAAGAGCCGGTCGGGTAATGGTTTTTACTCGGTTAGTCGAAAAGAATTGATTATATATAAAAATGCTAAATATCGAAAAACGATACAGCATGAAGCACAGCATTTGATTTTGCGTTCAGCCAAGCTCTTTCCTCCAAAATGGTTGAATGAGGGGTTGGCTGAATTTTATGAAGAGGCTTTTTTAGATAAAGCAGAAATTTATACGCGCCCCAATCAAGCAAAAAAGCTTCGTTTAAAGAGATTGTTAAAAGAAAACAAAATAGTTTCTTTGCGTAAAATTTTTTCTGATTTTGATAGAGATTGGAAAAAGATGGAGGATAACTATACGCTTTCATGGGGGTTGGTGTATTTTTTCATGGCTGATATGCAGAGAAAAGAAGTGTTGAGAAAAATAATAAATCTCTCCATTTTTCAAAATTTCGGGATGCAATGGATCATTGAAAAACACTACGAAGGTGGAGTGGATCATTTAGAAAAAGATTTTCATGATTTTATTGCGAATATGCCCGAAAAAATCAGGCTTTGATTTAATGAATAAAGAGAGCGAAAGCTTCGGCTTGAAAAATATAATATTTAATCTTTGATGGTTCCTATGTCCTCCACCGCCGGTATTTTAAAATTAGAAAAAAATGGGGGCACGACGCGTATCGTTCTAAGTGGCAGAGTTGATGCAATAAGCGTTGCGAAGATATGGCAAAAAACTCTAGATGCTGTTTCGAAGGATACTTTTGTCGAAGCTTCCGGCATAGCATATTGCGACGGCGCGGGGTCCGCCTTGCTTTGCGAATTAAAGCGACGCGGGGCACGGATAGATGGGTTGCAACCTGAAATTGCTAGAATTGTCGCGTTGTTTGAGGGCGAAGGAAGGGAAGAGAGTAAGGCCGTTTCCAAAGATTCTCAGGTGGTGGCTTTGGGAAAATTTACCGCTGCTTTTCTACAGGATTTGCGTGAGCAGGTGGAGTTTTTGGGACGGATGTTAATTGTTTTTTTAAGTTTTCGAAAAAAAGAGTTTCGGCTTCGTTGGAATGATGTGTGGTTTATTTTTGAGCGGGCCGGGGTTCAGGCTTTGCTTGTGGTTGGGCTGGTTTCATTTTTGACAGGGCTGATTATTGCTTTTCAAGCGGCACCGCCTTTGCAGCGTTACGGCGCAGATATTTTTGTGGTCAATTTAGTGGGCTTAGCAATGGTGCGAGAGCTGGGGCCAATTATGACGGCCATTGTATTGGCCGGACGTAGTGGCTCGGCATTTGCAGCTGAGATAGGGACAATGAAGGTGAATGAAGAGATCGATGCTTTGAATACGATGGGGCTGGATCCAGTCCGTTTTTTGGTGGCTCCGCGTGTGTTGGCCGGTATTTTGGTAACGCCAATTTTAATTATTTATTCCGACTTAATGGGGGTAGCCGGAGGGTTTTTTGTTATGCTCGCAAGAGGGTTTCCAACCGCTGTTTTGTGGAGCCAACTCACGAGTTCGATTGATGTGAATGATATATTGGCGGGGGTTATAAAAGGATTTTTTTTGGGAGCTTTGGTTGCAGGAATCGGATGTTTACGTGGCTTACAGACACGCGAGGGTGCTAGTTCGGTGGGTATTTCAACAACGAGTTCGGTGGTGACATCTATTTTTTTGATTGTGGTGATAGATGCGCTTTTTGCAGTGGTTTATTTTATGATTAAATTCTAATGGAACGAGAAATAGTCATAGAGGCAAAAGATATTTCAGTAGGGTATGTGGATAGGATGTTGCTGAAAAAAATATCTTTCGATGTGAAGCGTGGGGAGGTTTTTGTCATTCTTGGCGGCTCAGGATGCGGCAAGAGTACTCTCTTAAAAACAATGATCGATCTTTTGCCTTTATTGGGGGGTGAAATTTTGATTTTAGGGGAGAGTTTGGCGGCGGCTTCGGGGGATGAGCGTATTCGTATTTTGAGTCAAATCGGTGTGGGTTATCAGAGCGGTGCACTTTTTGGTTCGATGACTTTGGAAGAAAATATCACCTTAGTCTTGGAAGAGTTTACAAATTTACCCCTCGAGGCTCGTCGTAGTATTGCATGGACAAAGCTCAAGCTTGTCGGTTTGGAAAATTTCAAACAGCATCTGCCTTCTGAAATAAGTGGGGGTATGCAAAAGCGAGCGGCCATTGCGAGAGCGATGGCTTTGGATCCAAGTATTTTATTTTTGGATGAGCCTTCGGCGGGCTTGGATCCGATCACCTCGGCTGAGTTAGATGCTTTGATTTTACAGTTGCGTGATTTACTGGGAGTGACTTTTGTGATTGTTTCACACGAACTGGCGAGTATTTATAGTATTGCTGATCGTGTGATAATGCTAGATAAACAGAGCAAAGGCATCTTAGCTGAAGGAAATCCGCGTGACTTGCGGGATCATTCCAAAGATCCTTTTGTTCATCGATTTTTTCACCGAGAAGCTGAATGACTAACAAACCCAATTATTTTCGTATCGGGATCTTTGTCCTTTTGGGCATGGCTTTATTTGTGGGTGGACTGATTGTTTTTGGAGCGGGGCAATTTTTTAAAAAGCGGATTTATATTGAGACTTACGTTAACTCTAGCGTGCAGGGGATAGATCGTGGCAGTCCGGTTAAATTTCGGGGGATACAGATTGGCTCCGTAAAAGCACTCAGCTTTGCATTTAATGATTACGGAAGCGGAAATTTGGGAGAAGATCGTTTTAATTATGTCGTTATCCTTATGGAAATCGATAAGGAAATGTTTCCCGGCATGTTTACTGAGGATCTTACACCTCTAATTGAAAAAAATGTAAAAATAGGTATGCGTGCACGCATTGAGCCGGCGGGAATTACAGGGATGAATTATATTGATATTAATTATATGGAAAATGCTAATAAGTTTCCGTTGTTGCCCGTTGAATGGAAGCCGAAGTATTATTATATTCCGTCGGCTCCGGGGCAGCTTGCTAGTATGTTAGATTCGGTAAATAGCATTATGGGAGATTTGAAAAAATTAAATTTGGATGGGGTTATAACGAATTTAAATTTGCTTTTAAAAAATCTTAATAAGTCGATAACCGGCGCGCAGCTTGAAAAGGTGAGCCAGAATTTGCAGGCTTTGATTGCGGCACTTCATTTAAAAGTTGATAAGACGAAGTTGGGCGATATTAGTTCGGAGGCATTGAAGCTTATAAAAGGGCTGGAAAAATCGAATGCGGATTTACAAAAAATTCTCAACAATGTAGAGCCTGCAACGAGATTAAATCCTGCTGAAGTTCGAGCCGTTCTCAAGAATCTTGCTGCAACGATGAAGCATTTAGAGTCTTTTAGCTTTGCCTTGCAGAAGCGCCCATCAGTTCTCATCTGGGGATCTCCGGCAAAAGAAAAAGATGAAAAGGTGAAGGTGAAGAAGGCCAAGCCTGTCCGTTAGCCCGTAAAAATCAGGAACTTTCGTTGTGGTATTGCCATTGCCCAAGCTTGGAGATGACGCTAGAGTATTTGTTTTATGGGAGATTTTTTAGCTATTCTTCGAGCACTTAGCGAACCGACGCGCTTGCGGGTTTTGCTGATTTTACGTCGTTCCGAAGTCAGCGTAGCGGAATTGCAATTTATCTTAGACATGGGGCAATCTCGCATTTCGACAAATTTAGCACAACTTCGTCGTTTGGGATTGGTCACGGATCGGCGGGTCGGCAAGAACAGTTTTTATAGTGTAAATGCAAAAGCGTTGATCCCTTTTGAGAGCTTACTTTTACGGGCTGAAAAAGATTTGCCGGAAGCCGAAAAAGATATTGTTGCGCTTGGTCTCGCCCAACGGAAACGGAAGGATCGGGCCGGCGAATATTTTAATCAACTCGCCGGTAAATTTGGCCGCACTTATATTCCCGGACGTTCTTGGCAGGGTTTGGCGCATGCTTTATTAAAGTTGTTGTCTCCGATGGTGATTGCCGATATGGGAGCGGGCGAGGGAATGTTGTCTCAGCTTTTGGCAAGGAATGCAAAAAAAGTGATTGCGATCGATAATTCGCCAAAGATGGTTGAATTTGGAGTCAAGCTTGCCCGCGAGCATGAGCTGACAAATCTAGAATATCGTTTAGGTGATATCGAAGCACCGCCGATTGCGAATGCGGAGGTGGATCTTGCGCTTTTTAGTCAGGCTTTGCATCATGCTTCGGAGCCTCTGTGCGCCTTACGAGAAGCCTATCGTATTTTGCAGCCGGGAGGACGTATTTTGATTCTTGACCTTGCAAGCCATTCTCAGGAAGAGGCACGCGAGCTTTATGCACATGTGTGGTTGGGTTTTGCCGAAGCGGAGCTGTATGAGATGCTTCGAGATGTTGGATTTTCTAATATCGAAGTAAATATTGTGGCCAGAGAAAAACAGGCACCTCATTTTCAAACCTTGCTTGCTACGGGATATAAAGCGGTGGGCTAGGGAGAAAAATAAGGGGGGGTTCAGTTTCATAAAAAGCACTTTGCGAGCGTGTGGGATAAATGAATTGTGCGTGGTGATTGCCAAGAGAGGAATTTTCATCATAGGTTCATGCCGTTTAAGCAATGCCTAAAGATACTTCTATCCGCAAAATTTTACTCATTGGCTCGGGCCCCATCGTTATCGGGCAGGGCTGCGAATTTGACTACTCGGGGGTTCAGGCCTGTAAGGCTCTCTCTGAGGAGGGCTACGAAGTCGTGTTGGTAAATTCCAATCCGGCGACGATCATGACCGACCCCGAGTTTGCCTCGAAGACCTACATCGAGCCAATCACTCCCGATGTCGTCGAAAAAATCATCGAGCGCGAAAAGCCAGATGCGCTGCTGCCAACTCTCGGCGGCCAGACGGCACTGAATTGCGCGATGGACTTGGTGCGCAGCGGTCGGCTGGAAAAACACGGGGTGCGTCTCATCGGTGCAAATGCCGAGGCGATCGAGCGCGGCGAAGATAGGCTCATTTTCAAAAATGTGATGCTGGAAATCGGGCTCGATGTGGCGCAGTCCGACGTGGCGCATACGCTGGAGGAGGCACGCAGCATTGCGGAGGAGATCGGACGGTTCCCGGTAATCATTCGCCCCGCCTACACGCTGGGTGGAGCGGGCGGGGGCATCGCCTACAATCGCGAGGAGTTCGAGGATATCGTGAGACATGGGCTGAGCCTGTCTCCGGTGAGCGAGGTGCTCGTGGAGGAGTCGCTGCTGGGCTGGAAGGAATTTGAGATGGAGGTAATCCGTGACCGTGCGGATAACTGCGTCGTCATTTGTTCGATTGAAAATATCGACCCAATGGGCGTGCACACGGGCGACTCGATAACGGTTGCACCGATACAGACCTTGACGGATAAAGAATACCAAGCGATGCGCGATGCCTCATTTGCCGTGATCCGCGCAATCGGCGTGGAGACGGGGGGATCGAACATCCAGTTTGCCGTGGAGCCGACGACGGGGCGTATGGTGGTGATCGAGATGAATCCGCGTGTTTCCCGCTCGTCCGCGCTTGCATCGAAAGCCACCGGGTTCCCGATTGCAAAAATCGCCGCAAAGCTGGCCGTCGGCTACACGCTCGATGAATTAAAAAATGACATCACGCGAGAGACGCCAGCTTGTTTTGAACCGACGATCGATTACGTCGTCACGAAAATCCCGCGTTTCACTTTTGAGAAATTTCCGAAAGCCGATGATACCCTGACGACACAGATGAAGAGTGTCGGGGAGGCAATGGCAATCGGGCGGACGTTTAAAGAAAGTTTCCAAAAAGCCCTGCGCTCCCTAGAGACCGGGCGGGGCGGATATGGGGCTGATGGGAAGGACAAAGCACCCGTGCTTGCCGATGGCAAGGCCGATATTTCCTTGATCGAGCAGAAACTACGTGTTCCGAACTTGGAGCGCGTTTTTTATATCCGCTATGCGTTGCAGGCGGGGATTTCTTTGGAGAGAATTTTTGAGCTAACGAGTATCGATCGGTGGTTTTTGCATAATTTCAAACAGCTTGTGGATGCGGAAAAAGCACTGCGCGAGGCACCGGATAAACTTGCTTTGCGAAAAATAAAAAAGCTCGGCTACTCGGATAGGCAGTTGGCTTTTATCACATCGAAAACGGAGGCAGAGGTTCGTGCGGCACGCAAGGCGGAGGGAATCCTCCCAACATATCGCCTTGTGGATACTTGTGCGGCGGAGTTCGAAGCCTACACGCCGTATTTTTATTCGACCTACGGGGACGAAAATGAAATCCGCCCGAGCGATAAAAAGAAAGTAATGATTTTGGGTGGTGGACCAAACCGCATCGGACAGGGGATCGAGTTTGACTACTGCTGCGTGCATGCGGCCTTCGCCCTGCGCGAAGAGGGTTGGGAAACGATCATGGTAAACTCAAACCCTGAGACAGTTTCCACGGACTATGATACTTCGGATAAGCTTTTCTTTGAGCCGCTAACGCTTGAGGACGTGCTGAATATCTATGAGGCCGAAGCCTGCGATGCCGTGATCGTGCAGTTTGGCGGACAAACACCACTGAATCTCGCGGCTGATTTGCAGAAAAACGGTTGCAAAATTATCGGCACGCAGCCGGATAGTATCGAGAAAGCGGAGGACAGGAAATTTTTTGCCGCCATGCTCGACAAACTCGGCCTACAGCAAACACAAGGCGCGACCGCGACGAACGCAGACGAGGCTTCGGAGGTTGCTAAAAAAATCGGCTTCCCCGTCTTGGTGCGCCCCTCCTTTGTCTTGGGTGGGCGAGCGATGGAGATCGTGTATAGCGACGAAGATCTGCGGCGTTACATCGCGACGGCGGCAGAGGCTTCGCCGGAGCGTCCGATCCTGATCGATCGTTTTCTTGAAGATGCCACCGAGGTGGATGTGGACTGTATCATGGACGGGACGGACTGTGTGATCGGCGGCGTGATGGAGCATATCGAAGAAGCGGGTATTCACTCTGGCGATTCGGCCTGTGTGATTCCGGCATTTTCTTTGTCGGCCAAGGTGGTCGAGGAAATCAAATCCGCCACACGAGCAATGGCGCGGGAGCTAAATGTTCGTGGCCTGATGAATGTGCAGTTTGCCGTGAAAGACGAGCAGGTCTATGTGATCGAGGTAAATCCGCGTGCTTCACGGACGGCACCTTTTGTTTCCAAAGCCATCGGCGTGCCGCTTCCGAAACTCGCAGCCAAAATCATGGCGGGAAAATCATTGAGAGAGCTTGGTTTTAGCGAAGAGATTACACCCGGGCATTTTTCTGTGAAAGAGGCTGTTTTTCCTTTCATTAAATTCCCCGGCATCGACATAGGGCTGGGACCCGAGATGCGCTCCACGGGCGAGGTCATGGGAATCGATAGTGATTTTGGTCGCGCCTACGCCAAAGCGCAAATGTCTGCCCAACCGGCCCTACCCGAAAGCGGAAAGGTTTTTATAAGCGTGCGCGATACCGATAAACCGGGAATTGTCCCCGTGGCGCGTGATTTTCATGAACTTGGATTTGAACTATGCGCAACAGCCGGGACGGCCGCTCTCCTCAAAAAAGAAGGCATCCCGAGCCAGCTTTTGCACCGTTTGGATGAGGGTCGTCCGAATGTCTTGGACATGATAAAGAATGACGAAATTCAGTTCATTATCAACACCCCATCGGGGCAGCAGCCGCGTATCGATGAGATAAAAATTCGCTCGGCAGCCGTATCGCACCGCATCGCGACGATGACGACTTTGCGTGCTGCGCAAGCCAGCATTATGGCGATTCGGCAATTACGCGAGCACCCGCTAGAGGTAAAAAGTTTGCAAGAATACCACGCGTGATCTCGCGATAAAAAAAGCACCAGCCGATTGCAAAAACCACCCCCATTGCCCGAAGACGATTTGAGTGCAGCTAGCGAGCAAGAGCCGCGCTCGGTTTTAGCGCATCTTGCTTTTGTGCTCGGGCTTTTGGCAGTCACGATATTCGGTCCGATAACAGGCATCTTCGCAATTCTTTTTGGGCATCTCGCTCGGTATAAACTTCGCGCTTTCAAAAATTCCCGTGCTTATAAAAATGCGACATGGGGGCTTTGGATGGGTTATGTTTCAGTCGCGCTGATTGCTTTGTTGGCAGGGCTTTTGCTTATTCTTTATAAACAGCTTGGAACTTATGGTCCCGAACTGCTTGATATGCTTCAGAGTCTCTAAGACTTTTTATCAGATGCGTCATCGCGTAGCTCTCGGGCTACTTGTTCAAGGGTGAGTTGTGCGGCTTCGGCAGGTTGGAGAGTCTGAAATTTTTTTCGGGTTGTGTCCGTTGCCAGCCAAGCTTTTGTGCGTTTAAGTGCAATCACAATTCGGCCCTCAAGAGGTTTCGTGGAAACGAGGTGCAAGTTTGCTGCCGTGGCTAGCTTATCGCCCGAGGTTTTCAGGCCTTTGTCACTTGTTGTCGAAAGGTCTGGCGGGTTTAGCCATTTCGTGACTTCGGGAAAAACATCAGCAGGTTCTTTAAACCTCTGCCATACAGCATTATTGCTTTCGGGATCGGTTATTTCGATAAACTCAATTGCTAGGTCGGGCGTCGGACACGCTTCGTAGATATTTTTTTTACAAAGATCGGCGTGGCGTTCTAGGCGGCCCTTTCGTCCTGAGCTGTAGTGTTTTTCCATCTCCGGCTTTTATTTCTGAAACTGCGTGGAGCGTGATTTAAAAGCTCCTAGCACTTTTTCGGGATCACCATCCAGAGCACGGACCATCCGTAAAAAGTCCGCTAAATTAAGGCCATGACTTTTTAAAAAAGGACGATCACCCCCACAGCCAAACATTAGCTCAGCATCCAATCGGCCTTTTAAAAAATGCTCTGCTTTATAAATAATACGCGGCAGCCAAGAGATCCCACCCAGCTCATCTTTCTTTGCAGGAATGTCTGAATTATCAATCTTTTCCGAGGAAGTGACCGAATTTTGAACAAAAAGAAAATAGTCCCGACGCTCGGCTGCAAGCAGAAGATACATTTCCCAACTCGGCTCACCTGCCCGAGCGACATCTTCGACGTAATCGATCAGTTGAATCGGTGTGAGTCCTATGCCTGCAAGAAATTTTTTTTCTTCGAACGTTAGGGAATCAGCAGCATTTGTTGCCGACGTTTGGTATAGTTTTAGCATTCTTGCGTAGAGCTTACGAAGAGTCTGGGTCCAGTCCAAAGAATCAGGTGAGGCAGATTTCATGATTTGTTGTGGGTTAATAAGTTTCTAATCGTTTTCTAGTCGTAGCGATCATCCACAGGCAAGCCTACGCTTTTCTTGCTTGCTTTTCCAATGTAGTTACTTTCAAAACGACTTATGGACAATAATTCCTTTCACGGACAGGTAGCAATCATCACCGGTGGGGCAGATGGGCTCGGCTATGCGCTTGCCACACGCTTAGTCGAAGCCGAAGCAGAGGTTTGTTTGCTCGACATCGATGCCAAAAAGCTCGACCAAGCATGCGCTACACTTGGTGATAAAAGCCACTCCTTCACTGTCGATATTACTAAAGAAGATTCTGTGCGCAAAGCCGTGCAAGAAATTGTTAGCAAGTTTAAACGCGTCGATATTCTCGTAAACTGCGCCGGCATCACAGGTCAGACAAATTTAAAAAGTCACGAAGTCGATATTGCGAACTTTGCTCTAGTGCAGGCTTTGAACGTGCAAGCTTCGTTCCTGACTTGCCAATCCGTCCTCCCTCACATGCTTGAAAAAAATTACGGACGCATCCTAAATATTGCCTCCATTTCCGGCAAAGAGGGCAATGCCGGCATGGTCGCCTACTCCACTTCTAAGGCTGCCGTCATCGGCATGACGAAGGCTATGGGTAAAGAATACGCTGAAACGGGAATAACCATAAACGCCCTTGCACCAGCAGTGATTCGAACAGCGATGGTCGCAGCCATGCCCGATGAGCAAGTCAAATATATGACCGATAAAATTCCGATGAAACGCTGCGGCACTACGGACGAATTTGCAGCAATGGCTGAGTTTATCGTGTCGCGCCAAAACAGTTTCACAACCGGCTTTTGCTTTGATCTCTCCGGTGGGCGTGCGGTTTATTGATTTAAAAAAATGAAGTGCTCCGGCAAAAACTAAAAATCCCTTGATTTTCTTTGTTTTCGCCTGAGTCTGCTTTGTGTTTAGTAAACGCATTATGGAAAAAGTCATCATTGTAGGCACGGGTTGCGCCGGGCTGACATCCGCAATCTATACCGCCCGTGCAAACCTAGAGCCTCTCGTATTGGAGGGCCGTCAGCCAGGCGGCCAGCTCACAACCACGACCGATGTTGAAAACTTCCCCGGTTTCCCCGACGGGATAAATGGGCCGGATCTTATCATGCGCATGCACCAGCAGGCCGAACGTTTCGGAACACGCTTCAATTACGGTTTTGTCGAGGAGTTTGAGCAAATCAACGGCATCAACCGCTTAAAAGTCGATAACGAATGGCTTGAAAGCAAATCGCTTATCATTGCCAGCGGGGCCTCGGCGCGTTGGCTCGGACTTGAGCGCGAAAAAGAGCTTGTCGGACACGGCCTCACCTCCTGTGCAACTTGCGACGGTGCCTTTTACCGTAACGTTCCGGTCTGCGTAATCGGCGGAGGCGACTCTGCTTGCGAAGAGGCTATTTTTCTCACAAAGTTTGCCTCGAAAGTCTATCTCATCCACCGTCGCGACACCCTCCGAGCATCTAAAATCATGGCTGAACGCGCCATCTCTCATCCGAAAATCGAAATGGTTTGGAATTCGGAAACTCTCGAATACCTCACCGACGCCGATGGCAAAATGCGTGCCATTCGACTCAAAAATACACAAAGCAACGAAGAAAGCGAGCTTGAGGTAAAGTGTGTTTTCGTCGCCATCGGTCACACGCCCAACACGGCTCCCTTTAAAGGCAAAATCGATCTCGACGAAGCGGGCTACATCATCCAACACAAAGGCACGGCCACAAATCTACCGGGCGTCTTTGCAGCAGGTGACGTAGCCGATCATGTTTACCGCCAAGCGATCACCGCTGCCGGACAAGGCTGCGCCGCCGCAATCGAAGCCGAACGTTGGCTCTCCGAAAAAAGTTCGGATTAAAAAAAACACCCGAGACGGCTTATTTCATTTTGAAAATTTGTGATCTTACGCAATTTTACTCTCCCGTCAGCGGGGGGGTGAAACGCTATATCGAGCAAAAGGTCGCCTATATCGAAAGAAGAAGTCCAGAAGACCGCCACATTCTAGTAATCCCCGGCGAAAAAACGAGTAGCGAAAAACGCGGCAATTCTCAGGTTTACACCATCGAGTCGCCACTTGTTTCAAAAACGTCTCGCTACCGCATGCTGCTAAACCTGTGTGCCGTAGAAGAAATTCTCGAAGCGGAAAAACCCGATATTGCTGAATCCGGCGACCCCTATCAACTCGCGTGGAAAGCCATTGTTTCCGGACGCGCCCTAGGGATCCCTATAGTGGGCTTTTATCACTCGCATTTTCCCGAGGCGTATATTCGCTCTGTGGCAAAGTATTTTGGCTCCATATCCGTGCAGATTGCTGAAGAAATTTCCCGTCGTTATGTTCGCTCACTTTACAATCACTTTGAGCGCACAATGGTCCCAAGCCCAGCTCTCGCCGCGCTGCTTACGGAATGGGGAGTCGAGAGCGTCGAAAATATTGACCTTGGCGTCTCGGTCGAAACTTTTTTTCCGGATGATTCTCGAGCAAAAAACACGCGCAATGAACTCGGCATCCCGCAGGATGCTTTTCTACTTGTTTATGCAGGGCGGCTCGCATCGGAAAAAAATGTCCGCACGCTCTTCTCGGCATTTGAACTCCTTAATGATACGAAAAAAAGCTTTCACCTGCTTTGCATCGGAGACGGAACGCAACGCTCGCTTTTACGTAAACTCCAAAAAAACTCTTCCAAAGTCCACTGGCTCCCCTACTGCTCCGACGCCAAAAGACTGGCCGATCTCTATCGCACAGCGGATCTCTTCGTGCACCCCGGCGTGCAGGAAACCTTCGGCCTCGTCTCCTTAGAAAGCCAAGCCTGCGGAACTCCGGTTGTCGGCATCCGCGGCAGTTACATGGACCGTATTATTTATAATGGACAAATGGAGTGGGCTTCCGAAAATACTCCCCAAGCACTTGCTAGGGCAATCGAAGAAACCGCTGAAACAAATACCCGCGAAGCCGGAGAGCGTGCCAGCAAGCTCGTTCGCGAACGTTACTCTTGGGATCATGTCTTTGACCGCCTCTTTAGTGTTTACCGAAGCGTCATTGCAGACTACAAAAACTAAACGTGCCGAAACCCGCCCCAGTATCTCGAAACTATGAAGCTCGCGACCGCGAAGCCGTTCGCAAAATATGCTGCGACACTGGCTTTATCGGGACTCCGATTGACCCCGTTTTTGAAGACCGCGAACTCTTTGCCGACTACCTCACGAGTTACTACACAGACAAAGAACCCGAGGCTTGTTTTGTCGTCGAGCAAGAGGGCGAGGTAAAGGGCTACCTGCTCGGATCCTGCAAACCGGAGAAACAAAAACGCTACGATACTTTTAATAATATTCGTCTTTTTCTGAAAGGGATAAGCCGCTATCCAAGCTACTCCAAGGCCACACGCTCCTATATTAAGTGGATTCTTTTTCAATCTTGGAAAGAAGTGCCCCCTGCTCCGAAATGCCGCTCGCATTTTCACTTTAATCTTTTACCCGAGGTCCAAAGCGTAAAAGGAACTCGCGACCTGCTAAATCATTTTTTTAATTTTCTACGAACAGTCGGAGAAAGCGAAGTTTTCGGACAGGTCGTCACTTTCGAAAATCGTCGCGGAACACGAATCCTAGAGCGTTACGGCTTTAAAGTTTTAGAAAAAAAAGAAATTACAAAATACCGCGAAGTTTACGACAAACCCGTTTATCTAACGACTGTCCTCAAAGACCTCAATGACGAACGTTTCAAATATTTATAAAAACATATGAGCACACCCAACGAGCAGTTAGAGTGGGCGCGACGCGTCTTTGAGATCGAACTCAATGAAGCCGCACAAGTGGCTGAACGTCTCGACGAGTCTTTTGTTTCAGCCGTTGAGCTGATTCGCAAGGCTGTCGAAAACCGTGGAAAAATCGTTGTTCTAGGTGTTGGAAAATCGGGACATATCGGCGAAAAAATTGCCTCCACCCTCACCAGCACCGGATCGACGGCTGTTGTTTTAAATTCTCTCAACGCCCTGCACGGTGACCTCGGAGTCGTCAGCGACGGCGATGTCGTTCTCGCGCTAAGTGCAAGCGGAGAGACCGATGAACTCCTAAACGTCTTACCGGCACTGGCGCAATTCGACGTTCGCATCATCGCCCTCACAGGCAACTCGGAGTCATCTCTAGGACGTGCCGCAGCGGTCACCATCGATGTCGGGGTCACCCGCGAAGCCTGTCCTTTAAACCTAGCTCCAACGTCCAGCACGACGGCCATGCTCATCGTCGGCGATGCCCTTGCAATGGTCCTACTCGAAGCCCGAGGATTCAAAAAAGAAGACTTTGCAAAGTTTCACCCGGGTGGACAACTCGGGCAAAGTCTGCTTTTAAAAGTCTCGCAAATCATGCGCCCACTCGACCGTTTGCCGATAACTCGCGCAGACATGTCCATCGTCGATGTCATCAAGGAAATGACCTCCCGCCGAGCCGGTGCGACGGCAATCGTCGATGACGCAGGGCAGCTTGCCGGCATTTTTACCCACGGAGATTTTGCAAGAAATTTCCCAAACGTTCCCGACCTTGGACAACAAAAGGTTGGGGAATTTATGACGCGAGAACCTATCACAGTGGATGAAAATAGCCTTGCTGCCAGCGTTTTAAACTTGCTCCGAGAGCATCACATCGACGATCTCATTGTTTTAGATTCAAACAAAAAACCCATTGGCCTTGTGGACTCACAAGATTTAAGCCGATTAAAAATTCTTTAAAGAAATCTCTCTAGCGGGTATTTATCTCAGAGATTTTTTTTAACAACAAACCACCAAACCTTTAGAAAATAGAAAAAAATTTATGGCACAGGCAAATGATTTAAGAAGAGGAATGGCGATTCGCTACAACAATAATCCGGCAATCGTTTTAGACGTTCAACACCGCACCCCAGGAAACCTTCGCGCTTTTGTTCAGGTTAGTTTGCGCTATATCGGCACAGGCAAATCAGCAGATGTTCGCTTCGCATCAACCGAAAAAGTCGACATTGTCGAAACCAACCGTGCTAAATTGGAGTTTAGTTATGCCGACCAGCAGGGCTTTCATTTTATGGATCCCGAGACTTATGAAACGATCACCTTCAACGAAGATTTTGTCGGCAGTGCTAAAGAATATCTGATTGAAAATATCGCCGTAGAGGTTCTGTCGGTAGAGGGCAAACCCGCAACTCTCGAATTACCGCAAACCATCGAGGCCAAAGTCATCGAATCACCCGAGGGGCTCAAAGGCGACTCGGCTACCAACGTCACCAAACCCGCCGTGATCGAAGGAGGCAAAACCATCCAAGTCCCACTATTCATCAAAGAGGGCGAGACAATCAAAATCGATACCGGCACGGGAAATTACCTCGGACGGGCCTGACACGCCGAACCAAAAAAAACAACCCGGACGCATTCTGTGGCGCACTCCTCAAAAAAGAAAAAATCAGAGAAGCGTCTCAACTCATCTATTGCTGCGGGTTCGGAGCCGTTTCGACCACGGCCACGCAAGGCCGGCACCATTCCTACACGCTGGGTCAAGTTTGTCGTGGGAGCTTTTTTACTCCCCGTCGCTTGGGTGCTCACACAGACTTTTTTTGGAATGCTCGCGTGGGTCACCGTTACAACTTCCTTTTGGGCTACGCCCGTTTTTTGGTTTTTTGCTTTGGGTTGTATTTTGTGGACCGTTATTTTTTTCGGTTTTCCGCGTCCGATGTGGTTCTACGTTTTCGGCCATGAACTGACACATGTCCTCTGGGTCTGGCTAATGGGCGGACGCGTGAGTGCTTTCAAAGTCAATAAAGACGGCGGGTATATCTTAGCAGATAAAATCAATACTTGGATTGCACTAGCTCCTTACTTTTTCCCACTGTATAGTTTTATCGTAATGGCGGTTTACGTCATCGCTGCCCAATTTACCGATGTAACCCCTTACCAATACTACTTTTTTGGAGCGATGGGATTTACTTGGGCGTTTCATTTTACCTTTACGCTTCTTATGATTCCCAAGCGCCAACCCGATCTCGAATACGGCGGACAGTTTTTTTCCATGATCGTCATTTACATTGCGAATCTTCTCATTCTGAGCCTCATGCTTATTGTCGGATCGGATCATGTCTCATTTTATAATTTCGGAACGGAGCTCATTCACAGTGCGGCAGATCTTAGTAATGTGATTTTGAACCTGACCCGCACCGCCTTGTGAGCGAACGAAGCCGTGCGGTTTGGAAAGTTTTAAAGCCGCTTCAGGACGAAACCGGAAATATTCGCTGGGACCACTTCATGCAAGCCGCCCTCTATGATGCGGAGCTTGGATATTACACAAAAAATATAAATGCCGTCGGGCCTCGCGGAGACTTTTCGACGCTTGCTACCCTCAACAATACTCTTGGAAAAACAATCGCACAATGGGGGAATCGTGAGCAAAAACAACATGCCAAACACTTACCTTGGATCGAGTTTGGCCCAGGCGGAGGAAATCTGGCTGTAGAAATTTTGCACCATATCCCTCTGCTCCGCAGATACCTTACACCTCGTGGACTTGTTGAAGTTTCATCTTCTTTGCGACAAATCCAGCAAAGGAAGCTCCGTTGGCAACGCTGCTGTTGGTTTTCGTCTCCGACCGAAGCTATTGCCGCTCACCCACAGGGCTCTCTCCTTTACTCAAACGAACTTATCGATGCTTTTCCATGCCGTATTTTTCGCCGAAGCGACTCGGGATGGGAGGAGTTGTTTTTAAAAATAACGGAAGCGGGTATTGGCGAGTGCTTTTTGTCCGTTGCTGAAAAACACTTGCCGGAAAGTTCTGTTTTTGAATCCGAAATTTCAAAAAATTGGCAAATCGGACAACGCGTCGAGGTGCATGAAAGTTTTAAAATTTGGCTTCAGAATTTTTTACCTAAATGGCGAGGTTCCATGTTGACCATCGACTACGGAGGAGAGCCAAAAAAAATTTACCATCGTCGGCTCAGAGGGACTTTACGTGCTTACTGGAAGCAACAACGCTTTACGGGGAGCGATTGCTACATGAGGTTTGGATTGCAAGATCTGACTGCTGACGTGAATTTTCAAGACATCAATACTTGGATGAGCCAGTTCGGTGCCGAACTCATTTGGCAAGGAAGTTTGCAAAAATTTATCAACCAATTTGGAAAAGACTTAACAACACCCAGTGAAGTCCAAGAAGCCACAGAAGCCTTTCACGTGATCTGGCACCGCAGATAATGAAAAGAAAGTTTTTCGGGTGTGCCCTCAGCGCAACCCCACAGCCGCCCTCACCCGCGCCAACACCGTCTCTGCCTCCGCATTGGCCCGCATCGCCCCCTCCTTCAGCACCTTCTCCACATACCCCATATCCTCCTGCAGCTCCCGCCGCCGCTCCCGCATCGGGGCAAAATACTCCCACACCGCCTCAAAAAGCCGCTTCTTAAAATCCCCATACCCCACACCGCCAGCCAGAAACTCCCCACGCATCGCCGCCAATTCCTCCGCCGAAGCCACCAAAGCATAAAGAGCCAAAATCGCCGACCCCTCCACCTCCTTCGGTGCTTCCACCGGCGTGCTATCCGTCTTGATCCCCATTATCCGCTTCCGCAGCGGCTTCTCATCCAAAAAAATCTCGATCGTATTCTTATAGCTCTTACTCATCTTCGCGCCATCCACTCCCGGAATCACCGCCGCCGTCTCCTCGATCCGCTCCTTAGGCAGTTTAAAAACCTCCCCATACAGCTCATTCACCTTCACCGCAATATCCCGCGTCACCTCCAAATGCTGCTTTTGATCCCGCCCCACCGGCACCAAATCACTATCATAAGCCAAAATATCCGCCGCCATCAGCACCGGATAACTAAACAACCCATGCGAAGCCGCAAACCCCTTTGCCAACTTATCCTTATACGAATGACACCGCTCCAGCAACCCCATCGGAGTCACCGTGCTCAACACCCAAGCCAACTCCGTAACCGCTGGAACATCCGATTGACGAAAAAAACAAGCCCGCTCCGGATCCAACCCACAAGCCAAAAAATCCAACGCCACCCCCCAGACATTCTCGCGAAGAGCTCCCCCATCATGCACCGTCGTCAACGCATGCAAATCTGCGATGAAATAAAAAGCCTCCCCCTCCTCCTGCAAAGCAATCGCAGGCCGCATCATCCCAAAGTAATTACCAAGATGCAGCTGCCCCGAAGGTTGAATACCAGAAAGAATACGCATAGCCGCAGATAGTCCCCACAAGCCCCAGCAAGGTCAAGCACCCTATTAGAACCCCTCAAAAAATCAATTCACACACACAACCCTCGACACCCACCCACTTTCTGAAACAATACGCCCCACATGAAAAAACCAAACTCCGAAGTCACCCTCCACATCGAAAGCCTCGCCTACGGCGGCAGCGGAGTCGCACGACACGAAGGCAAAGTCTGGTTTGTCCCCCACACCATCCCTGGCGAACGCATCATCGCCAAAGCCCAGCATAGCAAAAAATCCTACGTCCAAGCCCGCCTAGTCCGCGTCCTAACACCCTCCCCAGATCGTGTCGAAGCCCCCTGCCAGCACTACACCCGCTGCGGCGGATGCAGCTACCAACACATCCGCTACGAAGAACAAATCCACTGGAAAACCACCCAAGTCCAAGAAGCCTTCCAGCGCATCGGCAAAATCCATACTCTCCCTAAAATTCACACCATAGCCGCCCCCCACCCCCTCCACTACCGAAACCGCATCCGCCTCCACATCCAAGACGGCAAACCCGGCTTCCTCGCCCAAGGCGGCCACGGTTTCATCCCCATCCGTCGCTGCGAAATCGCCAGCGAAAGTATAAACCAAAGACTCTCCCGCCTCCAGCGCCACCACCTCACCGGCGAGCACCTCACCCTCCGCGATCGCCAAGGTCACCAAGACCCCCAAGGTCAAAATCAAAAAGGCTTCTACCAAACCAACGACACCGTAGCCGCACTCCTCCTAGCCGAAGTCGAAGATTTTCTAAAAACTAGCACCGCCCCCCACCTCCTCGAAGCCTACTGCGGAGCCGGAGCCTTCGCAAAAAAACTCCGCCCCCATTTCCAAAAAATCATCGGCATCGACTGGAGCGAACCCGCCATCGAAAATGCCAACAAAGACGCCCAAGAAAACGAACACTACCTCTGCGCCGACGTCGCCAAAGTGCTCTCCGAACAACTCACCGCAGCACACGACACCCCCACCGAACTCCTCCTCGACCCACCCCGCGAAGGCCTCGAAAAAACAATCATCCCCAACCTCCTCGCGGCAAACCACATCGTCGGCATCACCTACGTCTCCTGCAACCCCACCACCCTCGCCCGAGACTGCGCCCTCCTCCAAGAAAAGTTCAGCCTCAGCCGTCTCAGCGTCCTCGACATGTTCCCCCAAACCGCCAGCATCGAAACCATAGTCCGCCTGTTACGCCGATAGGATCGTGGGTCGTCTTGATAAGGAGCCATTCTAACAGAATGACTGGAAACGACCGCTGCGTATGGTGTCGAAACCGGAATCCCGCAGGCACTTTCATCAAAGCCACCCTACGCTTGCTGCATTGATCCGGTCTGCCGTGTTGCATTTGCTTTTTGAATTCAAGTTTTTATTTAATCACTTTCTTGCCAGACACTTGCCTCATTCTACGTGTTGGTCGTGATTCCGACACGTTTTGAAATATAACAAATCTCCCGCCCTCACCCTCGACCGCCTCCCACGCGGACTCTCCCATTCTCCAAATCCACGAACAATCATAACCAATGCAAAATCGGCAAGACATCGCCCACCATCATTGGAAAAAGCAAACTCCTTGGGGTGGCCCGTTACGGGATAAACAACGGTGTCCAAAAATTTCTAAAAAACTGGCGTCTAATGTCGCCTTAGCGTCCCAGAAATACCCTTTGTGAGGCTCGAATTTTCTACCCTTTTGCGAACATTCTTTTTCTCTTTTCGCT
>JBKEAD010000154.1:0-11473 GCA_047971915.1 Chthoniobacterales bacterium
CGATACGCCCAAAATGCGCCGTCCGCGTCTCAGCCTCCCCGAGCGGTTTTTTTCCGATAAAAACAGATCCGACAGCGGGGATCGCATCCGGCCCACTCACGCGAATCACCGCCAACGCACCCTCGCCCGGCGGCGTCGAAATTGCAGCAATAGTATCAGCAGAAAAAGCAGACATGTTTCCCAGCTACGAAAGCACGCCCTCTTCACGGAGCTTCTCCAGCGCCGTCAAAAAACGCTTATTCTGCTCCTCCGTGCCGATGGAAACACGGATCCACTCCGGCAATTTATAGCTCCGCATCGCACGAACGATGATTCCTTGCTTAAGCAAAGCTTGAAAAACCGCATCCCCATCCCCCACGCGCACGAGGACAAAATTCGCATAGCTCGGCACAAACTCCAGTCCCCATTCGGCAAAGGTTTTTTGGAAAAGCTTGCGCCCTTGATTCGTGATTTCGCGCGTTCGGTTCATGTGCTCCTCATCTGCTAAGCCCGCCTCGGCACCCGCTTGGGCAATGCCATTGGCATTGAAAGGCTGCCGCGTTTTTTGCAGCACTTTTGCAATATTTTCCGGCGCAAGTCCGTAGCCAATACGCAAATTCGCCAATCCCTGAATTTTTGAAAACGTCCGCATCACCAGCACATTTCGCCCCTCGCGAACATAGCGCAGCACATCCGGCGGCGTATCCAAAAACTCGTAATACGCCTCATCAAAAATCACCAACACATGCTCCGGCACCTTTTCCATAAAGCGATCAATCGCCTCCTGCGACACCAGCGTCCCGGTCGGATTATTTGGATTTGCAATGAAAATCTGCCGCGTCTTCGGAGTCACCGCCGCCAGCATCGCATCCAGATCATGCGCATAGCCCGGATCATCGACTTCGACGGCCTTTGCCCCAAAAAGCTGCGCCATCAGAGAATAGACCGCGAAGGCATGCTTCGCCGTCACGACCTCATCCCCCGGCTTCAAAAAAGCATGTCCGATGAACTCGATGATTTCATTCGAGCCATTTCCAAGAATCACATTTTCGCGCTTCAGCCCGACCTTTTCCGCAATCGCATTTCGCAAACGCCACCCCCCACCATCCGGGTAAAAATTTGCCCTCTCCAAAGCCTCGCGCATCGCCTGCACCGCATGAGGCGACGGCCCTAGTGGATTTTCATTAGACGCAAGTTTGATAATATCCTGCGGTTGGAGCCCCATTTCCCGAGCCAGTTCCTCGACGGGTTTCCCGGGTTCATAAGCAATGAGGTTTTGAATATAAGGATGAGCGGTCTGCCACATAAGACGCGTAGTCAATCACGAGAAAGGACGTTCGCAAAAGAAGATTTCATCATTTCTCGAAAATCATATTCGATTTTAAAATTTACAAAATCTTTGTATGCTTCAATATTGTAGCACAATGAAAACGGCAAGTGTTCGAGAGTTAAGGAATCACTATGCCAATTTATTAAGCTGGATTGAGGCGGGAGAAGAAATCGTAATTACTCAAAGGGGCCAGACCATCGCCCGCTTGATCCCGGAACAAACTCAAACCAATCAACTCGTGGATTGGTCGCAAAGTCCGGCGGTGAAACGAGATCGCTCGGCATCCCAAAGGCTGACGGCTAAAGAATCTCTTGTAATCCTTCACGAGGCCAGTGGCAAATGGTGATCTGCGCCGGCACTAGCTTTTTATTTTCCCTCTACGGGAATGATATAAATACGCCCCATGCAATAAAATGGGTAAAAAAACACCGCACCGTTCTTACGCTGACCACACTAAATGAATATGAATTGGGCAATGCCTTACGCTTTGCAGAGTTCCGAAAAGTGCTCGTCCGCGGGGAAGCATCTATCTTTTGGGCACAATTCGAAGCAGATAAAACCGCTGGACGCTTAGTGACAAAAATCTGCAATCTGGCCGAAGTCATAGACGAAGCCAAGCGACTCTCAGCTACCTATACGCTTACAGAAGGACATCGCGGATTTGACATTCTCCACGTCGCAGCAGCTATCAAACAAAACGCAAAACAATTCCTTACTTTTGATAGCAACCAAAAAAAAATGGCAAAAGCAGAGAACCTCACCGTGCCTCTTTAACCTCATGAGCCAACACCGCATCGCCGTCCTCTCCGACACCCATAACCACCTCCCCGAAAAAGTTCTCCACCAGCTCCAATCTGCCGACAGCATTTGGCACTTGGGCGATGTCGTGCGCCCTTCGGTTCTCGATCCAATCCGACTTCTCGGAAAAAATTTTGTTCTTGTCCGTGGAAATTGTGACACCGAGTTCGACTGGCCACTCACGCGTTCCTTGGTATTTGGAAAAACCATTTTCCAACTCATCCACATCCCGCCCGACTATTTCTTCGCCAATCCCGATGAAAATAAAGTCCTCCTACACGGACACCTCCACACCCCTCGCGACGAAATTGTAAATGGTGTCCGCGTCCTGAGTCCCGGCGCAATATCCCAACCACGAGCCGGCAGCTCCCCCAGCTTCGCTTGGCTCGATGTCGAAGAAAATGGCGACTTCACTTGGCGACTAATAGAGACGAATTGAATCTATTTTTTAGACTAAACATCACTAAAAAATGAGACATAATGACTCTTTTAAAATTCGCTAAAAATTTTTAACCTGACACCAAAAATTCGGAGCTTTTTAAGCGTCACTGGAGCTTTTTAAGCGTCCCTGAAGCTTTATAAGCGTTCACTGGAGCTTATTAAGCGTCACGATGATGCGGACGTTTTGAGTGATTTGCATTGTCGGGTCGAATATTAAAAGTCTAGCATACTGGGTTGTGGCTTTTTTAACTTTTTTGGGAACGGGAAGCGGATTTCCGGCGGCGGGTCGATCTGCGACTTCTATTCTGTTGCGAGAAACGGCGACCGGGAGCGGTGTGCTTTTTGATGCGGGTGAGCCCTGCGCCTTGAAATTGCGGGAGATCGGTGTCGCCTTTGATTCTATTTCCAGAATTTGCCTATCGCATGCACATGCCGATCACGTGGGTGGACTGCCCTTATTTTTGCAAGGGGCGATGATTGAAAATCGCACAAAAGCATTAGACATACATGCACCATCCGCTTTACTGGAGGGGCTAAAAAATTGGTTAAGCGTGCTAAATTTGGCACCGGACAGCTTACCCTTTGTCATAAATTTTCATCCGATGCGGGAAAAGGAAACTTGTGTTTTGAAAGAGTTTTCGGGACCGCCGGAGCTGGAGTTTTTCCCAACAACACACTTGCGCAAGCATGACAGGGAAGCGTTTGGTTGCCTCGTGCGAAGAGATGACAAACAGATGCTCGTCTCCGGGGATTTAGGTGGAATTGAGGATTTGAAATTTATCGACGGAGATACTTTTGGACTTTTAATTTGTGAGCTTACGCACATCTCGCTAGAGGACTTGGCCGAGGGATTAAAAAATACGCAAATAAACAATCTGGGGCTTGTGCACGTTCAGAAAGAGCTCCTTTCTAATGTTGTCGAAGCCCGCGCTTTCCTTAATGAAAGTTTGCCGAAATGCGAGGAGGTCCTTTTTCTTCGTGATGGAGATTTTTTAGAGTTTTAAAAATTTAGTGCCTTTTAACCGACTGTTATGAAAAAAAATATTTACCTCGTAGATCATCCACTCGTGAAGTTGAAACTCTCAGAGCTGCGAGACATCCATACGGAGGCACCAGCTTTTCGCCGACGTTTACAGGAAATCAGTCTTTTGCTTGCCGCCAAAGCCTTGCAAGATTTGCCGATTGAAGAAACCGAGATCCAAACACCGCTCACAAAGACCAAAGGCGCAAAACTAGCACGCCCCATTACGATTGTGCCCATTTTACGGGCGGGTCTCGGGATGGCCGAGAGTATCGCCTCTCTGCTTCCTCAAGCTGCAATCGGCCATATCGGGATGTATCGCGATGAGGAAACCTTGGAGCCTAAACCCTACTATTTTAAAATGCCTCCGAACTTTAAAGAAAGCCTCGTCGTCCTAGTCGATCCGATGTTGGCTACCGGAAATAGTGTGATCGAAGCGGTTGCTCAGATGCAAAAACACGGTGCAAAAGAAATACGACTTATCTGCATTATTTCGTGTCCCGAAGGGATTCAGGCCATCACTCAGGCTTACCCGGAACTTCCGGTGACGGTCGGTGCCATTGATGAAAAGCTAAACGAAAAAGCCTATATCGTGCCCGGCTTAGGGGACGCCGGAGACCGATATTTTGGGACTTAAAGACACTCTAAAAATGACTGACCAGCACTTGCTTGACCGGACAAAAAGAAAAACTCAAATTAGCAAAGTATGAGTCAGCCCCTTCTCCGTCGTATGCGTCGAAACCGCTCTTCCCATGCGATTCGTAGGCTCGTCGCCGAAACCAGTGTAGGTCGAGACGATCTCATTTGGCCACTTTTTCACCACGGAGGTTCGGGAGCGGAGACCATTTCCTCCATGCCGAATGTATTTCGCCACGATCTCGATGGATTAAAAAAACAAGCCCAGCGTGCTTGTGATCTCGGCATTCCGGCAATCGCTCTTTTCCCCTGTATCGAAACCTCGCTCAAGGACGCCACGGGCAGCCACGCTTGCGCTGAGTCCAATATTCTTTTTCGTGCTGTTCGCGAAATTAAAAAAGAACTCCCCCAACTTCTGCTCATTGCCGACATCGCTCTGGACCCCTATACCTCGCACGGGCATGACGGAATTTTAAATCCAATCGGAAATAAAATTTTAAACGACCAAACGGTAGAGGCTCTGTGTCGCCTGTCTCTAGCCGCTGCAAATGCCGGTGCCGATATAGTGGCACCGTCGGACATGATGGATGGTCGTATAAAAGCCATCCGCCAAACACTCGATGCAGAGGGACACCAAGACGTGCTCATTCTTTCCTACGCTGCTAAATATGCCTCAGCCTATTACGGTCCTTTTCGCGATGCCGTTGGCAGCAAGACCGTGGATGCTCCTCTCGATAAAAGCACCTACCAAATGAACCCCGCAAATGTTCGGGAAGCACGGCTCGAAACAAAGCTCGACGAGGAAGAAGGGGCGGATATTTTAATGATAAAACCGGCCGGCCTCTACCTCGACATCATCCATGCCGTTCGGGAGCAAACGCTTCTCCCGCTTGCGGCTTACCAAGTCTCCGGCGAATATGCTCAAATCCACGCCGCCGCAAAACTCGGCTGGCTCGACTACGAAAAAACTCGCAACGAAAGCATCCTCGCCATCAAACGTGCCGGTGCCGACATGATCTTGACTTACTTCGCACCCGAAATCGCAGCCAACCTATAAGCGTTTTTTTTGAAAACTCAGCCAACCCTAACAGCTCTCGAAGTATCCGAAAAAGTTCACGCACTTTTTCGCAGCGAGGGCTTGCTGCTGAGTTTAGGCGGAGAACCCACATTCATCGCTGCCGGGGCACAAACTGCGGAATGGCAGTATGCCGCCACCGGACCGGATAAATTAAAATTTGCATGGAAGCTCACCCGCGCTTTGCAAAAAAATATTTGTAAAAATAGCCTTGCGTTTTTTTGTCCAGGCAAACTCTACCCGGGCGAGACAAATCCGCGTTGGAGTATTCGTTTGCTACAAAAAAAAGAACGGAACCATATTTTTTTACCAATAAATTCGATACCAAAGACACCCCCTATCGCTCATTTAAAAAAACACCTGTGCAGCCAGCTCCACATAAAAAATCAGTGGGCAAAATTCTCAGATCCGCTAAACAAAAATCGAGAGGTTTGGGCACTCCTGCTCGATCACGATAAAGAAAAATCTTGGAAATCTTTTCCTTGGAAACTTGATAAAAAACACTGCGTCCTAAGCGGAGCCGAAGGCCCGGCGGGACTTCGCCTGCCTATGGAAAAGCTTGCAGCCGAGACGCCGCGCCGAACGCTGGTCCTCGATTTCTCCCAAGGAAAATTTTCCATTTTTCTTCCGGCTCTCCTACAAGCTCCCTTTCTTGATTTGCTTAATTTATTGCTCCCGCTCGTTCCGAAATCAACCGAGTGGCAAGCTTATCTCCCCCTCGATCTCTCCGATGATTGGGAAGTTCTCACGCTCGCCGCGGACCCGGGTGTTTTAGAAATCAATCTCCCGCCTTGCGAGTCTTGGGCGGTTTACTCGGAGTGGATTGATGCGCTCTACAACCAAGCTGCCGCCTGCGGACTTAGCGCGATGAAAGCATCTGAGAACGAGCCACCTTGCGGCAGCGGAGGCGGTAGTCACCTTTTTTTCGGCACCTTGCCGGGCAGTCCGCGTCAGCTTTTTGAGGCGCCGCATTTTGTAGCACGTATTTTGCGTTACTGGCAAAAACACCCCGCCCTCTCCTACTTTTTTACAGGAAAATATGTCGGAGCAGCCTCGCAGGCACCGCGTGCGGATGAGTCGGGACATTCTTTACTCGATCTCGAGCTTGCCCTGCGACAGATCGAAGCGGCAGAAGCAACGAGCGATCAGCGATTTCTTATTTCAAAAACGCTAAAACATCTCATGACCGACGTTAGCGGCAATGCCCACCGCGCAGAGATTAGTTTTGATAAATTTTGGTCTCCGGGGCTCCCGAACGGTTGCCTCGGAGTCATCGAATTTCGCGCCATCGAGGCACTGCCGACACCTGAGATGGCTCAAGCCGTCGCGCTCCTCTGGTTGGCCTGCGCCGGACGTTTACTAAACTCGCGAGACGAACTTGCTCTCGAAGATCACACGACGACGTTACAAGACGTTTTTTTTCTTCCCACCCCGCTTTTATTTGATCTGCTGGATGTCTTGCAAGATGTCGGGGAGGCAGGTTTCGCAATTAACCCGGAGCCATTTTTTAAAATCATGGAATGGCAATTTCCGCTTATTTTTTCGTGGGCGGAAGATGAGGCCAACTTTGAAATTCGCTTAGCCCATGAAGCCTGGCCGCTTTTATCTGAGACGCCGCCGGACGGTGGCCTCGTCAGTCGCTATGTGGATACCTCTTTGCGACGCTTGGAAATAAAAAGCAACACCGTCTTTGCAGAGAACTACCAAATCCTCATCAACTCTCACTTACTCTCTTCGGTGGAGCTTGCTAAAGATGTCTTTGTAACGGGGCTGCGCTACCGTCACTCTAGGCTCGACCCCTCGCTGCATCCGGCCATCGAGCCCGATTTACCTCTAAAACTTCTGATTGTCGATAAGACTGACGGCGCAGCAGTCGCCATGTATCAAATGAAAAACCTCAAAGAAGGTTTTCAAAAATACCGGCCCGGCAAACACGAAGATTTTAAATTTCAAGAATCTATGCCCGTTATTTCAGGGGGCATGACGCACGATCTTAGATTTTGATCTATTGACTCTTGGTTGTCACGGCTTGCTGCTAAACAAAAGGACTCTTTGGCATTGCAAAGAGCTCGATGGGTTTCTAGTTTATGGGCGATGCGAGGAATTTGGTTTTGGATTTTGCTGTTGGCTTTTAGTAGCACCTTGGGAGCAGCACCCTCGCAACAAGTCGCTCGCACGCGTTTAGCTGATGGGTTTGACTTTCCTGTCGGCAAGCCGAATGCGAAGGATTATTATAAAGCCAGAGGTTTTCTACGCTATCATCCGGGCGAGGATTGGAATGGCACCGGCGGCGGAAACAGCGATCTCGGAGATCCTGTTTACTGCATTGGAGATGGGCTGGTGGTCTTTGCGCGGGATGCTCGGCGGGGCTGGGGAAATGTCGTTATTGTCCGTCATGCTTATTTCAGCGGAAAAAAAATCGAAACCATCGATTCTTTTTATGCTCATCTTGATCGGATTGATGTGCGAGAGGGGCAACAGGTGAAAAAAGGAAAGCAAGTCGGCACCATCGGGACCAATCGGGGAATGTATCCCGCACATTTGCATCTTGAAATCAGGAAAAACTTGGCCATTGGCACAAACCGCTCGGCTTTCAAAAATGATTTTACAAATTATCACATCCCGACAAAATTTATTCAGGCTCACCGAACTCTAAAGGGAGGTGGCCGCACGGCACTCATTCCGATCAATACCTTTCGAGAGCGAAACAGTCGCTATCCCCTCCCCTCGAAACGGGGTAAATTTAATCCCGCCAAACCAAAAGCAAGCCCAACTCCTAAGAATTTCGAGGTTAAGCGGTTTTAGACTCTAATAAAAAATTGCCAAGATCGGGCTGGGGTTGATTCCCAAGACAATGATGGCAACAACGAGGAGGAGAAGCACAATGGAGAGCAGTGGGGAGACATGGACTTCGTTTGTCTCAATATCTTTGGGCGACATCCAATACATGGCTCGCACGATTTTTAAATAATAATAAAACCCACAACCCACAGCGATGATACCAATAACGATGAGCAGGGTGAGGCCCTGTTGGGCGGCTGCTAGAAAGATGAAAAACTTGCCAAAAAAGCCCGCGGTGAAGGGAAGTCCGGCGAGAGCGAGAACGGAGATGGTCATTAGCGCGGCGAGGAAGGGCGAGCGTTTGCCAAGACCGTTAAAATCAGAGATATTGTCCCCACCGACTATTCTGGAAGCGATGATTAGCACGGCTAGTGCAAGCAGCGTCATCAGCGCGTATGCCGTGAGGTAAAAACCAATAGCTGGGCCAGCGAGTAGGGAGCCGATGCTAGCAACACCCATCAGCAAATAACCCGCATGGGCAATACTGGAGTAGGCAAGGAGGCGCTTGAAATTTGTTTGCGGGAGAGCGGCGAGGTTTCCGAGAATCATCGTGGCGGCAGCGAGCACCACGAGCACTTGTAGGAGTTTGTGGCTGAGAGCGGGAACGGCAAAAAACGGCTCTAGCACACGAAGGAGAACAACAAAACCTGCCGCCTTCGAACCAACGGAGAGAAAAGCCATCGTGGGAGTTGGCGAACCCTGATACACATCAGGTATCCAAAACTGAAAAGGAACTGCCGCTACTTTGAAACCGAGAGACACCAGTATGAGAGCAAGCCCGAAGAGGAGAGCTGGGTAGCTTGTCTCAGGAAGCGTCGGGAGGATATTTGAGATTTCTTGCAGGTTGGTGCTGCCGGTCGCCCCAAAAACCCAGGTGATTCCGTAAACGATGAAGCCAGTGGAGAGGGCACCAAGGATGAGATATTTCACTCCGGCTTCGAGCGAGGTGCCGCTGCGGCGCATATAGGCAACCAAGATGTAAAAGGTGATCGTAACGAGTTCCAGCGAGACAAAAATAAGGATAAAATCGACGGCCGAGACCATCCACATCATCCCAGCGCAAACAAAAATGGCCAAGGCATAGTATTCGCCAGTCCCTGAGCCTTGCTTTGCACTTGGGATGTATTTTTCTAAAACAGGACTGTATTCGACAGCGAGGAGGAGAATGAAAGCCGTTACGAGAAGGGCAAATTGTTTAAAGAAAATGGCGAGCGAATCCGCAACATACAGCGAGGCATATCCAGCTTCGGGGTTTAGGAGTCCGGGATTTGCTTGGAAGGTGAGTGCAAAAACGCCGAGAAGTCCGGCGACACCCGTGTAAGCTATCCAATTTTTACGACCGGATGGCAGAAAAGCCTCGGCCATAAGGAGCAAAATGCCCAGAGCAACAACGAGAGCTTCGAGGTAAATAGGATTCATGGTCGGCAGTAGGTCGGTTTATTTAAAAAAATTTAGTTCAGTGCGGGGCCAATAAAGGCGATGAGGAGCTGTGGATAAAATCCAAAAAGGAGCAAAAGAGCGATGATGAGAATGAGCGGGAGCCGCACGGCTAGCGCGGAATCCGTAAGATCGGCAAAAACTTTCGGCATCTCGCCAAAGAAAACGTGTCGGTAAGCTCGAAGCATATAGAGGGCAGAGATCACGATACCCCAGATTGCGCCGGCAGTTGCGATTTGGAAAACGCGTCCCGTGTAGATATCGCCTGCGGCAAAGGCTCCGAAAAAGACGAGAAGTTCCCCGGCGAAGTTTGCAAAGCCGGGAAGTCCGATGGATGCCATCGCAGCAAATCCAAAAAGCAAGCCGGTCTTTGGCATGACTTGGGCGAGTCCGCCGAGTTCGCTGTATTCGAGCGTGCCTGTTTTTTCACGAATGACTCCGCAGATGGCAAAGAGAACGGCTACGACAAGACCGTGTCCAAAAAGAACGATACCGGCACCGGTCATGCTGACTTGATTCATCGCAACAAAGCCGAGGAAAATATAGCCCATGTGCATGACGCTGGAGTAGCCGAGAGTCCAGTCGAGGCGTTTTTGCGCGACTGCCACATAGCCAACATAGAGGATATTGCAAAGCAGGAGCGCGAGGACGATATTTGCGTATTGCTGAATCTCAACAGGGAAAATCGGCACGACCAGACGGAGGAGACCGTAAACACCGAATTTCTTGAGCACACCCGCGTGCAGCATCGCAGCTGGAGCCGGAGCACAAGCGTAGGCCGATGGTGCCCATGTATGAAATGGGAAGAGCGATACGAGTGTGCCGAATCCAAAGAGAAGTAAGAAATAAATCAGCGGACTGGTGGCGAGCGAGTTATTCGCGGCGAGCTGAGTCAGTGCACGCATGTCGAAGGTGCGACTGCCCTCGGGACAGCTCAAGTAAAGCAAAATAAGCCCGACGAGTAGGACAAAACTTCCCACAGCAAGGTAAATAGTAGCTTTCCACGCGGCGGCTTGTCGATCACCCGTGCCCCAGATACCGATGAGTAAGAAGGTTGGGATGAGTGCGAGCTCGTGAAAGATGTAGAAAAAGAAGGCATCGACGGAGACGAAAGCACCGATAGCCCCCGCCGAGATGAAAAGCAGGCTACCGTAGTAGATACCGGGAGATTTTTCAGGCACAGAGCTTGCCCAGACTGCGGCCAGCGTGACCACGGTGGTTAAAAGCAGCATGACGAGCGAAAAACCGTCTGCTCCGAGTAGGAAATTCAAGCCGAAACCGGGCAAAATGGCGTATTCTGCCATGAATTGATATCCGGGATTTGCGCGGTCGTAGAAGAAAAACAAGTAGAGGGTCAGTAAAAAACCTGCCAAAGCGGTAAGTCGCGCCGTTTTTTGTGGCTGCGGCGAGACAAAGCAAAAAATGCCTCCGAGGATGGGTAGTAGTATGGCGAAAATCAATGGACTCATTTGCTTAAAATAATATACAGCAGTGCGACGACTCCGGCGGCGAAGAAAAACGCGTAGGCTTGTAAGTTTCCAAATTGTAAAAAGCGAAGGACGAAACCGCCGAACCACAGTGCTTTGGCGGGAAGCTGGACACCAAGCGCGTCAATTACCCAGCGATCAATGAAAGCACAGAATGAAGCAAAGCCACCTTGGACGCAGCGGACAATCCAGTTGTAAACATCGTCGATGTAGAGGCGATTTGCAAAAGCGGGGATGCTGACAGGATCTTTTTCCGGGCCTTTAGCATAGAGCAGAAATGCGACGATGAGTCCAAGAGCTAAAAATCCGAGAATAACAACATGCAAGAGCATGGGCGAATCGTGTGGATGCGGCACGTCGAAGAAAATTTTCGAGATAATTGGCCAGCCCGATCCAAATGCAGCAAGAGCGAGGAGGATCATCGGCAG
>JBKEAD010000173.1:0-5999 GCA_047971915.1 Chthoniobacterales bacterium
GAGTTATTCGTATTCCTATATCGCGACTTACGATTTTCTTCTAGAGTGAGAATTTCTTTTGAATGCTGATGCCAATGAAGACGCCTTAAAGTTCTTTCAAAATTTGCTAAAAGATTACCCAACATCTTTATCCGCTCGCATGGCCGGACTGCAAGCAAATCGCCTCAGTGACCAAAGCAGTCTATTGACCCCACCGACGGAATAAACAAAATTTACGTGGAAATTTTATACAATTAATAAATCGTTTTGCTTGCACCTTGAAAAAGGAGTAATAAACCGTTTTTATCTTAACTATGTGAAAATTTTCACAAAACGACCTTAATATAAAAAACCTTAGATGAGCGCAGTTGATACCGGCACAACCATGTTAAACGTCCAAGTGGACGGAGAATGGCTACAGTTCCCAAAAGGAACCCGCCTCATTGAAGCCTGCACCAAGTCAGGTAAATCCATCCCGCATTACTGCTACCACCCCAAGCTGAGTTCGCCCGGTAACTGCCGGATGTGTCTCGTCGAAATGGGGATGCCGAAAATGACGCCCGACCGCAAACCCGTGGTCGGCGAAGACGGTCGCCCGGAAATTAACTGGATGCCTAAACCCGCCATCTCTTGTGCTACGGAGATCAGCGAAGGCATGGCCGTTCGCACCAGCTCACCGCTTGTCGAGGAATGTCGAAACGGCGTCATGGAGTTTCTCCTCATCAATCACCCCTTGGATTGCCCGATTTGCGATCAAGCCGGCGAATGCCACCTCCAGGAATACAGTGTCGAGTTTGGGCAAGGACACTCCCGTTTTCTCGAAGACAAGGTCAAAAAACCAAAGCGCGTCGATATCGGCGAGCGCATTGTATTAGACGACGAACGCTGCATCATGTGCTCACGCTGTATCCGCTTTATGAAAGAAATCGCGGACGACGATGTCCTCGGCTTTACCGAGCGCGGCAGCCACACGACCCTCGGGGTTTATCCAAACAAACGTCTCGATAATAACTACTCTCTAAATACCGCAGACATCTGTCCAGTCGGTGCGCTGACCTCCAAAGATTTCCGTTTCAAAATGCGGGTTTGGTTTCTCAAAGAAACAAAATCCATCGACGTAAACTGCGGAACCGGTGCCAATATCATCATCGGCAGCCGCGAAAATGTCGTTCACCGCATCACGCCACGCGAAAATGATTTTGTAAATTCGTGCTGGATGCCCGATTCCCATCGCCTCAATTTCCACTACATCCACGACGAGAGCCGCCCCGTGCTGCCGGAAGCAAAAGTCGTAATTAGCGACTCTGGAAGCGAACAAAAAGCTGCTCGCGAGGGTGTGCCTTGGAAGGTCGCGCTCGAGCAGGCGCAGCGTGAATTAGCTGTTCGCAAGCCCGAAGAAATCGCCATTCTCGCCTCAGGTCGCTTGACCAACGAGGAAATGTTCCTCGCGACACGGCTGGCTCAAGCTCTAAAAACCGAAGCCGTAGATATCTTGCCCCGCGAGCAAGCCGGTGACGGGTTCCTCATCTCGCGAGACGGCAATCCAAATACCAACGGAGCTATCCTAAACGGACTGACCGGAGAAAAACCCGGCGAGAAGCTAAAGCAAATCATCTCCGGCATCCAAGAAGGCCGTATCAAAGCACTCGTCTGCCTGCAAGAAGACGCCGTTGCCGCAGGTATTTCCGAGGCAGACTTAGCCAAGTTAGACTCTCTCATCGTCGTCGATCTCCGCACCAACAAAACAACTCCGCTCGCCACCGTTCTACTCCCCAGCAGTGCCTTTGTCGAAAAACGCGGCTCGATGATCAATATAAAAGGCCGCCTGCAACGCCTAAATGCAGCCGTCACACCACCCGGCGACGCTCGCGACGACTGGGAAATCCTCCGAGACCTCATCCAAGCCGTCTCGGGACAAAATGGAATCTACACCATCGAAGAAGTTTTCAAGCAAATGGCGACCAAGCATCCCGCACTCGCCGATCTCTCCCTATCCAAAATCGGTGACTTGGGAACACAGCTCGACTTGCCTTGGGTTACAGATCGCGAACCCTTCCCAAGCACTATGCCGCGCTAATCCCCCGAAACTTCGCACTAGAACCTAGTATTTTAAAACCTAACCAAAAACCGACAAACCGAAACCTTTAACGCATGAGCGAGACCTTAGCCTTTTTGATGCAGCCCGAGATTTTTCTCACGTGGACCACGCTAGCCAAGATAGCTGCCCTGCTTGGTCTCATTCTCGGCCTCGTTTCCTACACGGTCTATGCCGAGCGTCGCGTAAGTGCCATCATTCAAGATCGCGTCGGACCAAACCGCGTCGGACCAGCCGGACTCTTCCAGCCCATTGCCGACGCCATGAAGCTGCTGCTGAAGGAAAACTTTATTCCCGAAAGCACAAATCGTTTTTACTACCTCATCGCGCCGATGCTGGCGATGATCCCATCGCTCTTGGTATTAGCCGTTCTTCCCTTCGGCAGTGAATTATTTGGGGTCAAAATGGTCATCGCCGATGTCAATATCGGCGTCTTGTGGGTCTTTGCCGTCGCTTCTCTCGGAGTGTATGGAATCGTGCTCGCCGGCTGGGCGTCGAACTCCAAATACCCCTTTTTGGGCGGGATTCGCTCCAGTTCGCAGATGATCTCCTACGAACTCTCAATGGGGCTGTCCGTCATTCCCATTTTTATGGTGATTGGCACGCTGAATCTTCCCGACATCGTGCGTTATCAAGTCGAAAACGGTTGGTTAGTAGCACCATTTTGGCCCGAAGGCTTTGATTTAAAAACTGCCATCTCTGATCCAGCCAGCATCTTGGCAAGCTTCCAAGCAGGCTTTTCGCTCCAGCGCATCCTGCTTTGGATCCCGTTGATGATATCTTTTATCATCTTTACTGTATCCATTTTCGCAGAGACAAACCGCCTGCCTTTCGACTTGCCCGAGGCTGAACAAGAGCTCGTCGGCGGCTACCACACCGAGTATTCTTCGATGGGATTTGCCCTCTTTTTCCTTGGGGAATACGCCGCGATGATTACCGGATCGGGAGTCATCGTGACGCTTTTCCTCGGCGGTTGGAGCCTCCCCTTCATCCCCGATGGCTCTGCCGGATGGTTCTGGGGCTTGGTAAATATCGCTGTCTTTTTTGCAAAAGTCATTGGTATCTTGCTATTTATGATATGGGTTCGCTGGGCATTGCCGCGTTTCCGCTACGACCAGATCATGAAGCTCGGTTGGTATTTTGTATTTGAAATTGCTCTCTTGAATATCTTCATCACGGCCCTCATCCTCGTGTATGTCAAATAAGCCCATCCAAAGAATTTTTTAAAAACATGGCCATCGCTGTAAAACGACCAAAACTCTCCTTCTGGGAAAAAATGTATTTCCCGGCACTCATTGGCGGGCTCAGGATCACCTTTCGTCATGTCCGCAAAATGCTTGCAGGCGAGACGAAAGTCACCATGCAATACCCCGAGGAGCGTTGGGATGCGCATCTGCCCGCGCACTATCGCGGCGCACCGACGCTGGTTGCCGACGACTACGGGCGCGAACGCTGCGTGGCTTGCCAGCTTTGCGAGTTTATCTGTCCGCCCCGCGCCATCACGATAAAACCCGAGGAAATTCCGCAAGACTCCAAATGGGGCAAAGTCGAAAAACGGCCCAAAGAATTTGAAATCGACATGATTCGCTGCATCTACTGCGGCCTCTGCCAAGAGGTCTGCCCGGAGCAGGCGATTTTCCTACGCAAAGATTACTCCATCTCAGGCTACGCACGCAAAGACATGGTTCACGACAAAGCCAAGCTCTACGAACTAGGCGGCGTGATGACCGGTCTCGTAAATAAATGGGATGACAAAAAATAAACCCGCTCTCCCTGACTTTTTAAATTAAACCCGCCTTATGCAGCTCACTCTTTTTTGGATATTCACCTCGCTAATGCTCCTCTTCGGGCTAGGGGTCATTATCTTTAGAAACCCGGTCTCAAGTGCCATGAGTCTTGTAATGAGTTTCATCGCTCTGGCGGCTTTATTCATCACGCTAGATGCCTACTTTATCGGCATCGTCCAGGTGCTCGTCTATGCGGGTGCGGTGATGGTTCTCTTTCTCTTTATCATCATGCTTCTTGACCTAAAGGCTGAGTCTCGTCGGGAAATAAAAATATCTGTCTTTCTCGGAGGCGGTGTTGTCCTCGTAGCACTCGCTAATCTCCTCATTCGCACCGTTGGCTCCTTCCCTGCCACGGCACAGGGAATCCCAACATTCGCATTTCCCGTCGAAAGTGATGTAAAAGAAATCGGCATGACCCTCTTCCAACACTATAATTTACCCTTGCAAATTCTGGGCGTGCTACTCCTCGTAGCCACGGTTGGGGTTGTCCTGCTCAGCCGAAAGGAACTCAAATAGCGCTATGCTTACTCTAGGTCACTATCTTATAGCCAGCGGGCTTCTTTTTCTCATCGGACTCTCCGGCGTCCTGCTCCGCCGCAATATCATCATCATTTTTATGGGCATGGAGCTCATGCTAAATGCCGCCAACCTCTCACTCGTCGCCTTTTCGCGCTTCAACCTCGTAGAGGGTATCCCAAATTACAACGCGCAGGTGATGGTTTTCTTTATCATCACCGTAGCCGCCGCCGAAGTCGCCGTCGGGCTGGCGATCATCGTAGCCCTCTTCCGCGCTAAACAAACAACCCACGTCGAAGACCTCGACACACTGAGATACTAAGGACCAGCTACGACATCATGACTCCACAACTCGCTCCTTGGATTATTTTATTTGCGCCCTTTGTCGCAGCCGCGTTGATTCTTCTAATCGGACGCAGCTCGCGGATCTTTAGTGCTGGACTTGCAATCGTGGCGACGCTTCTTTCCTGCGTGCTAAGCTGGTATCTTTTCTTTCAGCCCGACACGGTCGAACCAAATGGGTTTTACTGGATGGATTTTGGAGACAACTTCCAAGTCGCCATGGGGGTCACGGTCGATCACTTGAGTAAAGTAATGGCTCTCGTGGTGACGAATGTTGCCTCTCTGGTCTTCATTTACTCTCTCGGATACATGGCCAAAGAAGAAGGCTACACCCGCTATTTTGCGGGGCTGAGTCTCTTTTTATTCTCCATGCTCGGAATCGTCTTCGCAGACAACTTCATCATGATGTTCATTTTCTGGGAGCTTGTCGGTGTAAGCTCCTATATTCTCATTGGACATTTTTTCAAAAGAAATGCCGCTGCTGAAGCATCCAAGCAAGCTTTTCTCGTCAACCGTATTGGCGATTTCGGCTTTCTCCTAGGCATTCTCTTTCTCTGGTATGCCGTCGGCTCGGTTGCATTTAGCGAACTCAATGTCTCCGCTGAGATTTTCCAAGCCTACCCCGGTTTTCTAGCCGCCGGACTCATCCTCGTCTTCTGCGGCACGGTCGGCAAGTCTGCCCAAATGCCGCTCCACGTCTGGCTTCCAAATTCGATGGAGGGTCCCACGCCCGTCTCCTCGCTCCTGCACGCGGCAACGATGGTGGCAGCCGGAGTTTACATGCTCGCACGCATCTATCCGCTCCTCGCCTTTTCCGAAGTCGCGCTTACTGTCATTGCTTGGGTGGGCGGCATCACCTGCTTCGTCGCCGGACTCATGGGGCTGCAGCAAGACGACAACAAGCGCATCCTCGCTTAGTCCACTATTTCCCAACTCGGCTACATGGTCATGGGCATCGGCATAGCACCGAGCGCAGAGGTCTCGATGTTTCACCTCTTCACGCACGCTTTCTTTAAGTGCCTACTCTTCCTCTGCGCTGGTTCCGTAATCGTCGGCATGCACCACGAGCAAAATATCTGGAAAATGGGCTCCCTCAAAAACAAAATGCCCATCACCTTTTTCTGTGCACTGTTCGGTTCGCTAGCACTCGTTGGTTTTCCTGGATTCAGCGGCTACTTCAGCAAAGACACCATCATTGCTTGGGCGTTAGAAAATAACACCCCGCTTTTCTGGGTCTCCGCTTCTGCCGTAGCACTCACTGCCGCCTACACCTTCCGATT